>NZ_JBHYNC010000024.1:0-75284 GCF_042743165.1 Gordonia sp. NPDC058843
GTGGTCGCCGTCTTCGGCGTCGTGCGGACCGGTGCGGCCTACGTCCCGATCGATCCGGCCTACCCCAGCGATCGCATCGCCTACATGGTCACCGATTCCGCTGTGCGACTGGGCATCACCGACACGGCGACCCGTCCGCGGCTCGGTGAGTCGTCCTGCGAGTGGCTCGAGCTCGATGCCCTGGACGACCCGGCGGTGTCCGGGGCGCGCATCGAGGACGACGAACGTCGTGCCCCGGTACGGCTCGACGATCTGGCCTACCTCGTCTACACCTCGGGCTCCACCGGCCGTCCCAAGGCCGTCGGCGTCACCCATCGGGGCGTCGCGAACTTCGTGGACGCGCTGGCCGAGGTGACCGGCACGCCCGCGCAGGCGCCCGACACGCGTGTCCTGCACGTCGCGTCGCCGAGCTTCGACGCCTCGGTGCTGGAGATGATGTGGTCGATCGCGTTGGGGCACACTCTCGTCGTCGCGCCCGCCGCCGAGTACGCCGGAGACGCACTCGGTCGCATCCTGGAACGCGACCGGGTGACCGACACCCTCATCACCCCCACGGTCCTCGCCAGCGTGGACCCGATGCGCGGGCGGTTCATCCGCAATCTCGTCACCGGTGGGGAGGCCTGCCCGCCGGAGCTGATCGCACGCTGGGCCGGCGAGGACTCGTCCCGCCGGATGTTCAACTTCTACGGGCCGTCGGAGACGACCGTGTGGGCGACCACCGGGCGTTCCGAACGCGACCGCCCGGTGACCATCGGCCGCCCGGTGCGCGGCTTCGCGGCCTACGTGCTCGACGGTCGCCTGCACCCGGTCCCGCAGGGCGTCGTGGGCGAGCTCTACCTGTCGAGCCCGGATTCCCTGGCGCGCGGCTACCTCGGGCGTCCCGACCTCACCGCGACGTCGTTCGTCGCCGATCCCTTCGCCCGCGAACCCGGTCGCCGGATGTATGCCACCGGCGACCTCGTGCGGATCACCGCGGCGGGCGAGATCGAGTTCGCCGGCCGCGCCGACCACCAGGTCAAGATCAACGGCCAGCGTGTCGAGCTCGGCGAGATCGAGACGGTTCTCGGTGACCAGCCGGGCGTCGGATCGGTCGTCGTACTCGGCGTCGACGACGACGCCCGACGCACCCGCCTCGTGGCCTACCTCGTCGGCGACGACACCGTCGCACCGACCGGCCTCGACGCCGACGCGGTGCTGGCCGGCGCCGCGGATCGTCTGGCCGGGCACATGATCCCGCATCATGCCGTCGTCCTCGACGAATTGCCGGTGACCCCCGGCGGCAAGCTGGACCGGCGTGCTCTGTCCGCACCGGAGTTCACCACGCCCGCCGATGGATACGTCGCACCCGCGACCACGGGCGAGGAGACGCTCGCGGCGATCATCGCCGGGCTCCTCGGCGTCGACGCCGTGTCGGTCACCGAGTCGTTCTTCGCGCTCGGCGGGGACTCGATCATGTCGATCCAGCTCGCGTCGGCGGCCAAGGCCGCCGGATTGTCGTTGTCGCCGCGGGAGATATTCGAGCAGAAGACCGTTCGCGGAATGGCGCGCGTGGCCGCGGCCGGCGATGCCCGTCCGCCGATGCTCGACGAACCCGACGGCACCGGGGACGTGGTGCTGCCGCCGATCGTGTCCTGGCTCGTCGAGGCGGCGCCGTCCCCGGCCGACCTCGCCGACTTCAACCAGTCGATGGTCCTCGCCGCGCCGGCCGGTCTGACCGCCGCACGCCTGGGCGAGGTGCTCGGTGCCGTCGTCGCCGCGCATCCGATGCTCTCCGCGCGGCTGACGATCGGCGACGGGACACCGGCTCTCACCACGGGTACGCCGTTCGACGCCGCAGCCTCGATCGCTGTCGTCGACGTGGAGGCCGCGGCGGGCTCGCCCGAGTTCACCCGGGCGCTGACCGCAGCCCATGCCGACGCGGCCCGACGACTCGACCCGGCCACCGGACGCCTCGTGGCCGCGACGATCGTCACCGACCAGGCCGGCGCCGGACGCGTCGTCCTCGTTCTCCATCATCTCGCGGTGGACGCGGTGTCGTGGCCGATCCTCATCGAGGATCTGCTCACCGTCCACGCACAACTCGACGCGGGCCTACCCGTGGCCGTGCGCGCCGAGGAGACCTCCCAGCGCGCGTGGCAGGCGGCACTCGCCGGACAACTCGGGGCACGCCGTGCCGAGGCCGCGTACTGGCTGGACCGGTCACCTGCAGACGTGACCGGCTTCGGTGCGCGGCTCGACCCCGAACGCGACCGTTACGGTACGTTGTCCTCGATCGTGCACCGCATCGATCCGGCGATCGTCGAGCCACTGACGACGACTGTCCCCGAGGCATTCTCGGCGTCGGTCGTCGACCTGCTGCTGGCCACGCTGGCGCGCGCCGTCCGGTCGTGGCAGCGTGACCACGCGATCTCCGACGACTCCCCGGTCACAGTGCTCACCGAGGGTCACGGTCGCTACGAGGACGTCCTGCTCGACGGCGACGACCCGCGCCGCGCCGACCTGTCGCGCACCGTCGGGTGGTTCACCTCCCTCGCGCCGCTGCTGATCGATCCCGCGGCCGACGTCGTGCACGCGGTCAAGGCGGCCAAGGAAGAACGACTCGGGATGCCCGGGCACGGCATCGGCTACGGGCTGCTGCGGTCCGGCGATGCGAACGAGCCTGACGAGGCCGCGGCGCACCTGCACTCGCGTCCGCTGCCGTCCATCGCGTTCAACTACCTCGGGACGCGCGGCCGGACCGGTCGCAGCGACGAGGCCCCCGGAACCGAGGTCACGACTCCGGCCGCCGAGACCGCTTTCCTGCCGGCTCCCGACGCCCCGTTCCTGCCGGCCACCGTGTCCGCCGGGGTCGCCGCGATGAGCGTCCTGACCGTCAACGCCAGCACGGGCACCTCGCCGCAGGGCCGGATGCTGTCCGCCGATCTGCAGTTCCCCGAGGCGATCCTGTCGCCCGACGACGTCGGCGACATCGCGCGCCGATGGACCGGGGAATTGGACGATCTGGTGCGGCTGGTCGCCGACGGTGCCGAGGTCGGCCAGTCGCCGTCCGACGTCCCGGGCGCCGACGTGACCCAGGACGACCTCGACACCGTGGCGCAGCGCTACCCGGGTGCGAGGGTCTGGGCGCTGTCACCGCTGCAGCGCGGCCTGTACTTCCAGTCCCAACTGGCCGGCCACGACGAGGTGGACGTCTATGTGACACAAGCGGTTCTGCACCTCGAGGGCGACGTCGACCTGGACCGGTTGCGCAACGCCGTCGTGGCGCTGCTCGATCATCACCGGACGCTGAAGTCCGGCTTCGTGCGGGTACCGAGCGGTGGCGTCGTGACGGTCGTCCCGCCGACGGTTCCGCTTCGCTGGCGTGTCGTCGATGCCGGGGCGTCGACCGAGGCGGAGCTGCGGGCGGCGGTCGACGAGGTGTCCGCCGCCGAGCGCACCGAACCGTTCGACCTGGCCGATCCGCCGCTGCTGCGGGCCGTGATCGTCCGGCACGCACAGGGTTCCAGTGTCGTCATCACCAACCACCACATCCTCTTCGACGGCTGGTCGGGGCCGCTGGTGCTGGCCGACCTGCTCGCCTTGTACGCCACCGGCAACCCGTTCACCGGCCGCGGGACCGGGGAACGGACGGACTTCGCCGACTATCTGGCGCGCATCGCCGAGACCGACGTCGCCGCCGGTCTGGAGGCATGGGGTCGCGTTCTCGCGCCGGTCGACAGCCCGACGCTGGTCGCCCCCGGCCTGACCGGGATGTCGGCCGACCCGCACGCCGGTGACACCGCCGCCGGAGACACTGCCGCCGGAGACACTGCCGCGCAGCACCTTCCGCGTGAACACCGGTGGGTTCTCGACACTGCGCTCGTGTCCGGTCTCGAACGCACGGCACGGCAGTCCGGTTCCACCGTGGCCACCGTCCTGCAGCTCGCGTGGGCCGTGTTCCTCTCGCGGCTCACCGACAATCGTGTGGTGACCTTCGGCGAGACGGTGTCTGGTCGACCGGCCGGTCTCGACGGTGTCGAATCGATGGTGGGCCTGTTCATCAACACCCTGCCCGCCGTCGTCGACGTCGACCCCGACGCGACCATCGGTGAGGTCCTCGGACGCCTGCAGGCCGACAAGACCGCCGTCCTCGACCATCAGCACATCGGCCTGCCCGAGATCCTCACGCACGTGGGCCGTCCCGCCCTCTTCGACACCCTGACCGTCCACGAGTCGTATCCCGTCGACAACGACTCGCTGGCCGCCGGTGCATCGAGTGCCGCTGTCGGGCTGGCGATCCGCGACGTCGAGGTGTCCGACGCAACGCACTACCCGCTCAACCTGGCAACCTCGCCGTCGCCCGCCGGGATCGCGGTCCGGCTGACGTATCTGCCCGACGCATTCGACGACGACGAGATCAACGTCTTCGCCCGCTCGCTCGTCCGCATCCTGCAGAGGATCGCCGACGACGCGCACTCCCGCATCGCCGACATCCCGCCGATGTCCGAGCAGGACCGGGCCGTCGTCGACAGGTGGGAGGCCGGCCCGCAACTGGCCCTCACCGGTTCGCACGTCGCCGACCTGCTGCTCGATCGCGTTGCCGCGTCACCGCACGACACCGCGGTGGCGACGACGTCGGGAACACTCACCTACGCCGAACTCGGCTCCCGGGTCAGCGTTCTCGCGCGTCGTCTCGTCGAGCTGGGTGTCGGCCCGGAAGTGGCGGTCGGGGTCTGCCTGCCGCGGTCGGTCGAGATGATCGTGGCCGTCCACGCGGTGCTCGTCGCGGGCGGTCAATTCGTCCCGATGGATCCGCAGGCCCCCGCGGACCGGATCGACTACCTCGCGCGGACCGCCGACGTCGCGGCCGTACTCGTCGCGGACGGTCCGGCACCCGCCGGGATCGAGGCACTGGGCGTCGGCGTGCACGTGCTCGCCGTCGAATCCGGCACCGTTACGGCCGATTCCGTCGAACTGTTCACACCGTCCGAACGACTGGCCGATGTCGCCGGCGACAACCCGGCCTACACGATCTTCACGTCCGGGTCGACGGGACGGCCGAAGGGCGTGACGGTGGGGCACACGACGCTGCGCGGGCACCTCGAACACGACCGGGCCGACTACGAGTTCGGTGCCGACGACGTGTTCCTGCAGGTGCTCGAGCTCACGTTCGACCCGTCGGTCGGCGAGATCCTGCGCCCGCTCGTCTCGGGCGGACGTCTGGTGGTCATGGAGCCGGGGGAGCACCGTGATCCCGTCGCGGTGCTGCGGTACCTCGTGGACTTCGGGGTGACCTCGGCAACGCTGGTGCCCTCGATGCTCGCGGTCCTCACCGAGGTCGCCGATCGCGAACAACTGCAGGGACTCTCGCGGCTGCGCTATCTGCACACCGGTGGTGAGGCGCTCCCGCGCAGCGTTGCGCGGACCGTCCGCGAACTCATCCCGCACGCACCCGTCAGCAACCAGTACGGCCCCACCGAGGCGACGATCTACGCGACCGTCGCGCGCGTGACGGGCGACGAGGTCACCATCGGGCGGCCCGTCGCCAACACCTCTGCGCTCGTGCTCGACCATCGGTTGCGACCGGTGGCACCGGGGTTCACCGGCGAGCTGTACCTCGGCGGCATCCAGCTGGCCCGCGGCTACACCTCGCGGCCCGCCCTCACCGCCGAACGCTTCGTGCCGAACCCGTACGGCGCGCGGGGTTCTCGCCTGTACCGGACCGGTGACCTGGTCCGCTGGCGAGCCGACGGCGAGCTGGAGTACCAGGGACGCACCGACTTCCAGGTCAAGCTCCGTGGCCAACGGATCGAGCTGGGGGAGATCGAGTCGGCCCTCACCTCGGCGCCCTCGGTGGTGCACGCCGCGGCCGCCGTCGTCGAGACCCCCTCCGGGCAGCAGCTCGTCGCCTACGTGGCTCCCGCGGACGTTGATCTCGATGCAGTGAAACGTTCGGTGGCACATGCTCTTCCGGAGTTCATGCGTCCCGGTATGTGGGTGGTGCTGGAGGAGATGCCGCTCAGCAGTGCCGGCAAGATCGTGCGGCAGCAACTGCCCGCCCCGACGGTCGACACCGTTGCGGTGGTGCCACCGGTCGGTTCGCGTGAGACCGCCGTCGCCGACGTCTTCGCGGGGTTGTTGTCGCTGTCGCCCGGCACCGTGGGCGCCACCACGAACTTCTTCGACATCGGTGGCAACTCGCTGTCGGCGATGCGTGCCGCGGCTCGCGTCGGCGACGCGCTGGGAGTCGAGGTGACGGTCCGCGACGTCTTCGAGGCGCCGACGCCGCGCCTGCTGGCCGAACGCCTCGGTGACCGCACGGGCGGACTCCCGCCGATCGTCGCGGCGACGCCGCG
Source organism: Gordonia sp. NPDC058843 (assembly GCF_042743165.1). Lineage (NCBI taxonomy): Bacteria > Bacillati > Actinomycetota > Actinomycetes > Mycobacteriales > Gordoniaceae > Gordonia > Gordonia sp. NPDC058843. Next base: position 6,336 of record NZ_JBHYNC010000024.1, read on the forward strand.
TCCGGACCGCATCCCGCTGTCGTATGCCCAGCAGCGGATGTGGTTCATCAACCGCTTCGATCCGACACTGGCGGCGTACAACATCCCCGCGGTGATGCGCCTGAGCGGTGATCTCGATCCCGCGGCGCTCGCCGCCGCGATCGCCGACGTCGTCGCGCGGCACGAGATCCTCCGCACCACCTATCCCGAGGCCGGTGGTCAGGCGGTGCAGCTCATCGCCCCGGTAACCGAGATCGCGGCACGACTCGATCACGAGTTCGTGTCGGCGACCGACGATCGCGATCGGGGCGAGGCCGTACTCTCTGCGGTCACGACCGGTTTCGACCTGACCGTCGACTGGCCGGTGCGGACCAGGCTTCTCGAGGTCGGGACCGACTCCGGGACAACGGAGTACATCCTCGCCGTGGTCCTGCATCATGTGGCCTCCGACGGCGAATCCCTCGGCCCGCTCGTCACCGACCTCACGACCGCCTACCTCGCGCGGGCGGCGGGAGAGGAGCCGCGGTTCGAGCCGCTGCCCGTCCAGTACGCCGACTACGCCATCTGGCAGCGCCGTGCCCTCGGCGATGTCGACGACGCGGCGTCGGTGATGGGTGCCCAGCTGGAGTATTGGACAGCGCACCTGGCCGGCATGCCGGACCTGCTCGAACTGCCGACCGACCGGCCGCGCCCGGCGGTCGCCTCACAGCGCGGCGCGCGCGTGGCGTTCACCATCCCGGCGGACGTCACCGCACGGATCGACATCGTCGCCGACGAGTTCGGGGTCACTCCGTTCATGGTGCTGCACGCGGCGCTGGCGGTCCTGCTCGGCGACCTGTCGGGGACGGACGACGTGACGATCGGCACGCCGATCGCCGGCCGTGGTGCCGAGGTACTCGACCCGCTCGTCGGAATGTTCGTGAACACGCTCGTGCTCCGCACCGCGCACGCGGGCGGTGACACGTTCGCCGATGTGCTGGGTCGGGTCCGTCGCGTGGACCTCGACGCCTTCGCGCATGCCGACCTGCCGTTCGAGACCCTCGTCGACCGGTTGAACCCGGTCCGTTCCGAGGCGTTCGCCCCGCTGACCCAGGTGTGGCTGACTCTGGACCAGAGCGTGGTGCCCGAACTCGCCGGACAGTCGCTGTCGGCCGATCTCGGCGACATCTCGGTCACTCCGCTCGACGTGGGTGAGGTGCCGGCGAAGGTCGATCTGCTGTTCTCGGTTGCCCAGGCCGGCGCGGGCGAGACATGGTCGGCTGCACTCCAATACGCCACCGATCTGTTCGCGGAATGCACCGCGGCCGGGTTCACGGCCCGCTTTGTCGGCCTGCTCGATGCGCTCACCGCGACCCCGAGCGCTCCGGTGGCCGCGGCGCCGATACTGCTGGCCGGCGAAGCCGAGTCGCTGGTGCCGGTGCGCGGCGGCGAGGCCGCCGACGCCGTGTTGCTCGGCGATCTGTTCACCGAGGCCGGCACGCGGTACCGGCGTCGTACCGCGGTGGTCGACGCCTCCGGCGCGACGTTGTCGTACTCCGCGCTCCACGCCCGGTCAAACCGACTGGCGCGCTGGCTGATCGGCCGCGGCGTCGGGCCGGAAACCCTCGTGGCACTGGCGATTCCCCGCTCCGTCGATCTCCTGGTCGCGATCTGGGCGGTCGCCAAGACCGGCGGCGGCTATGTCCCGATCGATCCGGACTACCCCGCCGAACGGGTGGCGACCATGGTGGAGGACTCCGGCGCCCGGATGGGTCTGTCGGTCACCGCCGTCGGGGAGTTGCCGGACGAGGGCTTCGAGTGGCTCCGTCTCGACGACACTTCGGTGGTCGTCGAACTCGACGCCACCTCCGACGCCACGGTGGAGCCGGGTGAGCAGGCCGGTCCGGTCCGCGCGGACAACGTCGCCTACGTCATCTACACCTCGGGGTCGACAGGTCGCCCCAAGGGTGTCACGGTGTCGCACACGGGACTACGGAACTTCGCCGTTGCGAAGTCGAGCGCGATGGAGATCGAGGACGGGGCGGTGGTGCTGGGGTTCGCGTCCCCGAGCTTCGACGCCTCCGTGCTGGAATACCTCCTCGCGACCATCAACGGTGGGACGCTCGTCTACCGACCGTCGAGCGCGGTCGGCGGCGCGGAGCTGCAGGAGTTCATGCAGCGACACGAGGTCGCCACGACCTTCCTCACGCCGTCGGTGCTGTCGACGCTCGACCCGGCCGCACTGCCGAGCCTGCAGGCGGTGTCCGCCGGTGGTGAGGCGGTCCCGCAATCGGTGATGGACGAGTGGGCACCGCACACCCGCATCCACAACGGCTACGGCCCGACCGAGACGACGATCATGATCGCGGTCGGCGAGGCGGCGACGCCAGGCGATCCCGTCCGCCTGGGCGGTCCGCTGCCCGGCGTCGAGTTCCTGGTGCTCGACGCACACCTGCGGCCGGTACCGGTCGGCGTGGCCGGGGAGCTGTACGTCCTCGGACCCGCCCTCTCGCGTGGCTACCTCGACAAGCCGGACCTGACCGCTTCCCGGTTCGTCGCCAGTCCGTACGCGGGGGCCGGACGTCGGATGTACCGGACGGGCGATGTCGTGCGGTGGCGCGAAACGCGTTCGGGCGCGCTCACCCTCGAGTACTCCGGTCGGAGCGATGACCAGGTGAAGCTACGGGGACTGCGCATCGAGCTCGGCGAGATCGAGGCGGTGCTGCGCGCGGTACCCGAGGTGCGTTCCGCGGTCGTCGTCGGCGTCGGTGCGTCGGGAACGCCGAGTTCGGTGGCCTCGAGCCTCGCCGCATATGTCGTCGGTGACGGTGTACAGGTGGACGTACTGCGTGGCCTGCTGGCCGCACAGCTTCCCGCGCACATGGTGCCCGCATCGATCACGGTGCTCGACGAGTTCCCGCTGACCCCGGTCGGCAAGCTGGACCGCGCGGCGCTGCCCGCACCCGAGGTGACCTCCAGCGAGTTCGTCGCCCCGGGCACCCCGGTCGAGCAGGCGATCGCCGATGCCTACGCCGAGATCCTCGGCGTCGAGCGGGTCGGAGCCTCGGACAGCTTCTTCGACCTCGGCGGCAACTCCCTGTCCGCCACCCGGGTCGCCGCCGCGCTGCGGGACCGCAACGGCTTCGACATCGAGCTCGCGTGGCTGTTCAACGATCCGACCGTGCGTGGTCTGGCCCGCCGCCTCGCCGAGGGCAACGCGGTGAGCAGCGACGTCGTGATCACTCTCCGCGGCGAGGGATCGCGGCCACCGCTGTTCTGCGTACACCCGGCCGGCGGCCTCGCCTGGTTCTATGGCGGACTGGCCCCGCACCTGCGGGACCGGCCGATCTACGGAGTGCAGGACCCGCACGTGGTGACCGGCGAACCGAGCGTCACCGACGCGCGGGCGCTGGCCCGGCGCTATGTCGAGGAGATCCGCCGCGTCCAGCCACACGGCCCGTACCACCTGCTCGGCTGGTCGGTCGGCGGAGTCATCGCGCACGCCATGGCCACCCACCTCGTCGACCTCGGCGAGGGGGTCGCGTACCTGGGCATCATGGACTCGCGACCGGAGGACGAGCCCGTGATCACCGGGCACGACCGTCCGTCGACCGACGGCGACGCGTCCGTGGACGTGGCCGGGGTGGCTACACCAGGATCGACCGTCGCCGAGACCATCGAACCCGACGCGTCGACGGTGGTCGACGTCCTCGGCGGCTGGCGCGATCTCTTCGATCTCGGCGACGACGTGCAGGCGTCCACCCCCGAGGAGGTCACCGCGATCATCCGTCAGCAGATCTCCGGGATGGGACTGCTGGCGGAGGATCAGGTGGAACGGATCATGGACAGCTTCGATTCCTCGACCCAGGTGGTCCTCGACTACCGGCCGGATGTCTTCGCCGGCGACATGCACGTCTTCACCGCGACCGAGGACAAGGACGACCCATCCCTGCTGGCCGGTGCCTGGCGCCCATTCGTCACCGGCGCGATCGACAACGTCGACGTCGCCACACACCACCTCGGGATGGCGAACGCCGACGCGCTGGCGATCATCGGGCCGACACTCGACGCCCAGCTGACGCAGGTCGACGGCGCCGGCGGCCGGGGACCGGAATGAGGGGATTTGCGTGACATCATCGACCTGACCTCGCCGCTGTCCCGGCCGAGAGCCGCTACGTTCGACAACAACAAAGCAGGCGGGTGACGACAGTCGCCGCGTCTATGGAGAAAGGACACCCATGACGAACCCATTCGACGACGAGGACGGCCGCTTCTACGTACTCGTCAACGACGAGAACCAGCACTCGCTGTGGCCGACCTTCGCGGACATCCCCGCCGGATGGACCAAGGTCTTCGGTGAGGACAGCCGTGCTGCGTGCCTGGAGTATGTGGAGCAGAACTGGACCGATCTACGGCCCAAGAGTCTCATCGAGGCGATGGAAGCGGACAAGAGCAGCGACGCCTGAGCTCGGTTCTCTGCCGACACTCGCGGTCGGCAGAGTGGGACTTGCTTGAATGTCGGGACAGTTGCATGTGGATAACAGGTAAAGAATCAACCCACTGGTGCCCTGTTGCAACTACAGTCGCAGCCGTAACATCGAAGTGCAGCATAGTTACGGGAATTGTTGTGGAATATCCCACACATGTTGAGCCAGTGTTCTACTACTTGAATGAGGTAGGGCACACTGGGTTGAAGGATCGCTAGGTACCAACGTCAGGGGAGGCGGGGACACAGCGGTCGACGCTCCACGGGCGGGAAGGCAGTAATCATGGACCAGCTACTTCTGGACGACATCCAGAACCGAGGGGCGATCACGCCCCATCTGACAGCTGTTCGGCTGGGCGATGACGCTCTCACCTACGGTGAACTCGCCGATCGCGTCGAAGACTACGGAAGCGTGTTGTCCGAATTCGGGATGTCGCCGACGTCGGCCTTCTACGCCGCCCTGATGCACTGCATGCCGTCTCTGGTGGACATCGACCCGGTGGACGCCCGGCTGCAGGTGATCGGCGAGATCCAGGCCTGGCTCGGACGCGAACGCGGCGAGGTGGCCTCGGTCAGGCCGCGGCTCCGGGCAGTCAGCTAGCCCCGACACACGAACACCACACAACGAGACCCGTCATCTGGCGGGTCTCGTTGTGTTTGTCTTCGAGCGGGAACTTCTGCGGTGCTAGCGGTCCTCGTTGCTCCCTAATCCGAAAGAACCGCATAACCCCTGCTCCCTAATCCGCAAGAACCGCATAACCCCTGGTCCCTGAGGTGCGAGGAGCGCAAGCGACGAACCTCGAAGGGCCTGGTGAGACACGTTGCGAGACCCTTCGTGGCTCGCTGCGCTCGCACCTCAGGGAGCAGAGGGGGGTCTTTCGTGGTCCACGACGGCCGCCACGCCGCAGATACTGAGGTGTGAGCGGCTCACTGGATCTCTGATGTGCGATCGGACCTCTCGTGCTCCCTGAGGTGCGAGCGGCCCTCTCTTGCTCCCTGAGGTGCGAGCGGCCCTCTCTTGCTCCCTGAGGTGCGAGCGAAGCGAGCCTCGAAGGGCTCGTGACCTTGCGTGGCCCGCCCTCCGAGGTTCGCGCCGACTACAGCCCTGCGAGGAGGAGGACGAGAAAGAGGATCGGGCCGCCGACGACCATGCTGCCGGCGCCGGTCACGATGCCGGTGATCGCGCGGCCGGTGCCCTTACGTTCTGCGGGGGCTCGTCGGACCTGTTTCACGGCGACCACACCGGAGACCACGGCGACCACGCCGAGGATCGCGCCCAGACCCAGAACAAGGGTCAAGGGAATCGAGATCAGGCCGGTGGTCAGCGCCAGCGATGCAGCCGGGGCGACGGGACGGCCGCCGACCGGCCGGGTCAGGTAGGGCGCGGGACGCGGCGGGAACACGCGCGCCGGCACGGGCATCGCAGCCAGGGGTGCGCGCTCCGCGTTCTTCAGGTCCCAGAAGTCGCCCACCGGCGGGAGCGCGGCATGTTCACGCGCGGGCATTCGGGTGTCGACGCGAGTCGCCGTACGCGGCGCGGGTCTTGCAGCCGTCTCGACCCTGGTCGGCAGCATCGGCGAGTCCGGCGCCGAAGCGCTCACGTCGAGTTGCGGGCCGATGGGTTCGGCCGCGGCCGGCAACTCGGTGTCGTCGAGATCGTTGACCAGCGGCCACCGCTCGTGGCGTCGGGTCACCGGCGGAGCGAACGGATGGGTGGGATGGTCGGTACGCACGTACACCTCCTCGCCGCTGCGCTCCGGGACGGAACCGCACCCGTTCGAGTGTAGGCGAGGAGGCGACGTGGGCCTGGGGACTAGTTACCTTCTTGCTGGCCGCTGCCCATGCTGATCAGCTGATTGATGGCGTCGCCGCTGAGCTTCCAGTCGCCGTCGACCTTCACGAAGGCGAGCTGGATGTCGACGGGCGTCGACGAGTGCGGACTCTTCACGGCGACGGTGGCCGTGGCCTTGTCATCCCCGTTCTCGGTGACCTTGGTGACCGTGAACGCATCCGGGGTGTAACCGGCTGCGGACGCGCCCTTCGCGAAAGCGATGGCGGCCGGCTTGGTGGCGGGGTTGGTGACATCGACGACCTGGTCGATCTCCTCGGCGGAGGTGTTCGGGTCGATCGCCTGGCGCAGTGTTTCCGTCGCGTCGTCGTTGTCGAGACCGGTGACCTCGTCGACTGCGTCGCTGGCAGCGGTCTCGACCTGGCTAGCGGCGGACTCGACCGCGGTCGACACCACACTCGTCGCCTCGTCGACGGTGTCGGTGGACTCCGAACAACCGGTGGCGACGAACAGAGCGGCCCCGGCGAGGGTGACCGCGGCGACGGACTTCCGGATCTTCATACGACTCTCCTCGATGCAATGGTGTCCGGCCCGCTCGCTTCGCTCCCGGCGCCGGTGCTTCTGTCGGCCCGCTCGCTTCGCTCCCGGCGCCGCTAAACTCCCGCGGCTACTCCGCAGTAAGCCAACACTAACTCACCGGGCTCCGGAATTAATCGGACCGCGGTCCGGTTATGGTGGGTGTAACCACGATCAGGAGGCGCGACATGCAGTTCGGACTCTTCAGCGTCAGCGACATCACCGCCGACCCCACCACCGGCACGACGCCGACGGAACACGAGCGGATCAAGGCGATCGTCGAGATCGCGAAGAAGGCCGAGGACATCGGACTCGACGTGTTCGCGCTCGGCGAGCATCACAACGAGCCCTTCTTCTCGTCGTCGCCCACGACGACCCTGGCGTACATCGCGGCGCAGACCGAGCGTCTGCAACTGAGCACCGCGACCACACTGATCACCACCAACGACCCGGTGAAGATCGCCGAGGACTTCGCGATGCTGCAGCACCTCGCCGACGGTCGTGTCGACCTGATGCTCGGGCGGGGCAACACCGGTCCGGTGTACCCATGGTTCGGGCAGGACATCAGGCAGGGCATTCCGCTCGCGATCGAGAACTACCACCTGCTGCACCGGCTGTGGACCGAGCACGTCGTCGACTGGGAAGGGCAATTCCGTACCCCGCTGACGTCGTTCACCTCGACGCCGCGCCCGCTCGACGGCGTCGCACCGTTTGTCTGGCACGGTTCGATCCGCAGTCCCGAGATCGCCGAGCAAGCCGCGTACTACGGAGACGGCTTCTTCGCGAACAACATCTTCTGGCCCAACGAGCACTTCCAGCGACTCATCAACTTCTATCGGGAACGGTACGAGCACTACGGCCACGGCAAGGCGAACCAGGCGATCGTCGGTCTCGGCGGACAGTTCTTCATTCGCCCCAAGTCGCAGGACGCGGTGCGCGAATTCCGTCCGTACTTCGACAACGCGCCTGTCTACGGACACGGCCCGTCGCTCGAGGACTTCTCGGCGCAGACGCCGCTGACCGTCGGTAGCCCCGCCGAGTTCGTCGACAAGACGCTGACCTTCCGAGAAACGTTCGGCGACTACCAGCGTCAACTGTTCCTCGTCGATCACGCCGGCCTGCCGCTCAAGACCGTGCTCGAGCAGCTCGACCTGCTGGGTGAGGTGTTGCCGGACCTGCGCGCCGGATTCGCCGAGGGGCGTCCCGCCGATGTGCCCGAGGCGCCGACGCACGAATCGCTCGTCGCCGCCCGAGACGCGGCAGGCGACGGTGTGGCGAAGGAGAACGTGGAGGTGTCGTCATGACCGCACTGCGGATCGTCGCTGTGAACGCGGGTCTGTCCGAGCCGTCGTCGACGCGACTGCTCATCGACCGGATGGTCGGGGCGGTCACCGAACAAATGGGGGAGGGGCGCGTCGAGGTCGAGATCGTCGACCTGCGTGACCTCGCCGTCGACCTCGGCCAGGCGATGACCGTTGGCTTCGCATCCGGTCGGGCGCGCGCTGCGCTCGATGCGGTCGAGGGAGCCGATGCCCTGATCGTGGCGACCCCGGTGTTCAACGCGTCCTACAGCGGACTGTTCAAGATGTTCTTCGATCTCGTCGACATCGATGCGATGGCAGGTAAGCCGGTGGTGATCGGCGCGACCGGCGGGAGTCCGCGGCACTCGATGGTGCTCGACCACGCATTGCGGCCGCTGTTCGCCTACCTGCGTGCCGTCGTTCTGCCGACCGGTGTGTATGCCGCGTCGGCGGACTGGGCCGGCGCGGACGGCGACACCACCTCGCTGAACGACCGGATAGCCCGTGCGGCAGGCGAACTCGTGTCGCTACTGACACCCCGGCGCGGCGCTGCGGTCACAGACGTGACCGTCGACGGCAGGCAATTGTCGAGTGCGTCCGCCGTGACCGACGGTCGGCGGCAGGCGGTCGAAGCCGCGGGGATCGCGAACTTCGCGAAGCTGCTCGGCACGGCGTGATCGCCTGACCGAGATACCGCCCGTGCTCCTTGAGGTGCGAGCGGGGTGATCCGCCCGGTGCTCCCTGAGGTGCTCAGCCCTTCGGGGCTCGTCGCTATCGCTCCTCGCACCTCAGTAGCTGCGGCCTAGCGGCCTTCGTGGACCACGAACACTCGTGAGTGTCCGAAATCCATGCTCCCTGAGGTGCGAGCGAAGCGAGCCACGAAGGGTCTCGCATCGTGTCTCACCAGGCCCTTCGAGGCTCGTCGACCTCGACGCGCTCCTTCGTCGCTTGCTCGGCCCGGCGGCTTGCGCTCCTCGCACCTCAGGGAGCAGGGGTTATGCGGTTCTTTCGGATTAGGGACCAATGGGTGTGTTGTTCTCTCGGATCAGGGTGCAGGGGGTTCGTCGCTTGCGCTCCTCGCACCTGAGGGGGCAGGGGATTCTCGCGGGACTTTCGGATCACGCGCCTCCAGAGATCAGGGGACCGCGCGACCGGGTGTGTTGCTGCGGGCCCGGAGCCGGGAGTGCGGCAGCGTCGGCGCGGGCAGGTGCTGGGTCGGGCCGACGTAACCGCGGACCTGTCCGAATCGTTCGCTGTGGGCTTCCCACTGGTCTCGGTAGGTGACGATCTCCTCGTGCGTGCGCCCGATGAAGTTCCACCACATGACGATGTCCTCGGAAAGCGGTGCACCGCCGAGGAATACGACGCGGGCATCGGTCTCGGCGACATTGGTCAGCGTGATCCGACGAGCGCCCAGTCCTACGTAACCCAGCTCGGTGCGGGACAGGGGTGCCGCGGCGTCGTTGCCGGCCACCGCGACGGTGCCGGTGTCGACGAGGATGCCGTGTTCGTGCTCGGGATCGACGTCGATGTCGACCGTGGCGCCGGGTGCGAAGTCCAGCTGCGCGCCGGTCAGCGGCGTGAACGTGTGGACCGGCGAGCGCGTACCGAACAGCTCTCCCAGGAAGACCTTGGCGGTGACCCCGCCGAGGTCGAGCTCGTCGGGCCGATGGTGCGCGAAGTCGCGTGGGGTGTCGGCGTTGTCGGCCGGCAGTGCGACCCACAGCTGGACCCCGTGCAAGGTGGTGGTGTCGGGTGTCGAGACCTCGGTGTGCGCGATGCCGTGTCCGGCGGTCATGAGGTTGATCTCGCCGGGGCGGACCATCGCATGGTTGCCCATCGTGTCCCGATGCTCGACCTCGCCGGTGAACAGCCAGCTGACCGTCTGGAGTCCGGTGTGCGGGTGCGGCGGGACGTCCATCCCGCCGCTGCTCGCGACGTCGTCCGGACCGTAGTGGTCGATGAAGCACCAGGCCCCGATGAGCGACCGGGCGCGTTGGGGGAGTGTCCGGTGCACTGTCATCGCGCGGGGGCCGCCCAACGGAACGTCGCGGGCGGTGAGTACGTCCATGTGGAGTAGGCCAGAACCCGCGGCGATGCCGGCGTCGGCATGGCACTCGACCTCGACGGGGTCCGTTTCCAGATTGCTCATGAGCTCATTGTCCGCCGCCCGCGGCCCGGGCGTCCTCCGGCCGGCGTCATCAGCGAGAACCTGCCTCGTCAGACGAGCGTGGGGTCCTCGAAACGCATCGTGATCCGATCGACCGAGCTCGACATCAAGGCGTGCCGGCCGAGGCGCAGGGACCGCAGTTCGTCGGCGATGGGATGGTCGCCGAGTGTGAGGCTCGCACCGCCGATCCGGGTGCGGGTGCCGGTGGTCGACGTGAGCCGCCACGGTGTCATCCGGGTGATCCCGTCGAGCTGTGAGTAGGCGTGCAACACGGTGTCGGCCGTGGAATCGGGGACCTTGACGCCCGGTTTGACGCTCAGTTCCGCGACCAGGGCGCCGTCGGAGACGAGGCGACCGTGCTTGGTGGCCGACGAGTGGTCGACGTCGAACTCGGCGAGGGTCTTGGGGAATCCCCAGATGCCGCGACCGGCGGCCAGGGTGAAGTCGCCGTCGACCGGGAGGCGGTGCACGAGCGCACGTGCGTCTCCCTTCAGCAGGGAGCGCAGTGCCCGGATCGGCGAGGCGGGCGGGGTCGTCGGGTCCTCCACGAGGAAGCACACCCCGAACTCGTTGTACGGTCCGAGGTCGCCGTCGACGTAGTCGACGAACACGACCATGCACATGGTGCGACCTGGCCGGATGCGCAGCGGCCGGAGTGTCCCCGGCTGCGCCGACTCGGCGTCGATGGCCCGCGCGACGGCTGCGGTGTCGGCGGTGAAACCGGCGACGAAGCACCGCGCGTGCCGGATCTCGACCGGCATCGTCACCGGAGTGCCGAGGACGTCGTGGGTCGAAGGTGCGCTCACCTGTTCTCCTTCTGCGTGTCGGGTCGGGATCGGTTGCCGGGCCAGGCCGGCATGCAGTCACGATTTCTAGAACGTGTTCTAGTCTCGCATGCGACCGTCTCGGGTGGGGTCGCTGTGGACGATGTCCCCCAGAATGTGGACACAACTGCATTCAGATTGGGACGGATCGTCGCTGGTGACGTCGACGACGAGGCGCGGTGTCCGACTCGTCGGATACGTTCGCTGAGTAAGCGATTGAAAAACACTGTGTAATTGCTGAGAACCGTGATTGCTGAGAACCGTCGACGCTGCGATGCCACCACAACGGTCGGGGTAGATGGCGGGGCCGGGTTCCGAGGGGGTGGGCGCGATGGCTGCAGAGGCTTCGGCGGATGGGGTGTCCCTCGTCCGTGTGGGGATGGTGGACGACCATCGCTCCCCGATCTGGGGGATCGAGCGTGTGCTCGACCCGATTGTGGACATCTCTCTCGTCTGCGCGGCCTCCACTGTCGACGCGGTGCTGGGCGGGATGCCTCTCGACGTCGTCCTGCTGGATCTGCGTCTCGACGACGGCACGACGCCACGCGAGAACGTCAACACGCTGTCGGCGGCCGGGGTCGCCACCGTTGTGTACACCTCCGGGGAGCATCCGTCACTGTTGAGATCGGCCGCGCGGGCCGGAGCGCTCGGCGTGGTGCTCAAGTCAGCCGACGAGTCGGTCATCATCGATGCGATCCGGGCGGCTGCCCGCGGTCGGGCGGTCCTCACCACCGAGTGGGCCGCAGCCATCGACGGTGATCCGGAGCTCGCCGCCGTGGATCTGTCGCCTCAGCTACAGAAGGTCTTGGCGCTATACGCATCCGGGGAGACCTCGGCGCGGGTCGGTGCCGCACTGGGGGTGTCTGCCGAGACGGTCAACGAGTACCTCAAACGGATCCGCCAGAAATACGCGGACGCGGGGAGGCCCACGCGCACCAAGGTGGACCTGTTCAAACGCGCCGTCGAGGACGGTTGGCTGCCGGTGCCGCAACGACTTCGACGCGCCACCGGGGTGGCGTCCGACGACTTTCGCGGACGCCGGCGGTGAGCGGGTGCGAACCGCGGACGAGTCGCAGTGGCGTGAACAAGAACTCGGACATGAGGAGGGAAGCATGGGGAACCGGGTGTGCGATCGCTTCGGGTGGCGCCGTGGTCCCCAATTCTGGGTCTACCGACCAGTACCTCGGCCGACCTACCGTTGGACAACGATGAGAACGCGTGGAGCGTGCGGCGTCGGGGACGTGAGTAATGCGCCGATCGAAAAGGGGATGGATCAATGACGGCGACGACAGAAATCTTCACGACGGGGGCGTCGTCGGCACCACGCCGTGCTGATGCACCGAACATGTTGGCGCGCAAGCCTGTTGCGCGTCTCGCCGACTATCGCGGCAATGCGGAGGTGGCGGCCGTGATCCAGCGACCGAGCCTCTCCGACCGCGAGGTCGAGGTGTTGCTGGCGTGGCTCGCCGCCGACTCCAAGGAAGACGCCGCGGGGCGTCTGTTCATCTCGGCCTCGACGGTGAGTACGCACCTTGCACGAATCCGTGCCAAATACACCGCCGTCGGTCGGGGCGCTCCGACCAAGACGCATCTGTTCGCGCGCGCCCTCCAGGACGGTTACACCGGCCTCGACTCGTGGTGAGTCCCCGGCCCGCGGGGGTCGGATCACGACCGGACGAGGGGTCGGATCGGTGTGTGAGCGGATGTCAGCGCAGGTCGCGTTCGATTCTCGGCCAGGTCTGGTAGAGGTCGTCCTGCCAGTAGCCCCATGAGTGGGTGCCGGTCGGCCGAAAATTGACGTGCACCGGGACGTCGAGGGAACGCATGCGCTCGACCATCTGGCGTGTGCAGATGTCGATGGCCACCTCTATCCCGCCGCCCAGGATCGCCTGATTAGCCAGGGTGAAGCCGTCGCCCCCGATGCTCGGGTCGGTCAGCTGCTCGTGGACGCCCGGTGCTCCGGTACCGGTGGTCATGTAGACCTTGCTGCCGCGGAGTTTCGCTGCGTTCAGGTACGGGTCGTTCGCGCGCCAGCCAGGGCCGTCGAGCGGTCCCCACATGTTGGTCATGTCGGCCTGCCCACGGTCCTCGACAACCAGCCGTATGTACTGCTGACCGGCAGGATCGCTGGTGCGGGCGCAGCCGCTGAAGGCGGCTACGGATCGGTACAGCCCAGGGGCGGCGATGGCCAGGTTGAGTACCGACGTCCCGGCCATGGAGATCCCGGCGATCGCGTTGACCCCGGTGGTGTCGAATTCGTCGTCGATGAGCGGCGGGAGTTCCTTCGTGAGGAACGTCTGCCACTTGTTGCGGCCGAGGACGGGGTCGTCCCGCTGCCAGTCGGTGTAGTACGAGTAGGCGCCGCCGATCGGGGTGACGACGTAGGTGTGCTTGTCGGCGAAGTACCGCTTGTAGGTGGTCCGTGCGTCCCAGGTCGCGGAGTCCTCGCCGCCGCCGGCGCCGTTGAGCAGGTACAGCGTCGGGGCCGGCCGTGAACGGTTCCGTGGGGTGAGGACCGTGACCGGGACAGTGCGGTTCATCGCCGCCGAGTGGACGAGCAGCGTCACCTGCTGCGGATCGTCGGTGTAGGTGTCGATGATGCGGGATCGGTCGGGGGCCGACGCCGGTGCCGCAGACGCCGGTGCCGCAGACGCCGGTGTCGCGGGAGCGGTCCCGAGGCCCGCGACGACCGCGCCCACCGTCACCAGACCCGCAATCAGTTTCCATCCGCCGGACCGTCCCTGCCGCTGTTCCCGACGACCGATTCCGTTCACACCGCACCCACTCGTTCTCGAGACGCACTCGTTCACCGACGCACCGACCGGCTCCTCAGTCTATGGATCGCCTGGGCTGTGGAGAACGCTACGACTGTCACCCGATGGAGTGAATCTGCGCTGGTCTACAGGGCGACCTGGGCGAGGATCGGCGTCGTCGGCTGCGGTGAGCCGCCGGCCGGCTCGATGGTCACCGCGAGCACTTTCGACCCGGCCACGTCGTTCACCACCACCGGGGCGGTGTCGTCGCCGGGGATCAGACCCGCGGGCACGGGTTGGGCGGCAGCACCCACCAACCACAGCTGGTAGGTGCTGTCGGCGGGGATCGGCGTGCGCAGATCCCGCAGGAGTGCGACCGCCTGGTCGGCGGACTCGGAGGTCACGACCGCGATGGTCCCGCGGTCGCCGGCGAGGGGTTCGACGCTCACCGACGCGTCCGCGGCGGTGAGCACCCCGAGTACCTCCCGCTGGGACTCGCTGAGCGCTGTCGTCGAGGTGGACGTATCGGGTGCGGTGGTGCGACCGATGAGCACGCCGGCTCCCAGCGCCACGGCCACGGTCACTGCTGCCGCCGCCAGGATCGCGGTCGCACGTGCCGGGCGCCGCGCGGTGCGATCGGCCCGGTGTTGCCCGTGCTGTGCGTCGCGGGGCCGCAGTTCGATGGGGGGTGGCGCGAGGTCGGTCTCTCCGGATCGGTCCGTTCCGGCCGGCGCCGCGGGGTGCGGCGCCATCGGCGCGCCGACCGGGGTCTGCAGACCGGGGTCGGAGCCTGCGGGCACGTACGCATCCGGGGTCAACGCCGCGCCCTCGAAGACGTGGTGCAGCACCCGGTCGCGTAGTTCCGGCGGCGCGTCGAGCGCGTAGGTGGTCGCGAAACCGGCCATCGCCGCCTGGATGTCGATGATCTGCGCGTCGTAGTCCGCGCGCTCCTGCGGTGCCAGGGCGGCGAGTTCTGACTCGACGCGAGTGGTCTCGTCGGGGGTCAGCGCACCGACGGCGAAGAGTTCGACGTGATCGTCGAGCCAGGTGGCCTCGCGGTCCCCGGATGTCGTATCGGGTGTGGTCATTGTGGGATCAGGCGTCCTCGTGCGTCCTCAGGCAGGTTCTCAACCGACGCAGGCCATCTCGTATCCGAGATTTGATGGTGGGTAGGGGGGTATCGGTGTGCCGGGCGACCTCGGGATAGGTCAGGCCCCCGAAATACGACATCTCGATGCAGCTCCGTTGCAGTTCCGTGAGCGTACCGAGACATGTTCGTAGCGTACGCGCCTCGTCGGTCTGCACAACGACCTCGAGCGGTATGTTTCGCGGGGTCTCCACGGACAACGCGCCGTAGTGCGACATCCGCTGTTGCTGCAGCTCTTCGGACCGCACGCGGTCGACGGCACGCCGGTGGGCGATGGTCATCATCCATGTGATGACCGAACCGCGCCCGGGCTGGTACTCGCCGGCCTTCTGCCAGTACTGCAGGTACGCCTCCTGGACGATCTCCTCGGCGTACTGGCGGTCCCGCACCACCCGGAACGCGAGTCCGTAGATGCGTGAACTCGTGCGGTCGTACAGATTGGAGAACGCGGTTCGGTCGCCCGTCGCTGCTGCGGCAAGCAACTCCCGCAACATCTGTGCTTCGCCCCCGCGTCCGTGGTGCGCGTCGGCGGCCGCGCTGCCATCGTCCGGTGTCACTGTTCCACGGTAACGAACACATGGGGATTTCTCGGCCTATCGTCGATCACGGGTATTCCGATCGCGGATTCGCGGATGACTGACTTGCAGGTCACCGGTTCGCGGACCGGCGGTACAGGATGAGCGAGGCAGGTATGCACACCGCCAGTATGACCAGGGCCGAACCCACCGAATACCCGACCGCATGGTCGGCGACCCATCCGGTGGCCTCGGGGAAGGTCGGCGGAGCCTCGTTGCCGAAGAGCTGGCGAGACGCGGTCGCCACGGCCGTCACCGGATTCCACTCGGCGATCGTGCGCAGCGGCCCCGGCAGGCTCTGGGCGGAGATGAATGCGCTCGACAAGAAGGTGACCGGGAACATCCACAGGAAGCCGATGCTCTGCGCGGCTTCGACATTCGGTGCGGCGAGGCCGGTCACCGCACCCACCCACGCCATCGCGAGTGCGAACAGTCCGATGATGCCGAAGGCGAGGGCGGCGTCGCCGGCGCTGCCGTACACCCGCCAGCCGATCGCCAGACCGCAGGCGACCATCACCGCGAGACCGACGATGCCCAGCAGCATGTCCGAGGTGACCCGACCGCTGATGACGCCCAGCCGGGACATCGGCAGCGACCGGAGCCGGTCGACGATGCCGTCGGAGGTGTCGTTCGCCAGGCCGACGGTGGTGAAGGCCGCGTTGAACACCACGGTCTGGGTGAAGATGCCGGCCATCAAGAACTCGCGGTAGGAGCCCCCGCCGAAGGTTGCGCCGAAGACGTAGGCGAACAGGAAGACGAACATCAGCGGCTGGATGGTGGCGCTGATGAGCAGGGTGGGAATTCGCTTGACGGTGAGCAGATTTCGCTCGACCAGTACTGCGGTGTCAGTGAGCATGAAGTCGATCCGTTCGGGTCGTCGTGGTATCGCGCGCGTCGTCGGCGCCGAGTGCGTTGCCATCGGCGTGCTCGGTCGACGCACCGTCGCGGCCGGTATCGGCGTCGTCGTCGAGCCGGTCCGTGCCGGGATGGGGGTTCCGCTCGGTGAGGGCGAGGAACACGTCGTCGAGGGTCGGCGTGGTGACGGTGGCGTCGACGACGTCGATGCCCGCGGCGGCCAGCGCCCGGACGGCGGCGACCGAGCTACGCGTCCCGTCGTCGACCGGGATCGACCACGTCGAGCCGCTGGTACCGGCCAGTTCGGCTGGGTTCGTTCCGGAGGAACCCGTACCGAGTCGTTCGGGCATACCGAGTCCGATCTCGGCGAGCGTCGTGGCGACGAGCTCGTCGTTCCGGCTGTCGTCCGAACGCACCGCGATGGTGAGGATCGATGCGCCGGTGGACGCCTTGAGATCGGCGGCACTGCCCTGCGCTCGGATGGTGCCGTGGTCGATGACGGTGATCTCGTCTGCCAGCGCGTCGGCCTCTTCGAGGTACTGCGTCGTCAGCAGTACCGTCGCGCCGTTTGCGACCTGTTCGGTGATGACCTCCCACATCTGCCGGCGACCGCGGGGATCCAACCCGGTGGTGGGTTCGTCGAGGATCACCAGGGACGGCCGGTTGATGAGGGCTCCGGCGAGATCCAGTCGCCGCCGCATACCGCCGGAGTAGGTGCGCATCGGCCGGTCGGCGGCGTCCTCGAGAGCGAGGTCGGCGATCAGTTCCCGTGCCCGCGCGGAAGCCTCGGCCCGGGAGAGTCCGTACAGCTGCCCGACCATCCGCAGGTTCTCGAAACCGGTCAGGTTCCCGTCGACCGCCGCGTACTGACCGGAGACACCGATGATCTTGCGGACCGCGCCGGGGTCGGCGATGGCGTCGACGCCGTCGACGACGACAGAGCCCTCGTCGGGCCTCATCAGGGTCGCGACCGCGCGGACGGTGGTGGTCTTGCCTGCGCCGTTGGGACCGAGCAGCGCGTGCACGGTGCCGGAGGGCACGGTCAGGTCCAGTCCGTTGAGGGCGTGGACGCGCCGACCACGGCCGAACAGGCCCGTACGGAACGTCTTTCGCAGTCCACGCAGCTCGAGTGCATTCGGCGCAGGGGTGATCGCGTCGAGTGCGCCGCGGGGAGCCGTGGCCGGTGCCGTGTCTGCCGTTGCCAAGTCTGCCGACATCGTGTCAGCCGATGTCGTGTCATCCATACTGTGCCGCCCCATGTGTGACCTCCCTTTCACTGTCCTGCGAACGTTCCATGGTGCGGATCAGGCTGGCGGGCCTCATGTCCCGCCAGTTCTCCTCGACATACTCGAGGCACTCGTCGTGTCCCGACGGGCCGAACACGACGTGCCAGCCGTCGGGGACGGGCGCGAAATCCGGCCACAGCGAATGCTGATTCTCGTGGTTGACGAGGACGCGGAAGGTCCCCTCGGTGTCGTCGAACGGGTTCGTCATGATTCCTCCTCCTGTGCTGCGATTCCCGGTGTGGCCGGGACTGCTTCGATTGCGGTCATCCACTCGGAGACGTTCTCCGGCAACAACATGCGTGCGTGGGTACTGGTGGCCTCGACCTCGACGACGCGACCGGTGACCTTGGTGTGCCAATCGGCGACGGCCGGTGGACCGTCGTGCGCGTCCACGGTCGCGGTCACGAAGGTGAGGTCACCGTCGAAGACCCGGGGTTGCCAGTTCCGCGCCAGCGGGGAAGCGTGCCGGAACACCTCGTGCACGGTCGTGAGCGTGTCCTCGGAGAGTCCGCCCAGTGCTCCACCCGCGGCCGAGATGACGCGGAACGCGTCCGCGACCGAGAGTTCGGCTGATTCGCCGGTGCCCGCTGCGGTGATCTCGTCGGGAACATCGAGCCCGAATTCGCGCATCAGTTCCGCGATCGACGCCTCGGTGTCGAGGTCGGGCCGTTCCGCGACGACGTAGCTGTCGAGCACGACGAGTTGCTCGACCGTCTCGCCTGCCTCCTGCAACTGCACGGCCATCTCGTGGGCGATGAGTCCGCCCAGCGACCACCCGAGCAGGTGGTACGGCCCCTCGGGAGAGACCGTTCGCAGCCGTGAGACGTATACCTCGGCGAGGTCGGCGATCGTGCGGGGGCACGGATCGCCGGCGAGTGCCGGATGCTGCAGGCCGTAGACCGCGCGGTCGGCGGGCAGGTGCGGCAGCAGCGAGGTGAAACTCCAGGACAGGCCGATCGCCGGATGCACCACGAACAGCGGTGCGGGGGCGTCGTACCCGGTGTGTCGCGGGGCTCGACGCAGCGGCAGGAGAGTGCCGAGACCCGACGCCGACGCCGACTGTCCGTCGCCCCCGTCGACGTCTGCGCCGCCGTCGAGCAGGTCGGCGAGTTCGGCGGGACTCGGTGCCCCGAAGAGGGTCTGCGCCGCGACGCGGTGCCCGGTGAGCTCACTCAGCTTGCTGGTCACCGTGGTGGCCATGAGAGAGTTGCCGCCCAGGTCGAAGAATCCGTCGTCGGCACCGACGGCGTCGACCTCGACCTCGAGCACCTCGGCGAAGACGCGGGCGATGGTCGCCTCGGTCCCGGGTGCCGGTGCTCTGCCCGATGCGGACACGACCGGTGTCGGCAGCGCCGCACGGTCGAGCTTTCCGGTCGGGGTCAGCGGGATGTCGTCGAGCACGGAGACCGAGACGGGCACCATGTGCCGCGGCAGGCGGCGCGCCACCCGGCGTCGCAGATCGGTGGGCTCGGGGTCGGACCCGCGCGTCGCGGTCACGTAGCTGCGCAGGGTGGCCTGTGTCCCGCTGCCGTCCACCAGCGTGACGGCGAAGTCGACGTCGGGTTCGGCGGCGAGTGCGTCGTCGATCTCACCCAGTTCGATGCGGAACCCGCGGACCTGGACCTGCGTGTCGCTGCGTCCCACATAGACGATCTGCCCGTCGCCGGTCCAGCGGACCAGGTCGCCGGTGCGGTACATCCGCTGGCCGGCGAACCGCGGCCCGGTGACCATGGGTGCGGGGACGAACCGCACCGCGGTGAGCCCGGGCCGGCGGTGGTACCCGCGGGTGAGCTGGACGCCCGTCAGGTACAGGTCGCCGGTGACGCCGGGCGGGACCGGGTGCAGTCGCTCGTCGAGGACGAGCGCGCCGACACCGTTGTTCGGCGTGCCGATGGTCAGCGGCGTGTTCGGGGTGAGCGAACGGCTGCCGGTCGTGATGATCGTCGTCTCGGTGGGCCCGTAGACGTTGATCAGCGTGCGCCCCGGCGACCAGCGTCGGACCAGGTCGGTTCCGTAGGCCTCGCCACCGACCGCGAGCACGCGCAGTGACGGCACTGCCGCGGGGTCCATGCTGGCGACCGCGGCCGGCGTGATGAACGCGTGCGTGGCCTGCCGCGCGTCGATGACGTCGCTGAGCGCGGTACCACCGTAGACGTGCGGTTCGACGATGGTCAGTGCCGACGAACCGGCCAGTGCGAGAAGCATTTCCAGTACCGAGGCGTCGAAACTCGGGGACGCGAAATGCAGTACGCGCGAAGTGGGTCCGGGATTCATGCGTTCAGCGAGCTCGTCGTGTACGGCACGCAGTCCGCTGTGCGGGACCAGGACACCCTTGGGCCTACCGGTGGAACCGGACGTGTAGATGATGTACGCCAACTGATCCGGGCGGATGGTCGACGCCCGCTCGGCATCGGTGATCGGTGCCGGCGACGAGTGCTTCATCCGGGTCCTGGTCGACGCGGCGTCGAGTACCAGGGTCGGTACGTCGTTGCCGGTCGAGCTCTCCTGGATGCGGTCCCAGGAGGACGAGGTCGTCACGACCAGTTGCGCGCCGCTGTCGTCGAGCATGTGCGCGATGCGGTCGGCCGGGTATTCCGGGTCGATCGGAACATACGCGGCGCCGGCCTTCACGATCGCCCAGATCGCGACGAGAGAGTCGAGGGAGCGGCCGATCGCCATGGCGACCACCGGTTCCCGGGACGACCGGACGTCGGGACCCTCGGTGCCCGAGTCGTCGTCCGTACGTGTGAAGGCGCCGACCCCACGCCCGAGCAGAACACGTGCGAGCCGGTTCGAGCGGGCGTCGAGCTCGGCGTAGGTGAGAGTCTCCGGGCAGTCGCCGTCCCCGGCGGGCTGCCCGATGGCGGCAACACCATCCGGGTGACGTCGCACGGCGTCGGCGATCAGCACGTCCAGCGTCGTCGGCGTCTTACCCCGCGGTCCCAGGGCGGGGGTGCGTTCGGCGACCTCGAGGGGGTCGGTGATACGGATGTCGCCGATCGCGCGCCCGGGATCGCCGAGCATTCCGCGCAGCACGCGCATGAGCCGCGTCCCCAGCATCTGGGCATCGTCGTGGCCGTATCGCGCGGCGTCGTAGGTGATCTGAACGGCGGCGTCGGTGTCGGCGTCGGTGACGCCCAGCCCGGTGACGGTGAACTGCAGGTCGAACTTGGCTGCGAGCGAATCGAATTCGGCAACCTCGGCGAGGAGCTCGTCGTCCATCCGGACGGCGGTCCCGGCCAGGGAGTCCGCGCCACCGACCGGGGTCGGTGCGGCACCGGCGAAGTCGTGCACCGACAACGCCACCTGGAAGATCGGGTGGCGTCCGTGCGCGCGTTCGGGATTGAGTGCGGTCACCATGTCGTCGAACGGGACGCCCCGGTGATCGAGGGCGTCGATGTCGGCGTCGCGGGTCCGGCGGACGAGCGCGGCGACGGTCTCCGCGCTGCGCAGGTGACTGCGCAACGGCACCATGTTCACGAACATGCCGACGACGCCGCTGTAGTCGCGGTCGACACCGGTCATCCCGGTGCGGTTGTCGACGGGGCTGCCGATGACCAGGTCGTCTCCTACGCCTAGACGGTGCAGCAGGATCGCGAGTGCGGTGTGCATGACGGAGAACGGTGTCGTCGACTGTTCCCGGGCGAAGGCGGTCAGGCCGGCCCTGGTGTGTGCCGGGAGCGGCAGGCTCACCGACCGCGCACCGGATTCGCGTCGCCGGCCCGATTGTCCCTGTCCGCCCGACTGCCACTGTCCACTACCGACTGGTTCGACCGTGCTCTCGGCGGGCGCCCCCGCGAGGTGCTCGGTCCAGAACCCCAGTTCGGCGGCGATCGCGGGCGCATCCGCGCTCTCGACGGCGTGGTCGCGGTAGTCGAGTTCGGCTGCGGCCCAGGCTCCGATGCGGCCGGCGCGTCGTTCGCGATAGGCCTGTGCCAGGTCGCCGACGAGGATCGGCAGCGACGCACCGTCGGCGGCGATGTGGTGCACGACGAGCATCAGGACGTGGTCGGCCGCACCGTCATCGGTGCCGGGATCGACGAGGAGTGATGCGCGTAGGGGCGCCTCGGTGGTCGGGTCGATGGGAGTCGACGCGAGGCGTGCGACCTCGCTCATGAGTGCGTCCGGGTTCGCGGGCGTGACCGGGGTCAACGCGCCGATGATCGCCTCGGGATCGTCGAGAACCCGGCCGGACGGTGTGCCGTCAACGGCCTCGAAGACCGTCCGCAGGCTCGTGTGTCGTGCGACGACGTCGATCAGCGCACCGCGGAGGGCGTCGACATCGACGTCTCCGGACAGTCGCAGGACGAAGGGCATGAGGTACTCGGTCGATGCGGGGTCGGCGGCGGCCATCGACCAGAGGCGACGCTGGACCGGCGCGAGCGGGAACGCATCCCGTCTAACCGGGCGGCTCGCCGAGTCGTCGGCGTCGGCCTCCCAATCCGCCGGCAGCCCGACGAGGTCCGCGAGGGCTTCGGCGGTCGGGTTGTCGAACACGTCCCGTACCCGCAGCCTGCCCTCGGTGGACAACCGGTTGATCCGACTGACCAGCGTGGTCGCCTGCAGTGAGGTACCGCCCAGCTGGAAGAAATCGTCCGTGGCACCCACCTCGGCCTGGGCGAGACCGAGGACGTCCGCGACGATGCCGACCAGTGCGGTCTCGGCGTCGCTGCGCGGCGCGCGGCCGGTGGCGGCCATGCTGCTCGCCGATGGTTCCGGCAGCGCCCGACGATCGAGTTTGCCGTTGCCGGTCAGCGGGATCTCGTCCAGCACGACGATCGCGGAGGGAACCATGTGGCGGGGCAGCCGGCGACGGACGGACTCGAGCACCGTCGCGGGATCCAGGGTTCCGGCGTCCGGAGTCTCGTGGCCGGGAGCCTCGGGGTCGGGAGTCTCGGAGTCGGGAGTCTCGGCGGGGTCTGACGTCGCGCCCGACCGGGTGACGTATCCGACCAACGTGGCCGATGCGCTCTCGCCGCGGACGACGGTGGTGGCGAAGTCCACTCCGTCCACGGCGGCCAGTGCGGCGCTCACCTCGTCGAGTTCGATGCGGAACCCGCGGACCTTCACCTGGTTGTCGCTGCGGCCGTGGTAGATCAGGGCGCCGTCGGCGCCGCGGTGGACGATGTCGCCGGTGCGGTACATGACGGTCCCGCCCCCGGTGGGCGAGGCCACGAATCGGCCGGCGGTGAGGCTCCGCCTGCCCAGGTAACCGCGGGCCACGCCCGGCCCGGCGAGGTAGAGCTCACCGGGGACGTGGTCGGGCAGCGGGCGCAACCGGTGGTCGAGGACGAGCGCGGTGCACTCGTGCACCGGGGTGCCGATGGTGATCGGCTCTCCTGCGCGCAGCGGCGCCGACATCGCGGCGACGATCGTCGTCTCGGTGGGGCCGTAGGAGTTGATGTAGCGACGGTCGGCGCCCCAGCGCGCCACCAGTTCCGGGGTACTCGCCTCGCCGCCCACTCCGAGGGTCCGGAGGTGGGGGAGCGGATGCGTTGCCGCGGCGGCGAGCGCCGACGGGGTGATGAACGCGTGGGTCACCTCGCGCTCGTCGAGGAACTCGACGAGCTCGTCTCCGCCGTAGATCGTCGTCGGCGCGACCACCATCGTCGCGCCGGACTCGACCGCGAGGAGGAACTCCAGCATCGAGGCGTCGAAAGACGGGGAGGCGAACAGCAGGGTGCGGTCACCGGGACCGGTTTCGTAGCGCTCACGCTGGGTCGCCGCGAACGCGGCCAGGCCACGATGGGTCACACTGACGCCCTTGGGCTTTCCGGTGGACCCCGAGGTGTAGACGATGTAGGCGACCGAGTCGACGTGCCGGACCGAGGGGCGGAACGCGGTGTGCTCCCCGGTGCCGAGGTCCTGCGGGGTCAGCCACCAGATGTCGTGCGGCACATCGCGACGGTGGTCGTCGCTGCTGATGCCGAGGATGGCACCGGAATCGGCGATCATGTGGGCGACTCGCTCGGCCGGGTAACGCATGTCGACCGGCAGGGCGGCGGCGCCGGACTTGGCGACGGCCCACGTGGCGATCACCGACTCCAGGCTGCGATCGACGGCGATCGCGACCACGTCTTCCGGCCCGACCCCGAGATCGCGAAGGGTGCGCGCCCAGCGCGCGGACATCCGATCGATCTCGGCGTAGGTGAGTGTGCGGTCACCGTCCTCGACCGCGACCCGATCGGCATGATCGATCACGGTGTCGGCGATGATGTCGGCGAGGTGCCTCGGCTCGACGGCATGGTCGCGGTTCTCCGGATCGGTCACGGCGGTGGGTTCGTCGATCACGGCGAGGTCGTCGAGGGGTGTCGACGGTTCCGCGGCGACCGCACGCGCGAGGTCGACGAACATCCGGGCCAGTTCGGTGACGCGTTCGGGACTGTAGACGTCGGTCGCGAAGGTGAACCGTGCGCGCCCGTTGCGGACCCGCAACTCCAGGTCGAATCGGGCGGCCGCGGTCTCGATCTCCTCGGCGACGATCTGCAGGCCGGGCAGGTTCACCCGGGTGTGATCCGGTTCGAGGGTGTCGGAGACGCCCGCGTCGAAGGCCAGGGCGATCTGGAACACCGGATGGCGGTCCGTACGAGGCGGATTGAGCATCGAGACGATCTGCTCGAACGGCATGTCGGCGGCCGACAGGGCTTCGAGGTCGCGGTTGCGTACCGAGTCGAGGAGCGTGGCGAATCCCTGGCTACCGTCGACCGGTGTCCGGAGGACGACGGAGTTCACGAACATGCCGACGATGTCGGCGAGACGGGGGTCGGCGCGGCCCGCGACCGGGGTGCCGATCACGATGTCCGACGCCGAGCCTTCGACGTGGACCTGTGGATCGGCGTTCAACCGGTGCAGCAGGGCAGCGAAAACCGCGTGCACGCACATGAACTCGGTCGCCCGGCCGCCGCCCAGATCGCTGAGCCGGCTGCGCAGTGCAGCGTCGAAGTCGACCTCGACCACACCCGCGGTTCGGGGGGTCCCGGCCGGCGCATCGGGCACCAGGATCGGCCCGACGTCGACCCCGTCGAGGTCCTGTCGCCACCACTCGGCCAGTTCGGGCCGGGTGTCGAGCTGGTCGGCCTGCCAGCGTAGGTAGTCGCGATAGTCCAGAGACGAGGGTGCGTCGGGGGTCGTGGGTGCGGCGGCGTCCACGGTGACCGAGCACAGTTCGGCATACGCGCGGGTGATGTCGCGGTGCAGCGGCACCATCGACCAGCCGTCGGCTGCGATGTGGTGGATGACGAGGGTCAGTTTGTGATGCGCGGCGTCGCCGTCGATCCGATGCAGGGCGACCCGCAGCGGCACATCGACGGTGAGGTCGAAGGGACGACGGGCCAGCGCCTGCGCCTGCGCCTGCCAGTCGGTGGCAGACGTCTCGGCGACGGTCAGGTCGGTGTGCACCTCGGCGGCGGGCCGCACGTCCAGGACCGGACGCCCGTCGTGCTCGGGATAGACGGTGCGGAGCATCTCGTGGCGGTCGACGGCGTACCGGAGGGCCCCCGACAGGGCATCCGCGTCGAGCTCGCCGCGAAGGTCCAGAGCGAAAGCGATGGCGTAATCGGCTGTCGACGAGCCGGTCTCGGCCTCGCCCGCGGGCTCGGCGCCGGCGTCGGGACCTATCGCCAGCTGATTGAGGAACCAGAGCTGCTGCTGCGCGGGTCCGGGGTGCGCGGGGCTGTCCGGATCGTGGCGCAGGTCGGGCAGGGTCCGCGCCTCGACGAGGGACTGCTCGCCCTCGTCGGCACCGACGAGCCGGGCGATACCGGCGACGGTCGAGTGGTCGAAGACCTCGCGGACCGGGATGCGATGCCCCGTGAGGTTTTCCAGGGCGCCGACGATCTGGGTGGCCAGCAGTGAGTTGCCCCCGAGATCGAAGAAGTCGTGATCGCGGCCGATGGTGCCCGGCTCCAGCTCGAGACGCTCGGCGATGAGATCGGCGACGGCCTGCTCGATGGGCGTGCGAGGTGCGATGTAGGCGACGTCGTCACCCATCGAGGCAGGCTCCGGCGCGGGCAGTGCCTTGAGATCGACCTTGCCGATGGGGGTCGTGGGGATCTCGTCGAGTTCGATGATCGCCGACGGGATCATGTGCCGCGGCAGGCGCTGCGCCAACCGATCCCGGACCGCGGCGGCCTGGCCGTGCTCGCCGTCCGTTGTCGTCACATACGACACGAGATGGGCGCGATCGCCTTCGCCGTGCGTGGTGGTGACCGCGGCACGGACCGCGTCGTCGGAGACGAGGGCCGCGTCGATCTCACCCAGTTCGATGCGATGCCCACGGATCTTCGTCTGATGGTCGGCGCGCCCGCGGAACTCGAGTTCATGGTCGGAGGTCCAGGACACGAGGTCACCGGTGCGGTACATCCGCTCGCCGGGATCGCCGTACGGGTTGGCGATGAAGCGTTTCGACGTCAGCGGCCGGACTCCGTGGTATCCCCGGGCGAGGTGCTCGCCGGCGATGTACAGCTCGCCGACGGCACCGGGGGCGACCGGACGCAACCGCTCGTCCAGTACCAGCGCGGAGATCCCGCGGATGGGCCGGCCGATCGTGAGCGTCGTGTAGTCGGGGCTGATCTGTGCCGACACCGCGGCGACCACGGTGGTCTCGGTGGGGCCGTAGGCGTTGAAGAGCTTCGGGCCGGTCGACCAGGTGCGCACCACCTCGGAGTTGGGGTGCTCACCACCGATGACGAGGGCCTGTAGGTCGGGGACGTCGCCCGGGGACATGGTCGTCAGCACCGACGGGGTGAGGAACGCGTGTGTGATCCGCGCGTCGCGCATCAGCTCGGCGAGCTCGGCACCGCCGACGATTCCCGGCGGGACGATGTGCATCGTCGAACCGGCCGAGACCGCCATCAGGATCTCGAGCACCGACGCATCGAAGCTCGGCGACGCCATGTGCATCGTCCGGCTCCCGGGGGTGATCCCGTACTGGGTGACCTGCTGTGCGCCGAAGTCGGCGAGTCCACGGTGACTGACCACCACACCCTTCGGTGTGCCGGTGGTCCCGGACGTGTAGATGAGGTAGGCGGGCTGGTCGACGTCGACGGCGCTGCGCCGCTCCGAATCCGACACGGGGGCGGGCGATTGCGCGTCGATACGGTCGCGGGTGGCCGGGTCGTCGATCACGACGGTGGTCAGCTCGCCCCCGGTGCGGGGATCGGATGAGCGATCGGTCACGAGCAGTCGCGCGCCCGAGTCGGTCAGCATGTGTTCGATGCGGCCCGCCGGGTACGCGGGATCGACGGGGACCCAGGCGGCTCCGGTGCGGGCGATCGCCCACATCGTGGTCATCCACTCGACACCGCGCGGAAGCGACACGGCCACATGGTGTTCGGGTCCGGCACCGCCGTCGATGAGCAGTCGCGCCAGCCGGTTCGACGCCGCGTCGAGTTCGCGGTAGGTCAGTGACCGGGTGCCGTCGGTGACCGCGACGCGGTGTGGCGCGGACTCCGCCGCCGCCGACAGGAGCCGGGTCAGGTGCTCGACCGGGCGGCGACCCGCACCGACGGCCGGCACGAGGTCGAGACGTTCGTGCAGGTCGAGGACCGGAAGGTCGCCGACGGGGGCGTTCGGGTCGGCGGTCGCCGCCTCGAGCATGCGGATCAGGCGCGACCCCAGTCCGGCGACCGTGTCCCGATCGAAGAGGGCGGTGGCATAACCGATCTCGAGTGTGAGTCCGGTCGGCTCGCCGGTCGCGCTGCGCACCTCGGTGAAGGTGAACTGCATGTCGAAGGTGGTGCGGCCGGTGTCCACGCGGGACGCGGTCGCCGAGAGCCCGGCGAAGTCCAGGCGGATCGCGGAGCGATCCTCCAGGGCCAGTGACACCTGGAAGAACGGGTGGACATTGCCGGAACGGACCGGATTGAGTTCGGTCACCAGCCGGTCGAACGGCATGTCGGCGTTGTCGAACGCGTTCAGGTCGGCGTCGCGGACCTTGGCCACCAGGTCGGCGAACGGCATGTCCTTGTCGACATCGGTGCGCAACGCGAGTGTGTTGACGAACATGCCGACGAGGTCGTCGACGTCGGCGTCGCCGCGTCCGGAGACCGGCGTGCCGATGATGATGTCCGAGGACTGTGCGAGCGAACGGAGAAGCGCCGCAACCGATGCATGGAGCACCATGAAGACGGTGGCATCGGAACCGGCGGCGATGGTGCGGATCGCGCCGTACGTGTCCCCGTCGATCGTCGAGGTCACCGACGACCCGGACCGGCCGGTGACCTCGGAGTCCCGGCTTCGAGGCCGGTCGAGCGGCAGTTCGGTCTCGCCCGGGGCCCCGGCGAGGTTGTCGCGCCAGAATTCGAGTTCGGCTGCGGCATGGGGGCTCTCGTCGAGCCAGGCGTGACGTGCGGCGCTGGTCTGAGAGTAGGTGACCGGCAGCGCGGCCCATGCGGGTTCGGTGCCGTCGCGACGGGCGCGGTAGGCGGTGGCGAGATCGCCGGCGAGGGGCGCCAGCGACCAGCCGTCGGCCGCGATGTGATGGACGACCATCGTCAGCCGGTGATCGTCGTCGGCGGTCCGGACCAGGCGCGCGCGAACGGGGATCTCGTCGGCGAGGTCGAACGGAAGTGCGGCGAAGTCGCGATCCGGGCACTGTGCGATGTCGGTGGTCGCGAGCACCGGTAGATCGACATCGACCGCGTCCGGGTCGGTTGCGACGATGCAAGCCACGCCGTCGATCTCGGCGACGACACTACGCAGCGGCTCGTGCCGACGGACCACGTCGACGAGGGCAGCCCGGAGTGCATCGGTGTCGAGCGCGCCGACGAAACGGACGGTGAACGGCATGTTGTAGGTTGCCGAGGACGCCGGGTCCAGTCGCGTCGCCAGCCAGAGGCGGTGCTGAGCCGGCGACAGCGGTACGGCCCCGGATGCGGTCCGTCCGGCGGTGTCGTCCGTGCCCGTGTCAGCCGCGGTCGACAGATGGTCGGCATCGACGCCGAGATCGGCGATCGTCGCGACGATGCCGGCGAGGTCGTCGGCGTCGAAGACGGTACGGATTCCGATCCGGTGGCCGGTGGTCCGGGACAGGCGCGATGCCATCCGAGTCGCCGAGAGCGACGAGCCGCCGATCTCGAAGAAGTTGTCGCCCAAGGAGACCGAGGCCGTACCGGCATCCGGGGAGTCGCCGGACACGGTGTCGTTTAGGTCCAGCACGTCGGCGACGGTGGCCACGACGAGGCGCTCGAGCGCGGTCCGGGCGGGTACGAACTCACGGTGGGTCCGCAGATCGGGCCGCGGCAGCGCGCGGCGATCGAGCTTGCCGTTGGAGGTGGTGGGCAGCGAGTCCAGGACCATGATCGCCGTGGGGATCATGTGATCCGGCAGCGCGCTGCGGAGGTCGGCACGCAGGTCGCGCTCAGCCGACCCGGTGCCGGTGACGTATCCGACGATCGTGGACTCACCGGCGACGAGGTCGTCCCGGATCACCACACCGGCGGCGGTGACGCCCTCGAGTCCGCTGAGGGCCGATTCGATCTCGCCGAGTTCGACGCGTTGGCCGCGGATCTTGACCTGTGAGTCGGTGCGGCCGAGGTACTCCAGTTCACCGGCGGCCGACAGGCGGACCAGATCGCCGGTGCGATAGAGCCGTTCGCCGGGAGCCGCGGGCGAGGCGACGAACCGCGATGCGGTCAGGTCCGCGCGGGACCGGTAGCCGCGGGCCAACTGCACGCCGCCGAGATAGAGTTCGCCGATCGCGCCCGGGGGTTGCGGCCGCAGGCGATGATCGAGCACGTGGACGCTGGTGTTCCACACCGGTGACCCGATGGGGATCACCGGGGCGTCGGAGCGGCAGTCGTCGTGGTGGGTGACGTCGATCGCGGCCTCGGTGGGGCCGTACAGGTTGTGGATCGGCGCGGCGGTCAGCGCCGCCGTGGCACCCACCGTCGAGGGAGTCAGGGCCTCACCACTGGTGAAGATCCGTCGCAGGCCGGTCAGTGTCGATGCGTCGTCGGCGTCGAGGGCAGCGGCGAAGGCGGCCAGCATCGACGGGACGAAATGCACCGTGGTGACCCCGTGTTCGGCGATCACGTCGCGCAGGTACCACGGGTCGCGGTGTCCGTCGGCGGTCGGCACGACGAGCGCGGCGCCGCTGGTGAACGGCCAGAAGAACTCCCACACCGACACGTCGAAGGTGGACGGTGTCTTCTGCAGCACCCGATCATCCGGTGTCAGCTCATAGCGGGACTGCATCCAGGCGAGGCGATTGACGATCGCGCGGTGGGTGATGACCACGCCCTTGGGCTTCCCGGTGGAGCCGGAGGTGAACAG
Organism: Gordonia sp. NPDC058843; assembly: GCF_042743165.1. Taxonomy (NCBI): domain Bacteria; kingdom Bacillati; phylum Actinomycetota; class Actinomycetes; order Mycobacteriales; family Gordoniaceae; genus Gordonia; species Gordonia sp. NPDC058843. The sequence goes on from NZ_JBHYNC010000024.1 coordinate 36,329, forward strand.
GACGTACGCGGCTGTGTCGGGGCGCGGGGGCGCCGGCACGGGGGCGTCGGGGTCCTCGTCGGCGCGCAGGTCGGCCAGTACCTCGTCGGTGATGACGAGGTCGGGCGAGGCCACCTCGAGGATGTGCGCGAGCCGCTCGGCCGGCTCGGCCGGGTCGATCGGCAGGAACGCGCCGCCGGCGCGGACGACGGCGTGCAGCGCCACGACCTGGTCGGTGCTGCGGCCCAGTTGAACACCCACGACGCTCTCGGGGCCGATCCCACGACGCGCGAGTGCACCCGCGATCTGCGTTGCCGCGTCGGCGAACTCGCGGTGGGTGAGCGAGCGTCCGTCCTGCGCGTCGGTGACCGCGGTGTCGGCGGGGTGGGCTGCGGCGGCCTCGTCGAGTAGATCGACGAGTGTGATGTCGCCGTGCTCGACGCGGTCCCCGGTCATGCGTTCGGGCAGCGCGAGCTTCTCGTCTTCGGTGAGAACGTGCAGGTCCGACACCCTCGTCTCGACCGGTGCGGTGACGAAGGCCGTCACGAACTCGACGAGGCGCCGATGATGAGTGGTGATCTCATCGGCCGGGTAGATGTTCGGATTCGCCTCGAGGTCCAGGGTCATCCCGCCGTCGAGGCTGTCGTAGACATTGACCGAGAGGTCCTCGATCGGACCGGTGGACAGGACGTGCAGTTCGCCCTCCAGCGGACCGAAGTCGATGTGCTGGAAGAACAGCATGACGTTGACGAGTGGCCCGAAGAAGCCCCGTCGCGCGCCGGCCGCCCCGAGGATCTGGGAGGTGATGTCCTCGTGCCGGAACTTCTGGTGCTTGACGGCGACTTTGATCTCCGAGTTGGCCGAGGTGAGTAGATCGGCCAGCGTGGCCGTCTCGTCGTCGAGCGCGATACGCAGCGGGATGACGTTGGAGGTCAGGCCCGCCGAGGTGCGCAGGACGTCGCGATCGCGGGCTGCGACCGGCAGGCTCAGCATCGCCTCGTCGCGGTCGGTGTAGCGCGCGACGTAGGCGGCGACGGCGGCGGTGATGACCGAGGCAGGTCGGACCCGGTGGGTGCGGCCGAGCTCGCGGATGCGGGCGACAAGAGTGTCGTCGAGTACCGCCGTCCGGACGTCCGACAACGGCGCGGCAGACGCGGAAAGGCTGGTGAGAGTGGTCATTTCCGGCATGTCGGCCAGACGCGACGCCCAGTGCTCGCGGTCCTCGACGAATTTCGCCGACGCGCGGTACTCACGATCGAACTCCGCGATGTCGACCATCGACGCGGTGTCGGCGACCGGGGGAGGGGTCCCGTTCACGATCGCCGTGTAATGCGAGGCGACGCGCAGCATCATGTACATGGCGGCGTAGCCGTCGAATCCGATGTGATGACCGTGGCAGTACCAGATCGAGTGTCCGGGGCCGATTTTCAGCAGGTGGGTCTCGAGCATCCGGTCGGCGAACACGTCCGAACTGGCGCTTCGTCTGCGGTCGATCCAAGCCAGTGCAGCCGCGCGCGGATCTGCGGCGTCGGAGAAGTCCTGCCGCCCGAGCACCACACCCTGCGACGGGTCCAGGACCATCATCGGTTCGCCGTCGTCGGTCGGGATCAGCCGCAGCAGAGGGGCTTCGGTCTCCCGCTCGGTGAGCGTGACGGCACGCTGCATGATGTCGGGATCGACGTCGACCAGGGGGTCGTCACCGTCGTCGCCCTGCGGACCCGATGTGTCGCCGCGGAATTCGACGTACGCGTCGATGGTCATCGGCACGTCCGGCTCGAGCTGCTGGGCGTAGAAGATGCCGCGCTGTGCGGCGGTCATCGGGATCGTCAGGCCGGTGTCGATGTCGGTAGCAACGGTGTTCCGGACCGCGTCGTCTGTGGTCACGCGTGCCTCCCCTGTGAGTGCGCCCGCACGGCAGCGTCGAACCCTGATCGAGCGTGTGGATTCGAACTCCGGTCCGCCGAGCTCAGGGCGTGTGGCCCGGAGTCGAGGACTTGCCGTCAGGCCGCGGTTGTCGGACTGAGCTTCGGAGCCGAGGAGCATGGTGATCGTTTGGCTCACGATCGGCAGCCGAGATTCCCCCCGGTGCTGACACGCCCCCCGTGTTTCGCTCCCTGCCGGCTCGCGTTGGTGGCTCGCCGGTCGGGCTGTTGTCTGGTCGATCTGATCTCATGGGTGCTTCGCGTGGCGGTGCACCCCAGATGGGTCAATGCTCGAGAAACTTTCCCGACCCGGCGTGTTCCGAAACCCCGGACCGCCCCCGGGCGCCCCGATTTGGCCCCGACCTGGGCATTCCCCTACACTTGTGGGGTTGCCTGCGGCACTGATGTGTCGCGAATCGGCTCACGAACCCACTGGGTGGCGGAGTCCAGGTCTCACAGCCTGGCCAAAATCCCAGGCAGGCGTGTGTTTCGGTGGCAACAGACCGTGTGCGTCGGGTCGGAAATCCGCCGTACATAAGAAGCCAGGTCAAGGAGACTAACGAGTGATTCAGCAGGAATCCCGCCTGCGAGTCGCCGACAACACCGGTGCCAAGGAGATCTTGTGCATCCGCGTGCTCGGCGGTTCCTCGCGGCGCTACGCCGGCATTGGCGACGTCATCGTCGCCACTGTCAAGGACGCCATCCCGGGCGGCAACGTCAAGAAGGGTGAGGTCGTCAAGGCCGTCATCGTGCGCACCACCAAGGAGCGCCGTCGTGCGGACGGAAGCTACATCCGCTTCGACGAGAATGCCGCCGTCATCCTCAAGGGTGAGAGCGATCCCCGCGGTACCCGCATCTTCGGCCCGGTCGGCCGCGAGCTGCGTGAGAAGAAGTTCATGAAGATCGTGTCGCTGGCACCGGAGGTGATCTGACATGAAGATCCACAAGGGTGACACCGTGATCGTCATCTCGGGCAAGGACAAGGGCGCCAAGGGCAAGGTCATCCAGGCCTTCCCGAAGACCCAGCGTGTCCTCGTCGAGGGCGTCAACCGCATCAAGAAGCACACCGCCGCGTCGGCCAACGAGCGCGGTGCCTCCTCCGGCGGCATCGTGACCCAGGAAGCCTCGATCCACGTCTCGAACGTGATGGTCGTGGATTCCGACGGCAACCCGACCCGCGTCGGTTACCGCGTCGACGAAGAATCGGGCAAGAAGGTCCGGATCTCGCGCAAGAGCGGGAAGGACATCTGACATGACTTCTACCGAGAAGATTCAGCCGCGCCTGAAGACTCGCTACCGCGAGGAGATCAAGGACACGCTGAACAAAGAGTTCGAATACCCCAACGTGATGCTGATCCCGGGCGTCGTGAAGGTTGTCGTGAACATGGGTGTCGGCGACGCCGCCCGTGACGCGAAGCTGATCAACGGTGCCGTCGAGGATCTGGCCAAGATCACCGGTCAGAAGCCGGAGATCCGTCGCGCCCGCAAGTCGATCGCGCAGTTCAAGCTGCGCGAGGGCATGCCGATCGGTGCGCGCGTCACCCTGCGTGGCGACCGCATGTGGGAGTTCCTGGACCGGCTCGTGTCCATCGCGCTGCCGCGTATCCGCGACTTCCGCGGTCTGTCCGATCGCCAGTTCGACGGCAACGGCAACTACACGTTCGGCCTGAACGAGCAGTCGATGTTCCACGAGATCAACATCGACAACATCGACCGGCCCCGCGGTATGGACATCACCGTCGTGACGTCGGCCACCACGGACGACGAAGGCCGTGCGCTGCTCCGCGCCCTGGGCTTCCCGTTCAAGGACAACAACGTTAAGGACAACTGACATGGCAAAGAAGGCTCTGGTCAACAAGGCCAACAAGAAGCCCAAGTTCGCCGTGCGGGCCTACACCCGGTGCAACAAGTGCGGTCGTCCGCACTCGGTGTTCCGCAAGTTCGGCCTGTGCCGTATCTGCCTGCGCGACATGGCACACGCCGGTGAACTGCCGGGTGTGCAGAAGTCCAGCTGGTGACTCTCACCCCCCGGATTTCGTAGCACCGATGCGCTCATAGCGCGCATTCTCGCTACAGCTTCGCTGACAGCCCCACCTCGTTCACGCGAGGTGGGGCTGTTGCTGTCAGTGGGTCGCGGCCCACTCGTCGATCAGGCGCGGGAGCTTCTTCGCGTTGGAGCTGAGGGACCGCTGGTACGCGCGGATCGCCAGCCCGTCGGCGACCTTGCCGATCGCACCGCCGACCCCGGCGTTGCGGATGCGGTACGTGAGTTCGACGCCGCGGCGAACCTCGGCGAAGGTCGCCGAGATGGCGAACTCGAGCGGTGACTCCGTCGAGGAGAACTCGGTGGCCGTGTGTGCATCCACCCGGGTGAATTCGCCGGCCCAGTCGACTGTGCGTCCGAGCCCCTTCATCTGACCCCGCCAGACGGTTCCCACCGACACCGGCCCGGCGGTGACGGTCTCGACGCCGACGACGCCGGGTGTCAGCTCCGCGACGTGCTCGGGGACGAGGCAGAATTCCCAGACGGTGATGAGGGGCTGTCGGACGAGGACGGTCGCACTGGCTTCAGGCATGGCGTCGACGATACCCTTCGGCCGGTTTTCGTAGCGAAAGATGGGCTATGGCACCGCTTTTCGCTACGAGGGGGATCAGCGGCCGAGGATCCCGCCCAGCATGCCGCCCGCCCCGGAACCGGCCGCGCCCCCGCCGCCGGTGCCACCGACGAAGCCGCCGGGCGGCAGCTCGGACGGCTGCACGACGACGAATCCCCGTCCGGAGAACTCGAGGGTGAATCGTTCGCCGGTGCTGCGTCCCATGAGGGTGCCGATGTTGAACGAGTCGTTGGACTTCACCGACGTGCGCAGGCTCGACGACCACGCGACCGCGGCCTGCGGGTCGGCGTAGGTCGCGGCATCGACGTTGAGGACGACCGGGGTGCCGTCGGTGGTGATGGCGATCCGGCCCCGTCCGGTGAAGACGCAGTTGAACAGTCCGGCGTTGCTCATCGCGCCTGCGCCCTGCACACGGGCGATGTCATACGAGAGCGAGGAGTCGAAGGCGAGCACATTGGCGCCGTTGATGGTGAGGCCGTCGGAACCGTCGAGGTCGATGAGGTGCACGTCCGACGCGGCGTCGGCGAGGAACAGGTCGCCCTGCCCGGTGACCTTCATCAGCGGCACGCCCTCACCCGTCATCGCCTGGCGCATCATCCGGCCGAGACCGCCGGAGCCCAGCGCCTCGAACTTCAGGTTGCCCTGGTAGGCGACCATCGAACCGGTGCGGGCCATCACCTCGCCGGCGAGTCCGACCCGGCACATCTTGCTGCCCTGCTTCTGGATGCCCTGCCCGGTGACCTCGGCATGAGACGGCGCGAACAGATCGCTGTGCATGGGTACTCCCTGGGGTTGCGCGGTGACCGGTGGTCGAGGTGGGGCAGGTGGTGGTGGCGGCATGTTCTGCTGTGGCGCGGCGGAATTGCCGGCCGAACCCGTCGGCGGCCACGGTTGCGGGTCGGAGACGCGCGGCGGCTGATCGGGCGCGTGAGCGGGCTCGTCGTCGACGGCGATGCCGAAGGCGGTGGCCAGTCCGGCAAGACCTGCGTCGTAACCCTGACCGACCGCCCGGACCTTCCAGATGTCATTGCGCCGGTAGATCTCCAGGCACACGACGGCTGCCTCGCTGGTGAGTCCGGACGGGGTGAAGGTGAGTTCCACGCCGCCGCCGGTCATCGTTGCGGCGAGCGCTCCCGCGGTGGCGAAACTGGTGGGTCCGGTCCCGTCGAGACTTGCCGCGACGACCACCGTGGAGATCTCCCGCGGCAGGGCGGAGGTGTCGATCGAGATGATGTCGGCCGAGCCGTCGGAACGGTAGCCGACGCCGGGCCCGGTGGGCTGGTTGTAGAAGACGAGGTCCGCATCGGAACGGACCCGGCCGGCGTCGGTGAGCAGGATCGCCGAGGTGTTCACCGGTGATGCCGAGCGCACCGAGACGGTCACGGCCGTCGACGGCAGCGGACGGTTCTCTCCGGCGGTCAGCGTGAGCACGGTGTCCATTGTGCCAATCGCCGCCGCCGGCCGTCTGCGAAGTCGGGATCGCCCGTCACCGAGTGCGCGGTGTCGTCGAGCGGGCCAGTTCGAGGACCTCGTCCTCGGTCGGGGGGCTCGACGGATGGTAGGTGAGGCAGAGCGGCGTCTCGGCCCTGGTGAAACGGCCACCCTCACTCGCGATGTAGAAGGTCCCCGCCGGCAGCTTGCCGATGTCGGGAATCCTGCTGCCCTTGTTGGCGGCGAGCTCCTTGGCGCGGTCGATCTGTGTCGGATGGTTGAGGAGCCCGAATATCTGGGTCGAGGAGTTGGCCGAGATCTTGTTGTCGATGCCGGTGGGCGACTGCGTCGCGAAGATCAGGCCGAGGCCGTACTTGCGAGCTTGCGATGCCAGTGCGCTGGTGCTCTTCGACGCCGCGGTCATCCGCACCGACGGGGCGAAGTTCTGCGCCTCGTCCATGACGAGCAACCCGCCGAGCGGCCGATCGGCGGCCGGGTTCTTCTTGATCCAGGCGAACAACGCCATCTGCAGCTGGTTGACGAAACCGGCTCGCCGGTCATCGGTTCCGAGGCCGGCGAGATTGACGATGGACACACGGGCCCGGAAGCCGGCAGTGGGAGTGAGGAGGAACCCGGGATCGGCCGGTGCGGCGTCGCCCCCGAACACGGGATCGATCGCCATCGAGGCCTTCAGGTTCTCGGCGAGTTCGGCGCCGAGCCGGCCGGCATCGGCGAGGGTGCTGGCGTCGGAGGGCAGTTCGGTCAGCAAGCCGACATACGCCTGCAGGCTGCCGCCGCCGCGGCGTCCGAAGGCCTCCATGGACTGCTGTAGGACCGCCTGCTGCCGGTAGGCTTTCGCGCTGGTGCCGGTCGCGCGGGCGTGCGGGATCAGCGCGCCGACCGCGGAGTCGACCGCGGCGCGGAACTCGTCGGGGTTGCCGGCCACCGTCGTGAAGTCGGGCAGCGGTTGGAAACTCAACGGCCGCCCCGACGCGCGGCCCGGGGTGAAGACCGCGACCTCGGTGTCCTGCAGATAGCGTTTGGCGCGTTCGCGGTCCTCGGGTGTCCAGGGGCGCGGGTCGGTGTCGGGCCACGGTGTCCCCAGGCGGGCGAGGTCGTTGTTGACGTCCAGGACAATCGACGAGACTCCCTGCAGCGCAGCCTCTTCGACGAGGCGACGGATCAACACGGTCTTGCCCGAACCGGATCCGGCGAACAACGCGACATGCTTGCGCAGGGCGAGAAGTGAGACCGTCACCGCCTCACCGGTGGCGACACTGCGACCGAGGGTGATCGACTCCCCGACATCGGGTGTGGTGGTCCGCGCGTGTGATTCGGCGGTGTTCGGACTCGCCGCCTCCGACCGCGGGGCGGGGGAGCGGTGTCCTCGGGACTCGGCCTCGCGAAAAGCCGTCGAAGTCGACGTCTCGTCTGCCGTGGCGGATTCGGTCTGTGCCGGAATCGGATTCGAGTGGGAAGCCGGTGTCTGCGGTGCCGGTGCCTGTGCCGCGGGCACCTCGAGTGCCGGGCCCAGGATCTCGGTGATGAATCCGATCTCCGCCGCCGGATTGCGGGCGGAGATCCACTCACGGAGACGAGACGGCCGTTCGGCACGGAGCGCGGCCAGCGCACTCAGACGTTTGATGTCCCGCTCGGTCCAGGCGACGACCCGCCCGCCGCGATCGTGGAGTTCGGTGACCATCTGTCTGGTCTTGGGGCCGGTGGGCCAAGGGTCCCGCCGGAGAATCACCAGGGTGCGTTCGACGTCGCCGAGTGTGAAGCCGGAGGACGTCGTCGCACTCGACAGGCGGGTCTGGACAGCGCGCGCGTTCGACGCGGCGATCGCGCGGAAGCTCCACGACTGCTCGATGTCCCGGTTCGGGTCGACGAGTTGCCGGATGCGTCCGTGCAGAGGGCTTTTCGGGCCAGGCCGAGCGTCGAGCTGCCAGCGGTCGGCGTCCTGGGAGAGTGCCTGGATCCAGGTTGCGAGCCCTGCATGGAGGAGGGAGGGGACGATCCTGTCCTCGGTGTCGGGTACGAGCGCGGGTAGCGGGTCAGCGCGCGAGATCAGTTCCGCATAGCGCTGATCGATGTTCCCGAATGCGGAACGCTCCGACGAGCCGGGTGTCGACGACGATGTACGAACCGGCGGACTGTCGACCGCGGGAACCTCTGTATCGGAGACTGATTCGTCGAATCCAGGGAGTGTGGTCTGACCGTCCGCGGTGGTGGTGACCGTCGCGCGGCGCGCCGACGACGCCGGTGCGGTCCCGGAGAGATCGGTGATCTCGACGAAGGTGTCGCTGCGGAGCATCGCCGCGATCTGGCGATCCACGGTCACCATGAGTTCGCGTGGTGTGTAGTCGGTCGCCGTCGTCAGCGCGGTATCGGTGACCGGCCAGGTGGGGTGGGGCGGTGTGAATCCCACCCCGGCGAAACCGGGGGCGAAACGCCGGGCCAGGAGGAGCCGGCCGAAATCGGCGCTGGCGGGCCGTTGCAGGGTGGGTGGCAACCGGAACCGGTCGACCGCCGATCGCATGACGTGTCCGGCGAGGTACTCCCACGCCGCGGAGATCGACGAGACCACACACGTCGTTCGACTCATGGTCTCGCGCACGGACATGAGGCCGTGCGCCAGCTTCTCCACCTGGGATTCCTCGCCTGCCTCGGCGGTCTTGCCGGCTTCGATCAGGGTGTCGATCTGGTCGATCGCCAGCACCGCGGCGTCGTCGAACGCGATGATGCGCGAGATGTTCTCGACGATTTCCTGATAGCCGAGCCGTGCATTGCGGATACCCCACGCGGCGAGCTCGTCCGCGTCGTCGATGTCCAGGTGCAGGAACGCCTCGCCGAGGTCCTTGGCTGTGAAGTCGTCGGACTCCAGCAGTACGAGTGCGCGCAGGATGTGCTGGGAGCGGCGCCGGTGCCTGGAGTGGCGTGTGTAGACCCCGCGGATGAAGTCGTCGAGGGCGGCGGGGGTGAGCTGTGCGCCACCGGTCACCGCCGCACGCGTCTCGTCCGAGACCTCGGCGTCGATCGCGAGGCGGTGGAGAAGCTGGTTCAGTTGGGAGCGGTGCCGAGGAGTGGGCCGGCCGAGGTCCTCGATGATCGCGACGAGCACCGACCGCCAGAAGTCGGTGGCGTCGAGCAGCTTGACGAGGAAGAAGTAGCCGCCCTCGTCCTGGATGCGGTACCGGACCCGACCCAGGAGGTGCGTCTTGCCCGATCCTGCCGGACCGCGCACCGTGACCCCGATCGGACTGCCCGACGGCGAACGCCGGGCGTCGTCGAAGGAGCGGACGATGTCGACGATGGTGTCCTCGTGCAGCCCGCCGACGTGGAAGGGGTCGGCGGTGCCCCACACGTCGTCGGGGGTGTCGGCCCAGTTGAGCCGGATCGACTCCAATGCCTGACGGGCGTCGGCTTCCATCGGATCAGATCTCCTCGATCGCGAACAGGTGACACGGTTGGGTGCCCACCGTCACCGCGGCCGCCCGGTCGGCGGGGGTCAGCAGCGCCTGGTTCTCCTGCGGGATGAGGCTGACGCCGGGCTCACGCTGGAACCCGACCATCGTGGCGTCGAAGACCTCGACGCTCACATCGGGTAGATCGGCGCGCAGATCGGTGACGAGGACGAAGCCGCCCGCGGAGGAGACCCGAGCGCGGTAGGCCGCCGCGATCCGATCGCGAGGTTCAAGCGAGGCCGGGTCGGATGCCGGCGCGGCCTCGATCCGGGTGCCGGCCTCCTCGCGGTTCGGGCGCCGGGGTCGGCCGAAGACCTCGTGCAGGCGGAGGTCCTCGTCGTCGAGGTACCGGGCAAGGCCGGCGAGGACCGCGTACATGGCCTTCATCGGCGTCGTCGATCTCGTCGGCGGCGCGGAGGTCAGTTCGGCCGCGCACCACGCCCAGCCGCGGTCGGTCAGGGTGTGAAACCAGGCTCTGCGGGCACCGATTCGCGAGTCGACGAGGCCGAGCTCGTTGAGATGATCACGGGCCGGCTTGTCGAGCGTGGGTCCGAACTCTTTGAGTTCGGGGTTGGAGAGCTCACGTGACTCGGCCAGCAGGACGAACAGCGCCGCACTCTGGTTCGGCGTCAGCTGGGCGTGGTCCACGGATGCTCCTCGCGGGTCGAAGGGGGACGGGCAGGCGTCGGCCGTGACGGTGCTCGAGTGCGTTCGGCGACCGCGGCGGCCAGTTCTGCGACGACGAGGGCCGTGTCATCGAGAACGTGGTCGTTCGTGTATCGCAGAACGAGGTACCCGGCACGCTGAAGCATGTTGTCGCGACGTCGATCTCGCGCGTACTTTACCGGGCCGCGGTGATCCGCGCCGTCGACCTCCACGACGACCCGTTCGGTCGCCCAGAGCAGGTCGACGATCACCGCGGGGGTCAGCGGATCGAGGTCACGGGGACTCCGGTTCCACTGGCGGTCGCGCGCCCATGGCGCACTCGCGAGGGCTCGCTCGAGGGTCTGCTCGGCCACACTGTGCGGTGCCGGTCTACCCGACGGGCGGGACACGACGAGCACGGGCGCGGCCGACGCCGGAGACGGGTCGTCCGGCACATCGACCGGCCGGGAAGGGCTGGGACGCCGGCCGCCGGAGACCCCGATCCGGATCGCCGGCACCCGCGTGACGGCCGGCAGCGCGTCGGCGGTGAGCCACACGGTGAGGTTCGCGTGGTCCGCCAGCCACTCGTACGCGGCGGCCGCGGCGTGCTGCGCGCGTTCGGGGAGAGCCGCGTCGGCGCGTACCGCCAGGACGACGGAATCGCGACCGTACCCCCGTTTCAGGAGGAACGTCAGTGCGCCCGCCCGGGCGTCGTCGGCGGGACCCGATCCCGGTCGACGAGCACCGGCGGCCGCTCGTGTCAGGTGGACGACAGCAGGGGACGGGAAGCCGGCGTCGCGGCACAGGGCGCGCGCCATTTCCTCGGCGTCATCCGCGTCGATCGGCAGCCCGGACTCATGGCCCGCCAGCCAGACGGGAAAGAGTGCGCCGACGATGTCCTCGAGGGCGTCGAGGATCTCGCGGACGACCTCGCGAGCGGTGCGATCGGTGGGCCCGCGGTGGTCCAGGAACACCGGTAGCTCGGCAGACACCGAATCGAGGAGGTCGGACAGGGCGAGGCCGTCGACGTCGTCGACCCGTAACACGTGTCCGGATCGCACGGCCGCGTCGAGCGTGGACGGACGGATGCTCATTGATGCCGACCATATCGCCCGTAACCGACGTCGGCGCAACGGCCGGACCGCCGATAAATCAATGGCGCCCGCGCCCGTCGGCGCGCAACCATGGTCGGCATCGGGTCAACGGGTGCGCGACAGGAATGCACCCACACGTCGTCGGTGGTGCAATGCTCACTGCCGCAATGCGTTCGAGCGCAAGGAGGTCACCATGACCGCAACACTTCTGGCGATCGTGAGTGGCATCGTCCTGCTTGCCCTCGTCGTCCGCACCGTGATCGTCGCCGTCCGCGACGACCGTGGACGGATACCGCACCGCGCGGCGTATGACACCCGGCGTCCCACGCTCTGATGACCCGGGCTCCGGCTCACTCCGCCCGCTTCAGCACCGCCAGCACGGTCAGCAGCAGGATCTTGACGTCGAGCCAGAGCGACCAGTTCTCGATGTAGTAGTTGTCCCACTCGGCGCGGTCGGCAATCGAGGTCTGACCGCGAAGGCCGTGCACCTGCGCCCATCCGGTGACCCCGGCCTTCACCCGATGGCGTTCGCCGTACCGTCGGATCTGCACCTCGAACAGCGAGACGTACTCGGGACGCTCGGGCCGTGGACCCACCAGACTCATGTCCCCGCGGATCACATTGAGCAACTGGGGTAGTTCGTCCATCGACGTGGACCGCATGATCTTGCCGATCTTGGTGCGCCGATCGACGCCCTCGACACCACCTGGGGCGCTGCCCGCGGTGGGTCTGAACTTCTCTGCGTCGGGGTCCTCGGGTCGCATCGACCGGAACTTCAGGCAGTCGAACACCCGCGCGTTGCGACCCACCCGGGGCTGCGCGAAGAAGATCGGCCCGGGCGAGCTCAACCGGACCAACAGCATCAGCGTGAGGAACAGCGGTGAGATCGCGGCCAGGATCAGGGCCCCGGCCACCCGGTCCCCGATGTGTTTGGTGCGGAACTGCCACCCGCGCGGGTTGGTGTGTGGGACCGACATCAGCGGGAGGCCGCCGATGTGGTCCACGCGGCTGCGGCGTCCGACGACGTCGAACATCCGCGGCACGATCCACACCTTGACACCGTGCCGATGGGCGATCCGGACGGCGGCGGTGAGTCTTTCGACATTGGTGACCGCGAAGGCCACCACCAGGACCTCCGCCTTCGTGGCCCGGATCGCCTCGTCGAGTTCGTCCACGCCACCGAGTTGCGCGACCTCGTTGGTCGGACCCTCGTCCCGATCGGCGCGGGGTGGCGCGCCCGCGGCCAGGATGCCCACCGGACGCAGACCGTGTTCCGGAGCGGACACCATGCGGCCCACCACCTGGGCGGTGACCGGTCCGTCGCCGATGATCAGGGTGGGGGACAACAGGTGACCGTTCTTGCGCAGGTTCCGCTGGATGATGTCGCGGATCAGGCGGCCGAACGGAACCCAGAACAGCGCCGACACCCACACCTTGGTCACAGCGGCGCCGGGCCGGTCGTCGACCCAGGTCAGCAGTAGTACGCACAGCAGGATCATCGCGGCGATGGTGCACCCGGTCATCACCCTGCCGACCTCGTCGAGGAACCGGCGGTTCAGGCCCCGGCGATAGACCCCTCGTACCGCGAAGATGGCGATGAGGATCGGAACGTAGGCAACCAGTGTCCACAAGGGTGGATGCGCTCCGTCGCCATCGGTCACCCACCAGATCCCAAGGGCCACGGCGATCGACGCAGACAGCGCGTCGATCGAGACGGTCACCGCCGTGCTCAGTGGATCATCACGGATCAGCTCGTGAAAAGTGCGTCTCGTTCCGGCGGCCGCGGGCCCTGGGGCACGCGGCGTCGTCTGCGGGATCTCGGCCTGCGATACACGGGTCGACAAGTCCACTCCATCCGAAAAAGAACAGCCCCCGTGACGACGATTGTAGGTGCACCCGCCCGTCTGGTGTGCGCCTACCGGGCACGTGTTGGGCACCGAAAGCTCACTGCCAGGTCACGGCGGTTTACACAGCGCTCATCTACCGAAAATGAGTTCCTGGACCAGGATCGAGAGATCGGACATGAGCTGTACCTCCGCGGACGACCAGTGGTGCGGCTCGGAATCCCAGGCGCAGAACGTGCCGATCACCTGTCCGTTCTCGTCGGCGAGGGGAATGCCGAGGTAGGCGGTGACCTCACCGCTGACGGCGGTCGGATGATCGGCGAGGAGGGCGTGGTCGGCGATGTCGTCGATGATCAGCGGCGAACCGCTGACCACCGGGAGAACGCAGAGTGAGTTGACGAGGGTCCGGGTGCTGGGACCGTCGGGGCTCCCGGTGCGGAAGGCGATCGCCGCGGTCGCCTGCTCCTCCGGGGTGATGAGGTTGACGGCCACATGCGGAACGCCCACGGCGTCGATCGTGAGCCGGATGGTCTCGTCGAGGTTGTGGGTCGGCGGGTCGTCGAGCAGGCCGCTGTCCTTCAGCGCACGCATACGCTCCGGGTCGGAGAGAATCGCGTGGAGGGACTTCGCCATCTCGGGATTGCGTCCGCGCACCGCCTCGAGCACGGCGAGCAGGCCGGCCTCGGGCGAGGAGTCGAAGAGCGCGGCCAACTGGCCGGCGTCGGTGACCGTCCCGAAATCGGGAGTGGGGTCGTCGACAGGGTTCACCGTGTTCTCACCGTCCTCGGTGTTCGGACTCATCCTCACTCCTCTCGCTGCCCGGTCGGCCCGGAACGCACCCTGCTCACGGGCAGTTGTTCGGCGCGCGTCGTCCTGATTGCACTGCCATGACCCAGTCGGTCGCCGCGGAGCCGATGTCGAGTATGCCGTGCGGCTGATCTCGGACCCTGATCGCAGTGATTACATCACCCAGGCGGCATCCCCGGTCAATGGCCGCCGTGGTCCAGGGTGCCGGTATGACGTCGTCGGAGTCGCTGTAGGCGACGAGCATGGGCGCCGACGCCCGCCCCTGGGGCAGACTCACCTCGCGCAGCCACGTCCGGAGTCGGTCGGTGGCCGCGTCGTCGACGGGCCGGTAGTCCTCGGGCCGGGTCCGCTCGACAACGGCCTGCTTCTGCACGATCGCGGCGTCGTTGCACTCGAGGAACACCCCGAAGGCCGCACGTAGCGGGCCGCGCACATAGTCGTCGAGGACCAGTTCGGGATGGATCGTCTTCAGCCCCGTCAGCACGAGCGGGAGAAACGCGACCTGGTCGGGCGACAGGGTGCCGGCGGCCATCGCGTCGGCCAGCGGCGCGACGTCGAGCGCGGGACTCATGCTCACCGTCCCGCGCAGACGCAGACCTCGACCGTAGGTGGCCGCGATCTCGTTGGCGTGGAACATCGCATGGCCGCCCTGCGAGACCCCGAAGCCCCACCACTGGTCGCTGGTGCCGTCGACGACCGTCCGGGTCGCCCGGACCGAATCGATGATGTTGTTCGCGGCCGGCGCCGGGTCGAGGTAGCGGTGGGGCCCGGGCGTGCCGAGTCCCTGATAGTCGGTCTGCACGACGACGAAACCCTGCTCGAGCAGGGACGCGATGAGCCCGACGGTGCCCAGCAGGTTGCCGTAGAGCGAGGGGGCGCAATTGCCGGCGGTGCCGGTCGTCGGGTGCCCGACCGCCAGGATCTGCCGGCCGCCCGCGGGTGCGCGGCCGGGTGGCACGAACGCCGCGGCGGAGACCGGAATCAGCCGGCCATCGACCGGATCTGTGGACAGGTAGCGAAACCGCACGGTGCGATCGGCGATTCGCCGCAGTGCGATGTAGGCGTCGGTCTCCATGGGCGAGCCCACGAGATCGCCGGCCGATGCCCCGGCCGGTGCCGTGAGGTCCAAAGAGGTTCGCTCGGCCGACTGGGGGCTCGCGGACGACGAACACGCGGCAGCGAGCAGGGCGGTGACGACGAGAAGTGCCACGAGCACGGGCGCAGGCCGGCGCCCGATGTGCCGCGACGTCGCCTTCATGACCGGGTGAGCAGGTGATCCAGCAGCGAGACCGGATCCTCACAGAGGTGATCGAGCGCCGCTTCGATCACCGGACGTCCGACGAAGTCGCTGCAGAACGTGGCGGTGAAGCTGCGCGAGCCGTCGATCTCGCTCACGAGCATGCTGGCCGCGTCCGGGCCGTCGGGCTCGACATAGGCGAAGAGGTGATGTGATGCCGCCGCGGGTTCCCAGGGCAGATCGCCGAAGATCCCGATCCGCCCCAGATCGCTGACCGAGAGTCGCAACCGGTCGGGAACCTCGACGCGGCGCGGGGCTGTCTCCTCGACCGGCGTCGAGGGACGCAGACGCATCCGGAGTTCGCCGGATGCCAGGATGGCGGCGGGCCAACCCGACTCGGCGACCGCGCGGATGCGGTCACCGATCTCCATCGGCGTCGCGCCGGTCGGAAAGCGCAGCGGGATGCCCACGGCGAAGTTCCCATGGTCCTCGGCGTGTTCGGCGTCGAGATAGCGGCGACAGTCGAACAGGATCTGGGTGCGGTCGTCGAGGGCGACTCCCTGCGCGGACAGGGCCGCGCGCCACAGAGCGACGGTCACCGCCGCCGACGACATCCGGATACCCGTCTCGGCGATCGCGCGCTTGAGTTCGGCGGTCTGGCCCGCGCGCATCGCACCGGTGACGGCACAGCGGGTGGCGCGCCAGTCGGTGATGGTGCGCAGGGGTGCGTCGACGGGCGTCGCACTGTTGGCGGCGCGCAGACGCGCGATGTCACGGATTCGCCGCGGATGTCGGAGCACATGCCGGCGCAGTGCCTGCCAGGCCGCGTCGGACGGCAGCGACCGTTCGAACCGTTCGGTCATCGGGAACTCGTGGCGGCTGGCCACACCGGCGATCTGCTCGATCCCGAGGCGGCCGTCACCCATGCCGTGGGTGTGGTCGATGACCAGCCACTGTCCGCACACCAGCACCTCGAGCCGAGGCAGCGGTTCGGGCCGGCTGCGCAGGCGCGTCATGATGTCGCCGACCGGCAGTTCACCCAGGTCGGGACGTTCGTGGACCTGCGGAGAGGTCTCGACGTCGTGCACCCAGGCGGCCGACGCCGGGTCGGGGACGAGGCTGAGTCTCGACCTCGGCGTCCACGCCTGGGTCAGACGAGCGCGGATGAGGTCGAGATCGAGTGGCGACATCGGGCCTGTCACCGAGATCGTGCGCGACGTCGCCAGTGCGCGGTCGAGGACGGAGGCGCGCTGGAGTCCGGCTCCCGCGGAGTTCCTAGAGCGCGGCATCGACGACCTCCCGCATCTCGTCGCGGAACCGTTCGCGCCGGAATCGCTCGGCCCAGGCGCGGATGGCGGATCGGTCGTAGTCCTCGACGGCGAACTCGCGCAACGACGTCGCCAGTCGTTCGACGATCTCCTCATCGGTTCCCGGTTCGATGAGCAGCCCGGTCGAGCCGGGCACGACGGTGTCGAGCGCGCCGCCTTCCCCGAGCGCGATGACGGGTGTGCCGGTGGCCATCGCCTCGACGGGCACGATGCCGAAATCTTCGATCCCGGGCATCAGAACCGCGCGAGCGCTGCGGTGCAGGTTCAGCAGGGTGTCGTGGGGGACGCGGCCGAGGAACGTCGTTTTCGGCCCGGCGAGTTCTCGGCACTGCTGCATGGCCCGCCCGTCCCCGGCCACCACGAGCCGGACGTCGGCGCGGGCGGCGGCCGCGATCGCGAGGTCGGGTCGCTTGTATGGGACGAGCCGGCCCGCGAGGAGGTAGAAGTCCTCGCGGGGCACGGCGGGATCGGGGGTGAACCCGTCGAGGTCGACCGGCGGGTGCACGACGACCGAGTCGCGGCCCCAGTGCTCGCGGATGCGCTCGGCGACCGCTGAGGAGTTCGCGACGACCGTGTGCAGGCGGGGCGCCGCGCCGACCTCGCAGCGCCGGGCCACCACGGACAGCGCCGAGAGAATCGCGGCGCCGGCGGCCCCGCCACCCTCGCCGGCCCGCAGCGACGGGTCCCACGCCCAGCGGGCCGGGCTGTGCACGTAGGCGATGACCGGGGCCTGAGTCGCGTGTACCACCTGCGTGGCGAAGGCGTGATGACTGGTGACCACGGCGGAGACGTCTCGCAAGGGCATCCGCCGAAACGCCAGCGGCATCAGCGGGAGCAGCGGCGCGTAGGTGCGTTCGCCGAGCAGGCGGTAGGCGCGATTCAGCGACGAGGTGATCGGTGGGGAGTCCAACCCGGCCGGGATACCTGCCTCCCGGGCGATCGGCGCGTGCACCTCGACATGCGGCCACGTCGCGGCGAGTTGTTCGACGACGTGCTCGGATCCGGCTATCTCCGTGAGTCGTTCGTGGACGACGGCGATGCGGTCACCGGGCATTGCTGCCCACATCTCCCGGAGCGGTGCGCAACCGATCGGAGTCGGGTCGCGGGGTGGGGCCGGGTGTCGGGGCGGGGTCGGGTGTCGGGGTGGAACCCGTGTCGTCGTGCGACGGCGAAGGTGTCATGGGTGGCGCGGCCTCGGTTCTGGGTGCGGCGGTTCTGGGTGCGGCGGTGTCCCCGGCACTCTCGCCCCCGGAACTGTGGTCAGGGGCCGATTCGGCGGGGGTGGACAAGGCAGGCGCGGAAGGCTGCTTCCCCGTGCGCTGCACGATCAGATGGCGAGTCGACCCGATGGTCGCGAGCTGGGACAATGCCCGATCGGCGACCTTGCGGTCACGCCCGGAGGACGACACGACGACAACCGCGAGCGCGAGGTCCCCGGGATCGACGCGCTGCCACCAGGCGTCGGCGAGGGGACGCTGGGTGACGCGGAGACGGTGTCCGGTCGCCGCGTCGTCGCCAGGTGGGACGAGGTCGCCGATCAGGCGACCGGCGTCGACGTGCTCGCCGGTGAGGACCAGTGCGACCTCGGCCCGCCGATGGCGTTGTGCGAACGCGGGTAGCAGGGTCGAGGGCAGCGCCGGTTCGCCACGCCGCCCGTAGGTGAGCTGGGCGCCGTGGCGATGCGCCGCGCGGCGGGCCCAGATCGGGTTCGGCCTGCGGCCGACTCGCCCACGGAACAGCACGAGCAGTTCGGCCGCGATGATCGTCGCGGCGATGGCGGCGACCGCACCCTCCTGCGCGGGCTTCGGGGTGACGGGTACCTCGCTCGCCGACGGTGCCGCGAGGATCGTGAGCGTGTCCGAGGACGAGTTCTGCAGGCGTGTCAGCTGAGAGTCGAGATCGGCGAGGGTCGCGTCGGATTCGACCTTCGCATCACTGCGGTCGGGCAGCGCGCGGTTACGGACGCGCTCGGCGGTCACCTGCGCACGCAGCTGGTCGATCTGCCGGGTGATGTCGCGGGCATGGGTGGAGAGGGAGGCGGCGGAGATGGCCGTGACCATTGCACGGGCGACGTCCTCGGCCTGTTCGCTCGTGGGCGCCGTGGCGGTGAAGTCCATCAGTGTGGGCGCGGTTCCCGGAGCCGTGGTGACGTGCGAACTCAGCTCGCCCGTGGTCCACCCGGTGTCGACCTGGGTCAGGACCTGCTGCAGGACGTTCTCGTCGGTGGACAACGCCACGAACGGGGCACGCAGCTGTTCGACGAAAGCGTCGCCGGGGATGATCGTGCCGGCGGGCGTGATCTCGGCGACGACGGTGGCCGAGTACTCCTTGGGCACCAGCGCGGTCCGCAGCGCGAACACTGACGCGCCGACGAGGATACCGATGAGGATCGCCGGGACTGCGACGCGCACGAGATCGCGGAAGTGCCCGAACAGGTCGATGGAGGGCGGCGCATCGCGTCGCCCGGTGGCATCGAAGCTGGAGGTCACACGTAACTCCTGTGGTGTCGGATGCCCCCCGACCATCCCCGGACATTGCAGTGCTCGATCAGCTGTCAGTTCACCATAGCCAACGATGTGGGCGACGGTGGTCGACGCAGATGGGCGTGGCGTGTGCGAGAACGGCTTCGGCCGTCACCGCGACGCCAGCATCGAGTACGCCTGCTTGGGAGACCAGTCGCGGCGTACCAGGCCGAAGTTGTGTTCGAGATTGTTCGGGTCGGTGCCCGCGTCGCGCAGCGAGTACACGAACAGCGGCCCGAGCCAGGGCGCGTCGGTCTGGGCGCCGATGGCGACCGCGATGCTCTGCGCCTGTACCTCTTCGGACACCGCGTTCGCGCCGGTGCCGGTCGGCGCGCCGAACTCGGTCATCCAGATCTTCTTGCCGCCGTCACCCCCGGCGACCATCACGTCGCGCATGTCCCACATCCGGGCAGCGGTGCTCCACGATGCCGCCGCAGGATCGTTGGGCAGGGCAGGGTAGGTGTACGGGTGCACGCCCAGCGCGTCGAGTGACCGGTTGAACCCGCCCTGATAGAGGTTGCGCACGAAGGTCAAGGGCGCGATGTCGCGGCCGTTGTCGGTGCCGGGCGCGAGTCCGCCGGAGATCACCGCCGCGCCCGGGACGGCGCTCTTGATGGCCGCATACGACGCAGCGAGCAGGCGGCCGTACTCGGCCGAGTTCGTGCGCGGCAGCCAGTAGCTCGCCAGGTTCGGCTCGTTCCAGATCTCCCAGACCGCTATCGAGTCGGCATACCGTTGCGCGGCCGCAGCCGCGAAGGACGCGAAGACGTCGGGGTCGGCGGGCCGGTAGTGACTGTTGCGCGGGAAGTCCGAGGCACGCGCGGCCCACAACGGGGTGTAGGTCACCAGACCCAGCGGGCACATGCCGTGGGCGACGATCGCATTGACCACGCGATCGATGGGGGCCCAGTTTCGTTGTCCGCGCCGCGGTTCGACGACCGACCAGTCGACGTCGAGACGCACCGCCCACATGCCCAGGTCCTGGGCGACCGACAGCTCTCGGTTCAGGTCCGCGTCGGACGCACCGAGCAACGAGGCGCCCGGTGACGCCGCGATCTTGCGATCGCCGCCCGCGAGTGAGCACGCGGCCGGTGCCGAGTGGGCGTCGCTGCGGACCCACACGATCGCGGCGAGGGTTGCGACGAGGATGCACACGTACGCGAGTGCCGACCGAGTGGCCCGACCGTGCAGGGACGGTGTCATGGATGGTGCCTATCTGACGAGACGCGCAACGCGCGCGGCAGGTGCCGGCCGCGGACTTCTCCTCAGCCGGACAACAACTCGTCGAGCATACGCGGTAGGGTCGCCGACTTGTCGTGTCCGTCCGCGATACGACGACGTGCCCGGCCGGTCAACGAACGGCGGAGGTCGACGTCGGCAAGGACGCGGCCGATCGCCGACGCCAGTGCGGCGGGATCCGACGGGGGGACGAGCACGCCGGCGCCGCCTCGCAGGAACTCGGTCGTGCCGCCGTGATCGGTGCCGATAACGGGCTTTCCGTAGGCCATGGCCTCCAGGACCGACAGCGGCCCGGCTTCGGGTGTCACGCTCGCCGAGATCACGACATCCCACCGCTCGAGTGCGGCCCGGAGGTCGGTGTGACCGAGGAATCGGACGCGTCCGGCTAGGTCGGGTTGGGCGGCCCGATCCCGGAGCGCGGCAACATGATCGGCGTCCCCGGGGAATGATCCGCCGGCGAACTCGACGTGGACGTCCGGGAGTTCGGCGACGGCGTCGAGTGTGACGGCATGCCCCTTCCACGGCGTGAGCAGTGCCAGCATTCCGACGACCGGTGGATCGTGCAGGTCGGTGGGGAGCGCCGGGACCGGCCAGGTGACCCCGTTGTGCGCCACCACGACCGGCAGGCCGAGTTCGACGAGGGGAACCGCCGTGGCCTCCGACACCGACACCGCGCGCCGGACCACGGGCGCGCTGACGCGGACGACCGCGCGTTGCCTGCCCGACGACAGGGTGTCGTGGACGAGCCAGGAGATCCGGTTCGCGGGTCGTGCGATGCGGGCAGCGGGGAGCGCGAACAACGAATTGACGATCGTCGAGGTGCCGGGCGACCGTGACACCCGTCGCAAGATGCGTCCGGCCCGTGTCCAGTCGCGCACGAGCCGACCGGCACCCACGAGACGCGCCAGGCCGCGTTCGCCACTGAGTCCGAGTGGGGGGATGGCCACATGGTCCACACCGGTCGGGAGCCGGCCGGGCAGCGGACCGTCGGGACAGACGACCCGCACCGGGTGCCCCCGGTCGACCGCGACGTCGATCAGATCGAGCATCACTTTCTCCGCCCCGGAGACCTGGCCTGTGTGCGCGACGAAGACGATCGTGCGCTCGGGTGCGGAACCGGTCATCGGACCACCTTCGTGTGTCGGCCGGGAGGCGTGGCCACCGCCCGGATCAGCAGGACTGCGGGGCCCGCGACGATCAGTGCGGCGATGGCCGAGACGGCCGGCCAGGGCACCGAGTCCGCGGCCCAGACGCCGATCGCGCACGTTGCCGCGGTCAGCAGGATCAGCGTGGTGAGCGTGCCGAGCGGGAGCAGGCCGGTGACCGGAAGCGTCCGCCCGACCACCACCCACAGCGCGACCGCGGCGACGGCGAACGTGATGACGGTGGAGACCGCCGCTCCGTCGTAGGAGTACCGGGGGATGAGGATCACGTTGAGCACGACGTTGAGCACCAGGCCGCCGATCGCGATCCACGGGTAGCGGTTCGCATGACCGGTCGACGCGAGCAGGAAGATGCCGAGCACGATGAAGGCGGTGATGGCCGCGCCCAGGACGAGGAATCGGGCGGCATCGGCGCCGACGACGAACCGGTCTCCGTAGAGCAACCCGATGATGGGTCCGGCGCTCGGCCAGAAGGCGGCCACGGCAACGGCACCGCTCGCGGCGAAGACGGCCGCCGCGCTCCGGCACCGCTGACGCAGCACCGTCGGCTGGCTCGGCCAGGCGGCGACCAGCAGGGTGCTGATGGGGCCGATCGCAGCGAGGATGAGGGTGTCCATGATGTCGGAGAACTTGTACCCGATGCTGTAGATGCCGACCGCGTCGAGCGAGTCGAGCAGGCTCAGCAGCAGGACGTCGACCTTCTGCAGTGCGATGGTGAGTGCCAGTCCGAGAGCCAGCGGGAGGGCGTCGGAGAGCATGGGTTTCCAGCGAGACCACTCGATGATCCGGGACGGCCGTAACCCCGACGACCGGCGAGCGATGCCGACGACCTTGATGATCAGCGCCAGGATCTCGTTCGCGACCGGGGCGAGCACGAACACCAGCAGTGCCGGCGCGACGAGGACCGCGGCGATGGTCAGAGCCAGCTGCAGGACTTGCCCCAGGCTCTCGGCGATCGCGGTGAGCAGCAGGCGGTGCCGGCTCTGGAAGATGACCGTGAGTGCCTGTGCGGGCGTGGCGAACACGACCACGAGACCTGCGATGGCGGTCGCGCGGATGACATCACCGGGGTACTGCAGCACGATCACGTAGGCGACGGCGATCAGGTAACCGAGGACACCGAGCACCACCCGCAGCGCGATGAACGCCGACGACGTCTTCGCCACGTCCTCGGGGTCGTCGGCGATGAGCCGGGCCATCACCGCCCGGCCCACCCCGAGGTCGGTGAAGATCGCGGTGAGACCGAGGAGCGCGAACACGAAGGAGTAGGTGCCCCAGTCCTCCGGGGACAGGGTGCGGGCGATGAGTACGCTCCCCGCCCAGCCGAGGGCGGCGATCACCAGACGACTCACCAGCATCGCGATCGTGGCACGGGTGGCGGCCCGCGCATCCGAGGCGGGGTGTCCGTCCGGTTCGTCGGCCGGGCCAATCGTCGGCCCGCTCGCTGCGCTCCCGGCGCCGGTTGCAGTCTGCGGCCCGCTCGCTGCGCTCCCGGCGCCGGTGATCCGGTCCGCCAACTCGGCCTCGGCCTGCTGTTCGACGAGAACATCGGACGGCAGCGGGCCGGTGACGTCAGGGCTCACGGCGATCCCGGAGCGGGTGAGTCGATGCCTGCCGCGCGGTAGGCCTCGACCGTGCGGCGGGCGGTGGTGTCCCAGCTCAGGGCCGACGCGACGGCGGTGCCGGCGGCGACGAGTTCAGTGCGCGCCGCATCGTCGCGCAGGAGGGGTTCGAGGGCGGCGACCCAGTCGTCCTCGTCGTGTCCCACAACCAGCGCTGCGCCGTTCCCGACGACCTGGGGAAGCGCGCCCACTGCGCTGGCGACGACGGCACCGCCGCAGGCCATCGCCTCGACGGGGGGTAGGCCGTAACCCTCGTAGAAGGAGGCATAGGCGGTCACGGTCGCCGCCGCGTACAGCGACGGCAGGTCCTCGACGTCGACGTAGCCGAGCCCCACCGCCGACGATGGGGCGTCGGGCCCCGTCGAACCGGCGCCACCGAGCACACACGGAACGTCGAGACGCCGTGCGACCGCCGCGACCAGTTCGACGTTCTTGCGGGGTTCGACAGTGCCGATCTGCATCACGAATCGGTCGGGTAGGTCGTACTTCGCCCGGACCCGTGCGACGTCGGCGTCCGACGGGGGTCGGGCCCAGTCGGCCGGCGCGAGTTCGGTGACGTACGCGTCCCGCCCGCACGTCTGGCGAATCCGTTCGGCGGTGAACTCGGAGACGGCGATCAGCACGTCCGCGCGACGGAGCGTCGTACGGACGAGTACGGACTCGCCGGCCGCGCGGAACCTACTCGACGCGGACGGCATGTCGAGCACCGAGAGGTCGTGGACGGTCGCGACCGTCGTCGTCGGTCCGGCGATCGGCAGGTCGACGTCGAGGCCGTGGAACACCCCGCGCGTTCGGGTCGGCAGTACGCCGAGCACCGCGCGCCGGACACCGTCGGCGACGGGACGCTCCACCGGCGCGATCGCCGGCGGCAGCTCACCGACCGCGTCGGACTGGACGACCGCGGACAGGGAGGTGCCGTCCAGGTGGTTCGGCAGTGCCCTCAGGAGTTCGCGGATGTAGGTCTGGACTCCGCTGCCTCCGGGACGAAGTGCAAGCGCACCGTACGTGATTCGTGTTGTGCCGTCGCGCATCCAGCAGCTCCCAACAGTAACCAGAAGTAGAAGTCGAGCGGGAAGATCTCGAAGTAGGTGGCGACCAGACACGCCACCATCGCCGCGACCATCGATGCACTGACACCCAGGACAAGGGCTCCGTCCGGGTCGGGCATCCGGCGCGAGTACTGCACGCACCAGATCACCGCGGTCACGATCAGCGCCAGGAACAACCACAATCCGATCGGCCCGAGTTCGATCAGCAGCTTCACGTAGTAGTTGTCCGGTTGGTAGTTCTTCGACAATTGCTGCACGGTACCGCCGGCGCCCGCGGTGATGGTCCGTGTCGTGTCGCCCTGGGCCGCCGACAGCGCGTCGGCCGCCGATCCGCTCGATGCGAGTCCGGTCCCCAGCGGGTGCACCCAGATACTCGCGAAGATCTCGCCCCACCCGGAGCCGCGCTGACTCAGGCTGCTGGAGGAGAAGAACACCTTGGTGATGCTCGACGGCAGGAACGGCAGCGACACGACGGCGACGACGCCGAGGGCGAGGAGCGGGGCGACGAGCTGGCGGAAGCGCAGCGCGGCAAGCCAGATCACGCCGACGACAAGGCCGAGGATCGCCGCCCGCACCACCGAGGTGGCCATCGTGATCGCCATGATCGGCCAGCACGCCAGGAAGATCTGGTTGCGTCGGCGCCCGGTGTCGGACAGGGCGACCGCCCCGCCGACGAGGAGGGCGAGCATGACGAAGAGTCCGAAACCGAAGGGCTGATTGAACGTGCTGAAGGTGCGGAACAGCGGACCGCTCGTCCGGACCTGCTCGCCGAAGGTGTAACCGAGTTCGACGAGGCGCGCAGGACCCAGGATCTGCTGCCCGATGCCCACGACCGTGGTGAGGACCCCGAGCGCCATGATGATCGAGACGAGGCGGTCGCGGTCGAGCGCGTCGAACGGCGTCAGCCAGAGGGCGAGTATCACGAAGAGGTAGAAGAAGGTGACCTTGACGCCGTACAACCCGATGGGCCCGTAGACGTAGAGGGCCGACACCACGCCGAACGCGACCCACACGGCCGCGGCAGGCCACCACGGCATCTGCAGCGGGGGGCCTGTCCTCTCGGTGGGCCGTAGGCGGCGGTTGGCCGCGCAGATCAGGGTGAGCGCGAGAACACCCTCTTTCCATGCCGAGGCGATGCCGGGCACCGGAGCGATGTCGAGTAGACCGTCGAGGGGGGTGAGTGCGGCCAGCACCAGCAGCCCGCGCTGCGGCCGCCGGTAGATGACGGCGACAAAGGCGACCGCGAGTACAAGGGCGACGAGGGCAGCGACAACGACGGGGAGGTGCGCCACGCCGACCTGCCTTTCCTCGTGCCCCCGTGGTCCGTTCGAGCCCCCAGACCACCCATGGTGGCACTTCGGGCGACCGTTGTCCGGGACAACACGGACACGTGTCGTCCCGGACGTCGCCGGAAACCCCCCGGCCGCAGGTCAGTGGCCCGAGATGCGACGGCCCTTCCGTGGGCGGGTTCGGTCGGGCCCGTCTTCGGTGGTGAGAAGGCGTGGCTCCCCGAACGGGGCATCGAGGAGCTGCGGCATCCCCTTCACCGGCTGATGCATGGGCAGCAGGGTGTAGCCGTCTTCCCACGGGAGGTGGCCGTGGTCGTCGGGCCAGACCACCTGCAGCTTCGGATGGTCCGGGAACAGCAGGTTGGCCAGAAGTAGTTCATCGTGGTCGAGTTGTTCGATGAGCCGCACGGTCACGGTGACCGTCTGCAGGCCGATGTCGGTCTGCGTGGCGACGAGATCGCGCCAGTCCTCCCGGTGAAGCAGGCTGCCGAGCTCGTTCAGGACGTGGGTCGCGGTGAGGGGATCGACACCGTAGATCGATAGCTCGGGGATCGAATGCAGAGACAGGCCTGCGGTATAGGAGTAGCCGCATTCGGTCTGGGCCCGGTCGGAAGGGGTACGGACGTCTCGCGCGTCGAACTCGGAGTCCGGCTCGCCGACCGAGGTCACCTGCCAGCCGCAGCGCCGGATGGTCTCGATGGTCGAGCGGATGAGCGGATTGGGATGCCACCGGGGCAGACCTCGGATCGCGGCAGCGTGGTCTGACATGGATCGCTCCTTTGTTCGACGGGTGCGATCATCAGAACACGAGGCCCCGACAAGTTCGGTTGCGTCGCCGCGCCGGGGTCGGCGTCAGGTGTCCGCCGTCCGCCGGATGCCGAACACGGTGAACAGGGCCGCGCAGGTGGCGAACACGACGAGCAGCGCGAGTCCGATCGTGTAGCTGTGGGTGGTCGCGTCGTAGGTGGCGCCCATGACCATGGGCGGGAAGAACCCGCCGAGACCGCCGAGGGCGCCCACGATTCCGGTGACCGAGCCGACGCGCTCGGCAGGAGCGGCCTGGGCGACCCAGCTGAAGACCGACCCCGAACCGAGTCCCATGCAGACCGCCATCAGCACGAAGTCGAGTCCCGCGGGTATCTCCAGCGGCGGTTTGGTGATCATCCAGACGGCGAGCACCGCGGCGCCGCCGCAGGAGATCACGGTGATGATGCGGGGGCCGAACCGGTCCGACAGAATCCCGCCGACCGGACGCGCGATGACGGCGGCGATCGCGAACCCGGCGGTCCGGGTGCCTGCGGCCTGCAGGTCGAAGTCGTACACGTCCTTGAGGTAGGTCGGCAGGTAGGTGCTGAACGCCACGAAGCCGCCGAAGGCCGCGGCGTAGAGGAATCCGAGTTGCCAGGTGATCGGGAGTCTCGCGGCGCCGACGAGTTTGGGCACCACCGAATCGTGCGACGGCACCCACCGCGGCGAGTCCCGCATGAAGAGCCAGCAGATGACCGCGACGAGGGCCAGGGCGACGGCGATGATGACGTGGGTGGCGACATAGCCGAACCACGACACGAACCGCGGGGTGAAGAACGCCGACAGGGCGGTCCCGCCCATGCCGGCACCGAAGACGCCGGTGGCGAATCCCCGCCGGGACTTGTCGTACCAGGCGTTCACGAACGGGATGCCCACCGCGAACGTGGTGCCGCCGACGCCGAGGAAGAACCCGGCCACGAGTAGCAGCGCATAGCTCTCGAAGTGTCCCGCGGCCGCGACCAGGAGCACGAACGGGATGGTCCCGACCAGCAGCACGGTGAACATCAGGCGGCCGCCGAAGCGGTCGGTGAGTGCGCCGGTGAGGATTCGGCCCAGCGAGCCGACCAGGATGGGGATCGCGACGAGAACCGACTTCTGTGTTGCCGACAGGTCGAGCTGGTCGGTGTAGACCACGCCCAGCGGGCCGATGAGATTCCACGCCCAGAAGCTGATCGTGAAAGCCAGCGTCGCCAGTGCGAGATTCGTCGTCCGCGCACGGGAGTCGATCGCGGGTGTCGTGGTGTCGGTGCTCATCGATCACGATCCTTCACTCCGACGGGCGCCCATCCCGGCCGATAGGGCTGGTTACCCGGCGCGACGCGACGGTCGCGACTTCGGTACACGATGTAGGGACGGAAGAGGTAGTGCACCGGTGCGGTGAAGATGTGCACCAGCCGGGTGAAGGGCACCATGGCGAACAGCAGCATCCCGATGAGGATGTGCACGTGGAAACGCAAGGGCGCCTCCGACATCGCCGTGACGTCCGGCTGCAGCACGAACAGCGACCGGAACCACGGCGACACGGTCTCCCGGTAGTTCACCC
This sequence comes from Gordonia sp. NPDC058843, assembly GCF_042743165.1. Classification (NCBI taxonomy): domain Bacteria; kingdom Bacillati; phylum Actinomycetota; class Actinomycetes; order Mycobacteriales; family Gordoniaceae; genus Gordonia; species Gordonia sp. NPDC058843. The sequence goes on from NZ_JBHYNC010000024.1 coordinate 63,929, forward strand.
CGGGGGCGTGGGGGTCGAGCGTGCCGATCAAGGTGATGTAGGTCCCCGCCACCAGGGCCGTGACGAGCACGAGGTACATCGCCTTGTCGTTGCGGGTGGTGGCCATGAACACCGGGCCGACGGTGCGGCGGCGGTACACCAGCATCGCGACCCCGATGAGCGTGGCGACGGCCGCGACGATCCCGAAACCGCCCGCACCCCAGTGGTAGAGCGTCTCGGAGACGCCGATGGCCTCGGTCCACGACTCCGGGATGAGCAACCCGATCGCGTGCCCGACGATCACCACCAGGACGCCGTAGTGGAACAGCGGGGAGGCGATGCGCAGGATCCGGGACTCGTAGAGTTCCGAGGACCTGGTGGTCCAGCCGAACTTGTCGTAGCGGTACCGCCACACGGTGCCCCCGATGAGCAGGCCCAGGGTCGCGTACGGCAGTACGCCCCAGAGGAAGATGTCCACACGTCACCTCACGCTCGGGTCGGATCGATCGGAAGCAGGCGGGGATCGAAGGGTTCCAGACCCACCGTCTCGGTCGGTGTGGGGGCACACAGGGCCATCGCCGCGGCCCGGTCGGATGGGGAGGGGCTCGGCAGGGTGGCGCAGACGGCCCCCAGCGCCCCGGCGTACGGCGACCCGGAGTCGAGGAGTGCAAATCGGATGAGTTCCACTGCCGCACGGTGCTTCTCGAGTAGTTCGACGCCGCGCGCCGGATCGACCCGCGCGCTGAACTCGAGCACGACCGGCAGATGGTCGGGTAGCTCGCCGTGCAAATCGACGAGGAACCCGCTGTCGCGGTACGCCTGCTTGAACTCACCGAGCGTCGTGCCGCGACGTCGGGTGTCGCCGTCGGACCAGTACGAGAGGTAGAGCGTGTGTCTTTTGGAGAGGTCGAAGAGTTCCGTGTAGTCGCGGCGCAGCACCGTCGGATCGCCGACGGCGAGGTGATCGACGGTCTGCCGCAGCGCTGCTGTCGTCCGGGGATCGTCCAGTTCGTCGAGGGCGGCCCGCATCAGCTCGACGCGCTCGAGGACCTCGTCGTCGGGATAGCTCAGGCACCACGAGGCGATCAGCCGGATCACGGTGTCGGCGGCGGTCGTTCGCGGCCGCCGATCGAAGACCCGTAGGCCTCTCATCGCGTCTCCTCGCCCGGCGCCGACGACCCGGGTATGCGCTCCGGGAACAGCCCCGGCGGGGCGCCGTTCCCGTCCCAGTTCAGCAGGTTCGTCCGGCCCGCCATCGTGTGTTCGCCGGCCGCGGTGTCGGTGGTCTGACGCTGACGCAGGGCGTGGAAGGTCTCCACCGACACCGGCGCCGGGCGTCCGCTGGCCTCGCCGAACGGCGAGGAGTCGAACATGCCCGGACCCTCGTCGTAGTCCAGCGAGCATCCCATCTCGTCGAGCTTCTCGGCCTGCTCGAGATGCGCCGTGGGGATCACGTAGCGCTCGTCGTATTTCGCGATCGCCATCAACCGGTACATCTCGTAAACCTCTTCTTCGGTCATCCCCACCGCGGCCGGGATGTCGGCATCGGGTTCGCGTCCCAGCGTGACGTCGCGCATGTACGCGCGCATCGCGGCCAGACGGCGCAGCACCGTGTCGACGACCGCCGTGTCTCCGGCGGTGAACAACTCGGCCAGATACTCCACGGGGATACGTAGCGCCTCGATGGCACCGAACAGGGTGCCCGCGCCCTCGGCGTCGTGACCCTGGCCGGCGAGCAGGTCGACGATCGGCGACAGCGGCGGGACGTACCAGACCATCGGCATGGTGCGGTACTCCGGATGCAGTGGGAGCGCGACGCGATACTTCTTCGCCAAGGCGTACACCGGTGACCGGCGAGCGGCCTCGAGCCAGTCGTCCGGGATGCCGTCCCGGCGGGCGGCGGCGACCACCGCGGGATCGTCGGGATCGAGCATCAGATCGAGCTGTGCCTCATACAGATCGCGTTCGTCCGGGGTGGCGGCGGCCGCCGTCACGGCGTCGGCGTCGTAGAGGAAGATGCCGAGATAGCGGAGCCGTCCGACGCAGGTCTCCGAGCACACCGTCGGTTGCCCGACCTCGATGCGCGGGTAGCAGAGCGTGCATTTCTCGGCCTTGCCGGACTTGTGGTTGAAGTAGATCTTCTTGTACGGGCAGCCCGTGATGCACTGTCGCCAACCGCGACAGCGGTCCTGGTCGACGAGCACGATGCCGTCCTCGCTGCGCTTGTAGATCGCGCCGGACGGGCACGACGCCATGCACGACGGATTGAGGCAGTGCTCGCAGATCCGGGGGAGATAGAACATGAAGGTCTGCTCGAAGCCGAACTTCACCGCGTCCTCGGACTCGCGCCGGAGCTTCTCGACGATGGGGTCGCGGTGTGCGAGTTCCGGTGCACCGCCGAGGTTGTCGTCCCAGTTCGCCGACCAGGTGACCTTGGTGTCCTTGCCGGTGAGCAGGGACTTGGGGCGGGCGACGGGGAAGTCGTCGCCCAGCGGGGCGTCGATCAGGGTCTGGTAGTCGTAGGTCCAGGGTTCGTAGTAGTCGTCGATCGTCGGCTGGACGGGACTCGCGAACAGGGTCAGCAGCTTTCGCAACCGGCCACCGGCGCGGAGCCGTAACCTCCCGTTGCGGTTGAGCACCCACCCGCCCTGCCACGTCTCCTGATCGTCGTACCGTCGCGGATACCCCTGTCCGGGACGGGTTTCGACGTTGTTGAACCACACGTACTCGGTGCCGGACCGATTGGTCCAGGCCTGTTTGCAGGTGACCGAGCAGGTGTGGCACCCGATGCACTTGTCGAGATTCATCACCATCCCGACCTGGGCCATGACCCGCATCAGTAGGTCACCTCCTGGCTGCGCTTGCGGATGGTCGACACCATGTCGCGTTGATTCCCGGTAGGTCCGAGATAGTTGAACGCGTACGACAACTGGGCGTATCCGCCGATGAGGTGGGTCGGTTTGACCAGCAACCGGGTCGGCGAGTTGTGGATGCCGCCGCGACGGCCCGTCGCCTCCGACTTCGGGACGTCGATCGTGCGTTCCTGGGCGTGGTGGACGTAGCAGACCCCGGCCGGCATGCGGTGGCTGACGATCGCGCGACAGACGAAAACGCCGTTCGCGTTGACGCATTCGATCCAGTCGTTGTCCGCGACGTCGATCGATGCGGCGTCCTGGGGGCTCAGCCAGGCGATCGGCCCACCGCGCGAGAGCGACAACATGAACAGGTTGTCCTGGTATTCGGAGTGGATCGACCACTTGGAGTGCGGCGTCAGGTACCGAACCGTGATCTCGCGCGCGCCGTCGGCGCCCAGCTTCGGCTCGCCGAAGAGGCGGTGCATGTCCAGAGGTGGCCGGTAGATCGGGAGCGACTCGCCCATGTCGATCATCCAGTCGTGGTCGAGGTAGAAGTGCATCCGCCCGGTGAGGGTGTGAAAGGGCTTGAGTCGCTCGATGTTCACGGTGAACGGCGCGTAGCGGCGGCCTCCGGTCTCCGACCCGGACCACTCGGGCGAGGTGATCACCGGAACGGGTGCCTTCTGGGTGTCGGCGAAGCGGATGCGCTTTTCTTCCGACCCACGGGCGAGGTCGTCGAGGCGGAAGCCGACGCGTTGCTGGAGCCGTTCGAAACCGGCGACCGCGAGCTCGCCGTTCGTGGTCCCCGACAACGTGAGGATCGCCTCTGCGAGTTTCTCGTCGGTGTCGATCGCCGGGCGTCCGTCGCCGGCGCCGCCGAGCATCACACCGTTGGACTCGGCGAGCTTTCGTGTCTGGTCCTCGAGCGGATAGGTCACGTTCTTGACGGTGAAGCCGAGCGTGTCCGCGAGCGGCCCGATGGTGGCCAGCTTGTCCGCGATCGTCGTGTAATCACGCTCCACCACACTGAAGTTGGGCATGTTCCGGCCCGGGTGTCCGGATACGCCGTCCTGCCGCCAGTCCGCGACCCGACCGTGCGGTTGTGCAACCTCGCCCGGGGTGTCGTGCTGCAGCGGGACGCTGACCAGATCGCGACGTGTCCCGAGGTGGGTCCGTGCCAGGTCCGAGAACCTGCGCGCGAGCCGGTGGAACAGATCGAAGTCGGACTTCGCCTCCCACGGCGGGTCGATCGCCGGGGTGAACGCGTGCACGAACGGATGCATGTCCGTCGAGGACAGGTCGTGCTTCTCGTACCAGGTGGCGGCGGGCAGCACGATGTCCGACAGCAGCGTGGTGGAGGTCATCCGGAAATCCGCGGAGAGCAGCAGATCGAGCTTGCCCTCCGGGATGTCGTCGTGCCAACGGATCTCGGCGGGTCTCGGGGTGTCGGGAGTCTCGGCGCCCAGCACGTTGTGGTGGGTTCCGAGCAGAGTCCGGAGGAAGTACTCGTTGCCCTTCGCCGACGAGCCGAGCAGGTTGGATCGCCACAGGACGAGGGTCCGCGGCCAGTTCTCCGGCGCGTCGACGTCGGTGATGGCCGGCGTCAACTCGCCGCTCTGCAGACGCTCGGCGACGTAAGTGGCCGCGTCCGGTGCGTCACCACGATCCACGGCAGCGACCGCCTCGTCGGCGACGTCGAGGGGATTCGAGGAGAACTGGGGATAGAACGGCATCCAGCCGAGTCGCGCGGACTGGGCGATTGCGTCGGCGGTGTGTTCGTGATCCATCGTGCCGCGCGACAGCGGGGAGGCCAGCGACGACGTCGAGTATCCGTCGTTCCGCCACTGGCCGGTGTGCATGTACCAATACGACGTGCCGGTCATGGTCCGTGGCGGGCGCGTCCAGTCCAGCGCGTTGGCGAGGGAGATCCAGCCTGTGATCGGCCGGCACTTCTCCTGTCCGACGTAATGCGCCCAGCCGCCGCCGTTGCGACCCATGCAGCCGGTCAGGATGAGGAGTGACAGGATCGCCCGGTAGGTCGCGTCGCCGTGGAACCACTGGCAGATCCCGGCTCCCATGATGATCATCGAGCGGCCCTCGGATTCTTCGGCGTTGGCGGCGAATTCGTGTGCGACACGAATCGCAGCGGCCGCCGGAACCCCGGTGATCTCGGCCTGCCATGCCGGTGTGTAGGGAGCCGACGCGTCGTCGTATCCGGTCGGCCACTCGCCGGGCAGTCCGTCCCGGGCGACCCCGTACTGCGCGAGCATCAGGTCGAAGACGGTCGTGACGAGCCGTCCGCCGACACGACGCGCGGGCACACCGCGCCGGACCACCGCACCGCTGCCGTCGGGGGCGTCGAAGACGGGGAACGCGACCTGGACGAACTCGGCTGCGTCACCCATCAGGGTCAGCGCGGGTTGCGCCCCGTCGAGATCGAGATTCCAACGCCCCTCGCCGGAGTCGGCGTACCGGAACCCCATCGATCCATTGGGTACGACGGGCGCATCTTGCGCCTCATCCCAGAACACCGTCTTCCAGACATCCTCGTCCGCAGTGTGTTCCGCGCCGGGCAACTCGTCGGCGGTGACGAACTTGCCCGGCACGTGGCCGACGTCGCCGGAGACGCCGACGCGTCCGTCTTCTTCGTCTTCCTCGTCGAGGTGGATCAGGAACGGGAGGTCGGTGTAGCGGCGCACGTAGTCGTCGAAGAAGCCGGTCGAGCGCCGCACGAAGAACTCGGTGAGGATGACGTGGCCCATCGCCATCGCGAGCGCGCCGTCGGTGCCGGCCTGCGCCGGCAGCCATTCGTCGGCGAACTTGGTGTTGTCGGCGTAGTCGGGGCTGACCGAGACCACCTTGGTGCCGCGGTAACGCACCTCGGCCATCCAGTGTGCATCGGGGGTGCGCGTGACCGGGACGTTGGAACCCCACATCATCAGATACGTCGCGTCCCACCAGTCGCCGGACTCTGGGACATCGGTCTGGTCGCCGAATACCTGCGGGCTGGCGACCGGGAGATCGGCGTACCAGTCGTAGAACGAGGTCATCACGCCGCCGATGAGCTGGATGAACCGGGTGCCGACGCAGTGGCTGACCATCGACATCGCCGGGATCGGCGAGAACCCCGCGCATCGGTCGGGGCCGTGGGTCTTGATCGTGTGGACATGTGCCGCCGCGGCCATCTCGATGGCCTCGTCCCACGTGACACGGACGAGCCCGCCCTTGCCCCGTGCGCGCTGATACGAGCGACGCCGCAACGGATCTCCCACGACATCGGCCCACGCCAGAACGGGGTCACCGAGTCGGCCCTTGGCCTCGCGGTACATCTCGACCAGGACGCCGCGGGCGTAGGGATGCCGAACTCGGGTGGGGGAGTATGTGTACCAGGAGAATGCCGCGCCGCGCGGACATCCACGCGGTTCGTACTCGGGTCGATCCGGCCCCACCGACGGGTAGTCGGTCTCCTGGGTCTCCCAGGTGATGATCCCGTCCTTGACGTAGACCTTCCACGAACACGAACCGGTGCAGTTCACCCCGTGCGTCGAGCGGACGATCTTGTCGTGGCTCCACCTATCCCGGTAGAACACGTCCCCGGCGCGACCGCCATCCCGGAAGACGGCACGACGATCGTCTGTCTCGTCCCAGCGGGTGAAGAATTTGCCGATGTTCAGCAGGGCGGTGGCAACGGTGCCCTGTACGTCATCTGACCGGGCCATGTGCGACACCATACGTAGCGCGTGTAGATGATTCTTCCCGAATCGGAAAGTCGAACAAATACGGCGCTAATGTTCGCGGGAAATACATTCGTCGATAATGTGGAGAACACGCGAGGTCGGTCCCGTCACCGTGTCGCCACGGTCAGCAGAATCGCCGAGTCCTCTTGTGCCGTCAGACCGTGACGCGTCGACGGAATCGTGACCAGGTCTCCCTCGGCGCCCTCCCAACGACCACCCGGGTGGGCATCCGCCGAGGTCAGGACGACGCGACCGCGCAGGACCTGCAGCGTGGCCTCGGTGGGACTCTCATGGTCGGACAGCGCCGCCCCGGCGACGAGTGCGATCACCGTCTGACGGAGATGTCGAGAAGAGTTGCCGTGCAACGTATGAGACGACCGTCGGCTCGACGCCTCGCGTGCCGAGGAGAGGAGCTGGTCGACGAGTTCGGGCAGGTGAGTCGAATCCACGAGTACCACCATGGCATCGCAACACGACGTCGGTACGGCATTCGGGTGGATCGAGCCCTGTTCGTTGTCCACTCACGATCCGACTGTCGGTGGGGCGGGAGGAAATAGATCACGCGATCATTGCGAAAATCACTCGGACAATCACTGCGACGTATTCCTCCGGAATCCGAATGAGACGTTCTCTCGAAGGCGTATCGCCTTTCGGCTCTTTTGACGACTGCGCAGTGCCGCGTCAACCGATTCGCATACGGAACAGGCGATCGTCGTCGTCGGTCGGCCGGCCGCGCCCATCGGTGTTGCTCGTGCCGAACCACAGGGAGCCGTCTGGTGCCGCGGCCACCAGGCGAAGCCGACCGAAATCGTCGACGAACCTATCGACGGGTTCACCGACAGACTCGCCCGCGGCGCTCCCGGGCGACCCGGTCAGCGGTATCTCCCACAGGCGCTGTCCGCGGAGCGCTGCCATGTAGGCGCGGTCGCCGATGATCGCCAGCCCGGCCGGGGACGCCTCCTGGGTGGTCCAGGTGGTGGCGGGGGCGACGAAACGCGGATCGGCGGAGTCGCCCTCGACCTCCGGCCACCCATAGTTGCCACCCGAGCGGATCAGATTGAGCTCGTCGCGGCGGTTCTGTCCGAACTCGCTCGCCCAGAGTCGTCCCGTGCCGTCGAAGGCGAGACCCTCGACGTTGCGGTGCCCGTAGGAATAGACCTCGTTGCCGAACGGGTTGCCCGGCCACGGCCGGCCGTCGCGGTCGACGCGCAGTATCTTGCCGTTCAGCGCGGTGACGTCCTGGGCGACCTCGGGCACGGCGGCATCCCCGACCGCCACGAACAGGCTTCCGTCCGGGCCGAAGGCAAGTGCTCCGCCGTGATGGTTGTAGGCGGCGTCGAGTCCGGAGATCAGGGTGCGGGAACGGGTGAACCGCGTGCCGTCGAACTCCAGGCGCACCAACCGGTTGTCGGAGGCGGTCGTGTAGTAGACGAACACCGCGCTCTCGTCGCCCGGCGCCATCGCGATGCCCTGCAGCCCGCCCTCGCCGCGCGGTGCCGCGTCGCCGAACTCGCCGACCGTCCGCACTTCGCCCGTGGGGGACACGCGCACCACCGTCGCGTCGTCACGCTGGGTGGCCAGCGCGTCGCCACCGGGCAGGAAGGCCAGCGCCCACGGAACGTTCAGGCCCGACGCGACGGTCTCGACGGATGCGCCGTCTGTCCCCGTGCCGGTCGGGACCGAACGGTCCGATCCGCCGGGAGGCGTGGTGGCGGCGTCCTCGTCGCCGGCGCAGCCGACCAGTAGCGTGGTTCCCGTGACCCCGAGGAGCCCCGCCCCGAGAAGCCCTGTTCTGAGTAGCTGACGCCGGTCCATACCCTCGATGGTGCCTGATCGTCGGGGCCGCCGACCGGCGCCGATTTGGGTCTACGCTGCGGATTCCCTACACTAGACCGGTTGCCTGTGCACCTCAGGTGTCCGGGACACAACTGAATAGTCTCCGGTGCCGGCGAAAAGCCAAGGGCATCGGCGGCGAGAACCTTCAGAAACAACTATCCACTTCGTGGAAGGCCCACCGCAGGTCACGGGAATCTACCCGCGTCCGGCGCTGTATGGGAACCGCTACGAGAAAGGTTGACGGTCACCCATGACCATGACTGACCCGATCGCAGACTTCTTGACGCGTCTGCGTAACGCCAACTCGGCGTACCACGACGAGGTGACACTGCCCTCGTCGAAGATCAAGGTGAACATCGCCGAGATCCTCAAGCGCGAGGGCTACATCACCGACTACCGCACCGAAGACGCGGAGGTCGGAAAGAGCCTCGTCGTCTCCCTGAAGTACGGCCCGAGTCGTGAGCGTTCCATCGCCGGACTGCGCCGTGTCTCCAAGCCCGGCCTCCGGGTTTATGCAAAGTCCACCAACCTGCCCAAGGTTCTGGGCGGCCTCGGCGTGGCCATCATCTCCACGTCCTCGGGTCTGCTCACCGATCGCCAGGCAGCCAATCAGCGCGTGGGCGGCGAAGTCCTCGCCTACGTCTGGTAGGGGAGGTAACACAACATGTCGCGTATCGGAAAGAACCCCATCGAGATCCCCGCGGGCGTGGACGTCACCATCGACGGCCAGAACGTCACCGTGAAGGGCCCCAAGGGTGAGCTCTCGCTCACCGTCTCCGAGCCCATCTCGGTCGCCAAGGAGGACAACTCCATCGTCGTGACCCGCCCGAACGACGAGCGTCGCAGCCGTGCTCTGCACGGCCTGAGCCGTTCGCTGGTGAACAACCTCGTCGTCGGCGTCACGCAGGGCTACACCAAGAAGATGGAGATCTTCGGTGTCGGTTACCGCGTGCAGGCCAAGGGCAGCGACCTCGAGTTCGCTCTCGGTTACAGCCATCCCGTACCGATCGAGGCTCCCTCGGGCATCACCTTCGCCGTGGAGTCCCCGACCAAGTTCTCGGTCACGGGTATCGACAAGCAGCAAGTCGGCGAGATCTCGGCGGTCATCCGCCGCCTGCGTCGTCCGGACCCCTACAAGGGCAAGGGCATTCGCTACGAGGGTGAGCAGATCCGTCGCAAGGTCGGAAAGACGGGTAAGTAAGCCATGAGTGAGACAGCTACCAAGACAGTTCGCAAGCCCGTCGGCAAGGACGTGTCGACGCGTCGTCGCAAGGCGACCGTCAACCGCCACTTCCGCCTCCGCAAGAAGGTCAGCGGAACCCCGGCTCGTCCGCGTCTCGCGGTCAAGCGCAGCTCGCGCCACATCCACGTGCAGCTCATCGACGACCTGGCAGGCAAGACGCTCGCCGCGGCCTCGTCGATCGAGGCCGACGTGCGTGCCGCAGGCGGCGACAAGTCGGCGCAGGCCCGCAAGGTCGGCGAGCTGATCGCCGCCCGCGCCAAGGCTGCCGGCGTCGACGCCGTCGTGTTCGACCGCGGTGGCAAGGACTACCACGGCCGGATCGCCGCGCTCGCCGATGCCGCCCGCGAGGGAGGCCTGAGCTTCTGATGACCATCTTCACCAGCTACACCCACTTGACCGGAGGGACCCTCTGATGCCCGGACGTCAGCGTGACGGCGGAAACGGACCCGCCGGTAACGACAACAACCAGAACAACGCAGGCGGCGGCAACGACCGTCGTGGCGGTGGCGGCGGTCGCGACCGTCGTGACCGCGGCGGCCGCGACCAGGACCGCAACCAGCTCGAGCGCGTGGTGACCATCAACCGCGTCTCGAAGGTGGTCAAGGGTGGACGACGTTTCTCGTTCACCGCTCTCGTGGTCGTCGGCGACGGTCAGGGCATGGTCGGCGTCGGTTACGGCAAGGCCAAGGAAGTTCCGGCCGCGATCCAGAAGGGCGTCGAAGAGGCTCGCAAGAACTTCTTCCGCGTGCCGATGATCGGCGCGACCGTCACCCACCCCGTGCAGGGCGAAGCCGCTGCCGGAGTCGTGATGCTGCGTCCGGCCAGCCCCGGTACCGGTGTCATCGCCGGTGGCGCGGTGCGTGCCGTGCTCGAGTGCGCGGGCGTCCACGACGTCCTCGCCAAGAGCCTCGGCTCGGACAACGCCATCAACGTCGTGCACGCCACCGTGGCGGCGCTCAAGATGCTGCAGCGTCCGGAAGAGGTCGCGGCCCGTCGTGGACTGCCGATCGAGGACGTCGCTCCCGCCGGTATGCTCCGCGCGCGAGCAGGACAGGGGGTCTGATCATGGCTCAGCTGAAGATCACCCAGGTCAAGGGCACCATCGGTACCAAGAGCAACCAGCGTGACAGCCTGCGGACCCTCGGCCTCAAGGGCATCCGCCAGACCGTCACCCGCGAGGACACGCCGATCAACCGCGGCCTCATCAACGCGGTTCGTCACCTCGTGACAGTCGAAGAGGTTCAAGCATGACCATCAAACTCCATCACCTTCGCCCCGCTCCGGGCGCGAAGACCGACAAGACCCGCGTGGGTCGCGGTGAGGGGTCCAAGGGTAAGACCGCCGGTCGCGGCACCAAGGGCACCAAGGCACGGAAGAACGTGCCCGCGGGCTTCGAGGGTGGCCAGATGCCGATCCACATGCGGCTGCCGAAGCTCAAGGGCTTCACCAACCGAAACCGGGTCGAGTACCAGGTCGTCAACGTGGCCGACATCGCTCGCCTGTTCCCGCAGGGCGGCACCATCGGTGTCGACGAGCTCGTCGCCGCCGGCGCGGTTCGCAAGAACCGACTGGTGAAGGTTCTCGGCGACGGTGACCTGTCGGTGAAGGTCGACATCACCGCCGACAAGTTCACCGCCTCCGCCAAGGAGAAGATCGCCGCTGCCGGTGGCAGCGTCACCGAACTCTGACGGACACACACCGCGGTC
>NZ_JBHYNC010000025.1:0-75193 GCF_042743165.1 Gordonia sp. NPDC058843
GTTCCTGCTTGTGGTGCGCGCCCCCCCCCCCACGAAGGGTCTCGCAACGTGTCTCACCAGGCCCTTCGTGGCTCGTCGCTTGCGCTCCTCGCACCTCAGGGAGCAGAGGTTATGCGGTTCTTTCGGATTAGGGAGCGGAACGGTGGTCGCTATCGCTCTCAGGCCTCAGGGAGCAGAGGGGTTCCCGCGCTTCGCATTACGAAGGAGCCCCGGTCCCTGAGGAGCGAGCTTGCGAGCGATGGGACACCCTCCGCAGGCTCCAGGCGCTCCACAGGGAGCAGGACTCTGTGGTTCTTTCGGATCAGCCGCCCGACGCACGAGCGAGCAGCCTCACGTACCGGTCCACGTCGTCCATCACGTCGGGACTCGTGGTCACCGAGATGGCGATCCGATCGCCGATCCCGTGCACACCGTGTGTCAGCCCCTGAGCGGTTGACAGGGCGGGAAATCCTGTGGTGAAAAGGATCTCGCCGCCGTCGAGGTCGAGGTCGGCAGCACCACGGTCCACCGACGAGACCACCGTGACGCCGGTGACCGTCTCGGGCGGGGTTTCAAGATCGACGGTTCCGATCCCCCATCGAGTCAGGATCGCGGGCGTCGACTCCGATGCCCGACGCTGCGCGACGCGCAACGGGTCCGTCTCGGCTGCGCGAGCGGCGGCGATCTCGGCGCCGATGAGTCGCGCACGCTCGTGCAGGTCGTCGACGTCGACGCGCAGGTCCACGCCTGCGTTGCGGAAATGATTGCGGGCCTGGGGTTCTCCCGACCGTCCGATCGTCAGCTCGACGCCGAGACGCCGTCCGGTCTCGCCCAGGTACTCCGGTAGTGCCACCGAGATCGCGGTGAGAACCGCGACCGTAACCGGATGCGCGCGGCCGCTGAGCATGTCTCGGTCGAGCACGAGAACCCGCAGCGTCCGCCGCGGTCCGGGCAGGGTGTTCAGCCGGGTCGGCGCGTAACCCGGCGTCGGCGGCGCGGACGCCGAGGCGAGGCGCGCCGCGCGTCGCCCTCGCCGTGCCGTCGTGACGAACTCGCCGGGAAATCGAAGCATTCCGCCGACGACCGTCCCGGCGTCGACCAGCAGCTCGCAATCAGGCGCGCGCGTCACGGCCACTCGTCGTCGTGGAATGGCGGGAGCCGTGAACCATTCGCGCGCAATCCGTGACGCACGTCGGCCGTCGCCCAGTGCGTGACAGATCTGCAGTACGACGACGTAGGCCGCGCCCGTGGCACCCGGGGCATCCACAACCGGACCGAACAGATGCGCCCGCCACGCCTCTCGGGTCGGATCGAGCGGCCGCGAGATGAGTCCGGCGACCTGCGCCAGGCACGACGACCACGTCCGGCTCGACGGGTCCACCCGGACCTGGTCGTCGATGGGCCGGACGGATTCCCAGTACGGACGGTCGGCCGTGCCCGGGACCTCTCGGATCCGGAGACACAGATCGTCGACGAACGCGGCACGGAGCCGGAGTTGCGCCGCGCAGTCCTCAACCGAACTACGCGGCGCAGCAAAGCAATACACCAGGAACTGGTCGTTCGGGATGCGTTGCGACATCCAGTACGACACCGCATCCGCTGCGGCCATCCGGTGCATGGCCGCCAGCGTAGCGACGCGGCTCGCGCTACTTCTGGCCGGCGCTCCAGGCATAGGGCAGGTCGGTACCGTTGAGAGCGTGGTCGCCGACGGCCTGCAGCTTGAAGATCAGCGGGTTGTGCACCGAGATCACGCGGGCATTGCGCCAGTGCCGGTCGAGGCGCAGACGCTCGGAGGTGATCGACGCGCCGCCGACCTCGAACAGTTGCGTGGTCGCGTCGAGCACGGCGGGGATGACCGCGGCCTGCGCCCGGGCGACGTCGAACTCGACGCGGTCGAGGAGTTCTGCGTCCTCCCAGCCGGCGAGCGAGAGCTCATCGAGTTCGTCGGCGATGTCGAGGACCAGTGTTCGCGCGGTGTAGGCCGCGGCCGACAGCCGGCCGATCACCTGCTGCACCAGCGGATCGTGGCGCGGCAGGTCGGCGGTCGAGTGCGTGTACGTGCGCGTGCGGTTGCGCACCCACTCCACGACGTCGTCGGTGGCGCGCTCCGCTATCCCGGCCAGCACCGCGAGTTGCACGAGCTGGAGATACGACGTCGCATACGTCCGGCCTTCCCCGCCGTACCCCGGACCGAGAATGCGCTCGGCGTGAACCTCGACGCCCGCGAACTCGGTGGTGCCGCTGGCGGTCAGGCGCTGACCGAAGCCATCCCAGTCGTCGTGCTGGGTGACACCGTCGGCGTCGGCGTCGACGAGCACCGAGACCCGCTCGCCGTCCTGATCGGCGGCGACGAGGATGTGATCGGAGTAGAGACTGCCGGTGCTGTAGTACTTGGTGCCGTCGAGGCGGAACACGGTGCCGTCGGCGCTCGCAGGGTCCGGAGTGAGGCGCGTCTGATAGCGGTCGATGGCACCGACACCGGGCTCGGTGATGGCGTTGCCGACCAGCGTGCCCTCCCCGACCTTGCGCAACCATCGCTGCGCGGCCTCGTCCGGGAGGGCGGCGAGCTGATCCTCGACGAACGACCAGTGCACGCGCAGGGCCTGCGGCAGATTGGACTCCGCGGCAGCCAGATCGATGAGCAGCCGGAACAACTGCCGGATCGACGCACCGTATCCGCCGAGTTCCACCGGCACGCGCAGTGCGCCGAACTTCGCCTCGCGGAGCCAGGAGACCTCGTCATGCGCCAGCCTGCGGTCGTCCTCGCGTTGCACCGCACCCTCGGCGATCCGGGCGAAGATCGGCGCGAACACCTCGTCGAGCCGCTCGTCGGTCGTTCCGTCGGAGGCGCTGGTGGCGGGCCGGGCGGAGGGCGTGGTGGAAGACACCGTGGACGTCATCAATGGTCCTTTCGATCGCAGTCTGGTCGGCGACAGTGTGGTCCGATCCGCAGAGGCCGACCACTGTTGGAACCGCGCTGACCGCAACACTGACGTTCTCGAGAGGACCGCCGCACACTGACGCTCCGTCGCTCGTCGGCCACCTCCGATGAGACGGCCGTCACCTGAGTGTGTACATGTAGTGGTTATGCCAACAACGCACGTTGATATCGATCCGAACACCCCCGTCGTCGTCGGCGTGGGCCAGGCCTCGGAACGTCTGACCGATCCCGGTTACGAGGCGCTCGGCGAGGCCGACCTCGCTGCCCGTGCGGTGACCGCCGCGTTCGCCGACTCCGGGGGCGAGGTCGCAACGTCGATCGACACGATCGCCGCGATCCGGTCGTTCGAGGTCTCGAGCCCGCTGTCGTCGTCTCCGCTGGGCCGGCCGGACAACATGCCGCGTGCGGTCGGCAACCGCGTTGGCGTCAACCCGCGCCGCGCGGTGCAGGCGGTGACCGGCGGTCAGACCCCGCAGACGATGCTCGTCGAGCTCGCCGGAGCGATCGCCGCCGGCGACTCCGAGGGTGCCGTCGTGTTCGGCGCCGAGGTGATGTCGACAGTCCGTCATCTCATGTCCCAGCCGGAGGATGAGCGCCCGAGCTACGCCGAAGAGGTCGGGGGGCAGCTCGAGGACCGCGGATTCGGCTTGAAGGGCATCATCTCGGTCGCCGAGATGCGGCACGGCCTCGCGTCGGTGTTGCCGCAGTACGCCCTGCTGGAGAACGCCCGTCGGCACGAGTCCGGGCTGAGCCGCGACGCCTACGCCGCGACGATGGGTGAGCTGTTCGCACCCTTCACCGAGGTGGCCGCCGCCAACCCGCACTCAGCGGCACCGACGGCGCGCACCGCCGCCGAGCTCGTTGCCGTCACGGCCGAGAACCGGGTCGTGTCCGACCCGTTCACCCGGTACATCGTGGCGCGCGATCAGGTGAACCAGGCCGCAGCCGTGGTCGTGATGTCGGTGCGTGCCGCGCAGGCTGCCGGCATCGACCCCACGAAATGGGTCTTCCTGCACGGTCATTCGTCCACCGTCGAGCGACCGATGCTGGCTCGCCCCGAACTCGGTTCCGCCCCTGCGGCTCCCGCGGCGGTGCGCCACGCGCTGGAGGTCGCGAGGATCGGACTCGACGACATCTCCGTCGTCGACATCTACAGTTGTTTCCCGATAGCAGTGTTCAACGTCCTCGACGGGATCGGCATGGCGCCCGACGACGCACGCGGTCTGACCGTGACCGGCGGCCTGCCCTTCTTCGGTGGGCCGGGCAACAACTACTCGATGCACGCGATCGCCGAGATCGTCACCCGCGTCCGGCAATCGCCAGGAGAGTTCGGTCTCGTCGTCGCCAACGGCGGCGTGCTGAGCAAGCACGCCGCGGGCGTCTATTCGACGACGCCCGCCCCCTGGCGTCCGGACACCAGCGGACCCGTGCAGTCCGAGCTCGACGCCGTGCCGACCGTACCCACGGTCGCCGACGCCGACGGCGCCGCGGTCATCGAGACCTACACCGTCATCCCGCAGAAGAACGGCCGCCGCACCGGTGCCGTCATCGGCCGGCTGGTGGATCAGACCTCGCCAGAGGGACTCGGTGCCCGGTTCGTCGCCAACCTCGACTCGGATGACGACGAGTTCTTCGAATTCCTCCTCACATCCGACGACCCCGTGGGCACCCCGGTCGTCGTGCGGTCGTTCGACAAGGGCAATCGGGTCGCCCTGACCGCGGCGGCGATGAACTCCAGGCATCCGGCGCTCGCCCCGGCATTCCGGGACTCCTACGAGCACGTCGAGATCCGTCGCGACGGCCGGCTGCTCGAGGTGACCATCAATCGGCCCGACGCACGCAACGCCCTGAATCCAGCAGCCAATGCCGAGCTCGATTCGATCTTCGAGGCCTACTTCGCCGACCCCGATCTGTGGGTGGCGATCCTGACAGGCAAGGGCGACAAGGCCTTCTCCGCGGGCAACGACCTCGCGGCGACTGCGGGCCCGGCGGCTCTGTCGGTGCCGAAGAACGGGTTCGCGGGGCTGACCTCACGGCGCAGTCTGCCCAAACCCGTGATCGCCGCGGTGAACGGGTTCGCGCTCGGCGGTGGTTGCGAGATCGCGATGGCCTGTCACATCGTCGTGGCCGACGAGGACGCGTCGTTCGGCCTGCCCGAGGTGAAGGTCGGACTCGCGGCGGCTGCGGGCGGACTGGTCCGCCTGCCGCGCCTGGTCCCGCCTGCACTGGCGCGTGACATGATCCTGACCGGCCGCCGCATCTCGGCCGCGGAGGCCGCGGCCGCCGGCCTGGTGAGCCGAATCGCCCCGGCCGGAAAGGTTCTCGAGACCGCGCGCGGCGTGGCCGAGGAGATCCTCGCCGCCTCACCGACATCCGTGCGGGCGTCGATCGCCACCATGGAACAGTCCGACGCCATCGCCGATACCGTCGACGCCGTCCACGCCAGCGCCTCGGTGCTGGACTCGCTCATCATCAGCGGCGACACCCTCGAGGGGATCATGGCGTTCGTGATGAAGCGCTCGCCGAACTGGAAGGGACACTGAGAGCTCACCTGAGCAGTCGAACGACGACGAAAGCTCACCGAAAACGCGCGGATGGTCGCCGGATGCTGAACACTTGACCGGCGGCCACTGCGCGCGTTCGCGTCCGGTGGCCGCTGTGACGACAAGTCAGTCGTGTCCAGAAAGGCGGCACACCATGTCCGGTCGTAGTGGGGCAAGCGGAACCAAGGCCTCGAAGCGCACTCCGCCACCACCCTCGTACCGGGTCGACCCGCCCGACTGGACACTGCCTCGGGGCACCATCGTGCTCCTCACCATCGCCGGCCTCGTCGTCGCGGTCGCCGGCATCAAGTCGGTGGCGTCACTGGCCGCGCCGGTCTTTCTCGCGCTGATGCTGACTGTCGCCGTTCAGCCGGTCCCGACCTGGCTGCGCAAGCGGGGTTTCCCGCGTTGGGCCGCATTCGTGACGACCGTGCTCCTGGTCTACGGCATCCTCATCGGACTGTTCGCGGCACTGGTGTTCTCCGTCGCGCGGCTGGCATCGATCCTTCCCCAGTACAGCGACAAGTTCAACGACCTCGTCAGCAGCTTCCAGAACTTTCTCACCAGTCACGGCGTGAGCCACGACAAGGTGCAGGACATGATCTCCCACATCGACACCAGCAAGGTCGTGAGCGCGGTGACCGACGTGCTGGCCAGCACATTCAGCGTCGCCTCGGCACTCGTGCTCGTCCTCGCCCTGCTCCTGTTCATGGCCGCGGACTCGGTCGGCTTCGACGATCGGATGAACATCCTGGACCGGATGCGTCCCGACATCGCGTCGGCCTTTCGCTCCTTCTCCCAGGGGACGCGCAGCTATCTCTGGGTGTCGACGGTCTTCGGCCTCATCGTCGCCGTCCTCGACAGCGTGGCCCTCGCGCTGCTTTCCATCCCCCTGCCGATCCTGTGGGGACTGCTGTCGTTCATCACCAACTACATTCCGAACGTCGGCTTCATCATCGGCCTCGTCCCGCCCGCGTTGCTGGGGCTCCTCGACGGCGGCCCGAGCAAGATGCTCATCGTCATCGTCGTCTACAGCGCCATCAACGTGATCATCCAGTCGGTGATCCAGCCGAAGTTCGTCGGCGACGCGGTGGGACTGTCGACGACACTCACCTTCATGTCCTTGCTCTTCTGGGCCTGGACGCTCGGTCCACTGGGGGCGATCCTCGCGGTCCCGCTCACGCTGCTCGCCAAGGCCCTGCTCATCGACATCGACCCCGCGACGCGCTGGGCGGACGTGCTGCTGTCGTCGGGCGGACGGCCTGACGACGACACCGGAGAGCCCGCGCAGACCCCGGCCGCGGGGCCCGAGGATCCCGCCCCCGGATATGCCCCGGGCGTCACACTGAAACCGGAAACGTGAGGCGGGCTACGCACCGCGCCGATCATTGGGTAGATTCCCTTTCGACCCCAATCTGACCACAACCGTTTACAGATAGGTTGCGCACCGCTCATGGACATGAACTGGTCTCCGGACGACGCTGCGTTTCGCGACGAGGTTCGCGCGTTCCTCGACGAGAAACTGACCCCCGACCTGCGCGCGGCAGGCACACTGCGCACCAGCGTCTACTCCGACCACGAGGCCTCGATGGAGTGGCAGGCGATCCTGCACGAGCGTGGCTGGGCCGCTCCCGCGTGGCCGGTGCAGTACGGCGGTTGCGACTGGTCGCAATCCCAGCACTACATCTTCAGCCGTGAGTCGATCCTCGCCGGTGCACCCTCGCTGTCGCCGATGGGCATCCGCATGGTGTCCCACGCGATCATGGCGTTCGGCACCGACGACCAGAAGAACTTCTTCCTGCCGGGAATCCTCGACGGCAGCGTCTTCTTCTGCCAGGGCTACTCCGAGCCCGAGTCCGGCTCCGACCTCGCGTCGCTGTCGATGGCCGCCGTCGACGACGGCGACGACCTCGTCGTGACCGGTTCCAAGATCTGGACCACGCACGCGTCGGAAGCGAACTGGATCTTCTGCCTCGTGCGCACGTCGCGCCAGGAACGCAAGCAGCAGGGCATCACGTTCGTGCTCATCGACATGAACTCGCCGGGCATCGAGGTGCAGAACCTGGTGTTCGCGTCGGGCGAGCAGGTGCAGGCACAGGTCTTCTTCGACGGCGTGCGCGTCCCCAAGAAGAACGTCCTCGGCAAGATCGACGACGGTTGGACCGTCGCCAAGTACCTGCTCGTCTTCGAGCGTGGGGGCGGCGCGGCGGCTCCGGCGCTACAGGTCATGGCCGAGCAACTCGGCCGCGATGCGGAATCGGTGACGGCTCCGAACGGTGGTCCGCTGTCGCAGGACCCGGCGTTCGCGGCCAAGCTCACCGACCTGCAGGTCCGCGCGAAGATCCTCGAGGTCCTCGAATACCGCGCACTCGCCGCGATGAGTTCGGGCAAGGACCCCGGATCCATCGCCTCGATGCTGAAGATCCTCGGTACCGAGCTGAGCCAGGAGATCACGACCCTGAGCCTGGAGGCCGCAGGCCCCCACGGACGCGTCTTCCAGCCCCACGCCACCAAGCCGGGCGGCCCGATCTTCCAGTACACCCCGCCCACCGACGGCTACGTCAGCGGCGAACCGTGGCAGGCCGTCGCGCCGCTGCACTACTTCAACGACCGCGCGGGTTCGATCTACGCCGGCAGCAACGAAATTCAACGAAACATCCTCGCCAAAGCGGCTCTGGGTCTCTGACGGGTCACAGGAGATAACTGATGGACTTCACACTCACACCCGAACAGCAACTGCTGTCCGACGGTCTCAACAAGTTCCTCGACGCGCGATACGACCTGCAGGTCAGCCGCGACGCGGCCAAGGTCGGCGAGGGCTGGCAGCCCACGATCTGGAAAGCCTTCGTCGAGGACCTCGGCGTGGTCGGCGCCTGCCTGCCCGAGGACATCGGCGGATTCGGCGGCGGCCCTGAGGAATTGATGGTCGTCACCGAGGCGCTCGGACACGCCCTCGTGGTCGAGCCGTTCGTCGACACGGTGGTACTCGGCGCAGGCCTGCTGCACGCGACCGGCAACCCCGCCGCCCTCGAAGCCGCCGGGCGCATCGCCGAGGGCGAGGCCCTGAGCGCTCTCGCCGCACTCGAAGACAGCTCGGGCGGGGTCCTCTCGCGCATCGAGACCAGCGCCGATCGCGACGGTGACGAGTGGGTGCTCAACGGCACCAAGGCCGTGGTCACCACGGCGCCGCTCGCCGACTACCTGATCGTCAGCGCGCGCACCGCGGGCGAGCCACACGACCCCGCCGGTGTCTCGCTGTTCCTCATCGACCTCGCCGACGGCGGCCCGCAGGGCATCGAGCTGCACAGACTGCGCACCATCGACGACCGCCAGGCCGCTGATATCACGTTCAGCGAGGTGCGCCTGCCCGCCGATGCCCTCATCGCCGACGAGAACGCGATCGACATTCTCGAGAAGGCCTGGGACACCGCGACTGCCGCGGTCGTCTCCGAAGCCGTGGGCCTGATGCGCAAAGTCTTCACCGACACCGTCGAATACTCCAAGCAGCGCGAGCAGTTCGGAGTCCCGATCGGCAGCTTCCAGGTACTGCAGCACCGGATGGTCGACATGCATCTGGAGCTCGAACAGTCGGTCGCCGCACAGTATTTCGCGATCCTGTCACTCGAGGGATCTGCGGCGGAGCGCGCGGCCGCGGTCTCGGCCGCCAAGGCGACGGTCAGCCGCGCCGCCCGGTTCATCGGACAGAACGCGGTGCAGTTACACGGCGGGATGGGCATGACCGAAGAGTTGGCGATCGGTCACTACTTCAAGCGCCTCACCGCGATCGAGTACGAATTCGGCACCGCCGACGCCCATCTGGCGCGTTTCGCGTCCGCCACCGCGCAGATCGACGCCTGACTCCATAGCAGAATCGCCACCTCTCGGTTCCGGGGTGGCGATTCTGTTCTCGGAGCCGGCTCAGCTGTCGGTCCAGACCGGCTTCCGCTTCTGCAGGAATGCCGACATCCCCTCCTGCGCATCGCAGGTCATCGCATTGGTCGCCATCGTCTCGCCCATCTCGTCGTAGGCGGCGGACTCGTCGAGCTCGATCTGGCGGTAGAACGCCTGCTTGCCGATGGACACCGTCCGCGCACTCGAGCCGGCGATGTGGAGTGCCAGGTCGCGTACCGACGCCGCGAGCTCCTCGTCGTCGACGACACCGCTGAGAAGTCCCCAGTCCGAGGCGGTCTCGGCGCCGATGGGTTCGCCGGTGAGCAGCATGTGCATGGCACGCTTGCGTCCGATCGCGCGGGACAGCGCGACCATCGGCGTCGAGCAGAACAACCCGATGCGCACGCCCGGCGTGCTGAACCGCGCGCTGCGTCCCGCCACCGCCAGATCACACGTCGCCACCAGTTGGCACCCCGCAGCGAAGGCCATACCCGCGACTTCGGCGATGACAGGCTGACGCACCTCATGAACCGTCCGCATCAGCTCCGTGCACGTCGCGAAGACCGCCCGCTCGTCGTCGAGGGTTCGATCGACGAGTTCGCCGAGGTCGTGCCCGGCAGAGAAGGCGGGCCCGAGCGCCCGGATCACGATCACGCGTACTCGCGGGTCGTCGTCGAAGCCCCGCAGGGCGGCGGTGATCGCGCGCATCGTGCGCGTGGACAACGGGTTACGGCGCCGCGCGTCGCCCAGCGTGATCACGCCGAGGGGTTCGGCGATCTCCGTCGCCACCGCCTCGTGCACGGTCGGATCGGTCATGTTCGGCAGCCTCTCTTCCATATCGTCACTCACGCACGCGGTACCGGGCACCGGCCGCGATGTAGACGGTGTAACCGACCAGGGCCACGACGTAGATGACGAGCGGCACCGCAAAGGCCCAGCCGTTCATCGATGTCTCCCCGGTCGCGGAGAAGATCGTCGTCGCGGCGAGCAGCCAGGCCAGCAGCACCATCGTGGCCGCCCCGATCAGCTCCAGGTCCTCGGCCATCAGACGGTTGAACTCGGTGCGGTGCGCAGGCCGCATCCAGTACTCCTTGCGGCGCCGGCCGGGCAGGTTGATCGCTCGTGCCGGCAACCGGGCGAGCAACGCACCGGAGAAGCCGAATATCACCACGAACAGAAGGCCGACCGCACCGAGTCCGGCCAGCACGACCCACTTCGAATCCCACCTGGTGACCTCGCCGGCGGCGTCGACGTGCCCCGCGATCCGGTCCGGCCCGGCCACGGCGACCGCAACCCACACCGACACGAACACGGCTGCGGCGATCACGAACGCCCATCGTTGCGCGCTCCACGACGAATCGGTCATGCCACGACGATATGGCAGCGCGACGGGAATACGACGCCCGATCGATCGTTGTGTCTCCTCGTGACCAGTACCGCGCTTTTCGAACCGATCGCCCTCCGCGATGTCGAGATCCCCAACCGGATCTGGCTCGCCCCGATGTGTCAGTACAGCTGCTTCGCCGGCGACGGGGTGCCCACCGACTGGCACCTGACGCATCTCGGGTCCCGGGCCGCCGGCGGTTTCGGACTTCTCCTCACCGAGGCAGCGGCCGTGGTCCCCGAAGGTCGGATCAGCGCGCACGACGCGGGCCTGTGGAACGACGACCAGGCCGCGGCGTGGCGACGGATCGTCGACTTCGTGCACTCACAGGGCTCGGTCATCGGTACCCAGCTCGCGCACGCCGGTCGCAAGGCCTCCACCTACGCACCGTTCGCCGATCGATCCGGAGCGATCCCCCTCGACGACGGTGGGTGGACGACGTTCGGCCCCTCCGACGTCGCCTTCGAGGGACTGCCCGCCCCCACCGCGATGACGACCGACCAGATCGCCGCGGTGGTGGAGGCCTTCGCACAGGCGGCCCGTCGAGCCGATGACGCCGGATTCGACGTGGTGGAGATCCACGCCGCGCACGGTTATCTGCTGCACCAGTTCCTCTCCCCGTTCTCGAACCGGCGCACCGACGCCTACGGCGGCGACTTCGACGGACGCACCAGGCTCACCCTCGAGGTCGTGGACGCGGTCCGCGCCGTGTGGCCGTCGTCGAAGCCGTTGTTCATCCGCGTGTCCGGCACCGAGTGGACCGAGGGCGGGTGGGATGTCGCGGAGTCCGCACGCCTCGCCGCCCTGCTCGCCGAACGCGGCGTCGATCTCGTCGATGTCTCCTCGGGCGGCAACGTGCTCGCCGACATCCCGGTCGGACCCGGCTACCAGGTGGACCTCGCCCGCTCGATCCACCGCGAGTCGGGCGTGCCGACCGCGGCCGTCGGCCTCATCACCGAACCCGATCAGGCCGAGAAGGTCGCCGGCGACGACGACATCACGGCCGTCTTCTTCGGTCGCGTTGCGTTGCGAG
The DNA here is from genome assembly GCF_042743165.1 of Gordonia sp. NPDC058843. Taxonomy (NCBI): domain Bacteria; kingdom Bacillati; phylum Actinomycetota; class Actinomycetes; order Mycobacteriales; family Gordoniaceae; genus Gordonia; species Gordonia sp. NPDC058843. The sequence goes on from NZ_JBHYNC010000025.1 coordinate 11,772, forward strand.
AACCGTCGTGGCCGCTGCGCGCCGCACACGAGCTGGGCATCGAGCGTCGCGAGGCGCCGTACCCACCTCAGTACCAGCGCGGTTCGTGGCACTGAGGCTGCTTTGGGATCTCTGAACCGAAAGTCCCACAGGACTTCCGCTACCCGATCCGGACGCATAGCCCCTGGTCCTTGATCCGACAGAATCGCATAACCCCTGGTCCCTGATCCGACAGAACCGCATAACCCCTGGTCCCTGATCCGACAGAACCGCATAACCCCTGGTCCCTGAGGTGCGAGGAGCGATAGCGACGAGCCACGAAGGGCTCCGCGAGGTATCGTGCGAGGCCCTTCGAGGCTCGCTTCGCTCGCACCTCAGGGAGCAAGATCGAGGCTCGCTTCGCTCGCACCTCAGGGAGCAAGATCGAGTCGCGCTTCGCTCGCACCTCAGGGAACAAGATCTACGCTCGCTTCGCTCGCACCTCAAAGTCCGCGGACTCAGCGCGGCGGTGTCACCAGCGCGAGGGAGGCAGCGGTCGCCGGTTCGATGATCGATGCCAACGGAGTGCCGGATTCGACGGCACCGGCGGTCAGTTCCCGGAAACCGCCCCACAGGAAGATCGCACGCTGACGGTCCATCGGGACCACCCCCGCCGCGGCCAACGCCGGGGTCGAGGTGAGACCGACGAAGAGCTCGATCCACGCCTCCAGTGCCTCGTCTTTGACAGGTTGGGCCGCGCTGCCGAGTGCGGGCAACTCGCGAATCCAGCTCAAGGTGAGGCCCGGGTACCGTTCACTGGCCGCGACGTACGATGACACCGCCTGTCGCACTTGCTCTTCGATGGATGCCTCCGAATCGACGCGCCGCGCGATCTCGGCGATCATGAATTCGTTGGTCACCGCCAGTAGCGCGAAGAAGCACGCCTGCTTGTCGGCGAACTCCTGATAGAACGACCGCCTGGAGGTCCGGGCGACCCGCACGATGTCGGCGACCGTGGTGTCGCGATAGCCCGCGTCGACGATGCACTCGAGCATCGCGGCGAGCAGCCGATCCCGGGTCGATGCCCCTGCCGATGGGACCAGCCAGGGCGCCGAGAGCGGGGCGAGCGGTTCCGATCCAGCCTTCACAACTGCGAGCATATGCCTCTTGCCCCCACCGGTACGTGCGCGTACCGTCTGCTGGTACGTGAACGTACCAGCCGCTGCGGCGAGAGGAACCCGACGCCCGTGAACACACCGACCCGGAGCGGTGCGGCCGTTCTCCCGCCGACCACGTCGATCCCCTCCCCCCTGCAGGGCCTCGGCGCGATCGTCTCGCGACGACTCTTCTTCCGCCACCTCCATGATCGTCATGGAGCGGCCTTCACCGTGCACCTGCCCGTCTTCGGTCCGACCGTCGTCATCTCCGACGCGGCGTTGGCGCGCGAGCTGTTCACCGCCGGCGACAAGGTCGAGAACGTCCAGCCCAACCTGGGTCGCATCCTGGGCACAGGGTCGATGTTCGCACTGGAGGGCGCCAGGCACCGAGCCCGACGCAAGCTGCTCACCCCGCCGCTGCACGGCAAGCCGATCCGGTCGTACGAACAGATCGTCGTCGACGAGGTCCGTGCCGAAACAGCCTCCTGGCGCACCGGAGTCGAGTTCGCCAGCATCGAGCCGATGATGCGCATCACGCTGAACGTCATCCTCCGCGCCGTCTTCGGCGCCGAGGGCAACGAGCTGGACCGACTCCGCGACATGATCCCGCCGATGGTGACCGTCGGTTCGCGCGCCGCGACGGTACCCCCACTCCCACGCCTTCTCCGTCCGATCGACCCCAATCACCGGTACGCGCGACGCAATGCCGAATACCGAGAATACGTCGGCGGACTGATCACCAAGGCGCGCAACGATTCTCATTTGGATGAACGCACCGACATCCTTGCGATCATGCTTCGCAGCACCTACGACGACGGCAATCCTATGACCGACGACGAGATCGCCGAGGAGCTGGCCACCATGCTCGCCGCCGGGCACGAGACCACGGCGACGACCCTCGCGTGGGCGCTCGAGCGGCTGCGGCGGCACCCCGAGGTGGTGCGCGAACTCGTGGCCGAGGTGGACGCCGGCGGACACGACTACCGCCACGCCACGATCCTCGAGGTCCAACGCAGTCGACCCGTCATCGACTTCGCCGGCCGACACGTGGTCGCCGACCATCTCGACCTCGGCGAGTGGCGAATCCCGAAGGGGTACAACGTCCTCGTCTCGATCGCCCTGCTCCACGACGACAGCCGCGAATTCGCCCGGCCCGAGAACTTCGATCCCACCCGTTTCCTCGGCACCAAGCCCTCGTCGGCGTGGCTTCCGTTCGGCGGCGGCACCCGACGGTGCATCGGCGCGGCGTTCGCGACCATGGAGATGGATGTGACCCTGCGGACGTTGCTGGCGGAGTACGAATTGCTGCCCACCTCCGACCGCGCCGAGCGCTGGTTCTCGCGCGGGGTGGCCTATGCCCCGTCCCGTGGCGGTCGGATCGCGGTGTTGCCCCGCTGACCCATGCTGAGATGTTGCGCTTTGCCCGGCAACCACCGCAAGCGGGCACGCAATGGCCATTCCGCGTCACGGCGCCGGTCGCGGGATTGCGCACCGAACCTGCTCGACGGCGGACTCAGGTCGCCGGGTCCCGTCCTCCAGTCGATCCAGATACTCCGAGACCACCGCGGCGTCGAGGACGGACAGTGCCGGCGTCGTGACTCATAGGCCGTCGTTGACGATCACATCGTCGTGAGCGACCTCGCGGTGTCGCACGACGGCTGTCGCGGACGACCGTGCATGGCGCCCACGGGCTGCGATCAGAACGAGGTGCTTGGCCGGTTCCCGGCCGACGCCGCGTCGGTCGTGACGGGCCCCACATCCTCCCTGTGACCTTCGTCATCGAACGCGGCCGAACACTCGCGCTCGAGCGCCCCCACGGAATTGCGGGATGCGCTGGGAATTCACCGGAAAGCTAACAGCGTTATCCGGGCGTTATCCGAATCGCCCAGGTCACGGCCTCGACGTGACCCAGCCGTTACCGAACCCGTATGGTCGCCCACGGTCCGAGATCAACCGCCCTGCCAACCCCGGGGTGGTGAGGAGGAACGAAGACCATGCGTATCACCAAGACCCACATGACCAAGCTCGTCGCCCGCGCCGCGATCGTCGGCGCGCTGACTGCCGCACCCTTCGGGATGCTGGCGTCCACCGCGCACGCAGCGGGTAACTGGGACGCCGTCGCCCAGTGCGAGAGCGGCGGCAACTGGGCCATCAACACCGGCAACGGCTACTACGGCGGCCTCCAGTTCTCGATGAGCACCTGGCAGGCCAATGGCGGAACCGGCAACCCGGCCGACGCCTCGCGCGAAGAGCAGATCCGCGTTGCGGAGAACGTGCTCGCCACCCAGGGCCCCGGCGCCTGGCCCACCTGCGGCGCCAACCTCTGACGGATCACTCCGGCACCCGAGTGCCGTGAGGCCGTGAGGCCGTGAGGCCGTGACAGCAACGAGGCCGGCGGGCCCTTCACAGGACCCGCCGGCCTCGCGCATCTGTCGCTTCCTACGGTGTGGGCGCGGCGTCGTCTCCGGTGTCGCCGACCGTCGTGTCCAGGGCGCTCACCGCGATGCCGTACGGCAGGAACCGCACGTTGCGTCGCGGATCGGTGTTGCTCTTGTTCGCGCGCAGCGCGTCGAGCTCGGTGGCGTAGACCTGCTCGACCCGCGCACCGCCGTCGTCATCGACGACGAAGACCGCCCAGACACCGGTCCCGGCCTCGCCGGTGGTCTCCTCGCGCGGCTTGGTGCGAGTACGCCCACGGGCGGCCTCGTCGAAGAACATCGAGAAGGCTGCCGGTCCGGCCTGCCCTTCGAAGAGCTTGCCGAACACGTCGCGCAGTCCGTCTCCGGCCTCTCGGGCGAATCGGTCGAAGTCCTCGGGGCCGAAGTTGAACGAACCGCCGCTGTTGTCGGTCATGGTGTCACCTTTCTCCCTCCGCTCTGACGAGCGTCGGGCAACACTGCCCAGTGTCCTCAGAAATCAGTGGCGCCGCCACCCGGTCCTCACCGATCGGCAGATCGGTCACCCGCCTGGTCTGTCTCGTCGAGCCGCTGATGCAGTCGGGCGCGGACATCGTCGGCCGAGTAGGACTGTCGCTGCCGCTGATCGCGCGCCACCATCACCCCACCAGTGGCGACCCCGACGGCGCCGGCCAACCCCAGCCACTTCCACAGATTCCTCATGCGGGCAGGATAGGCCGCGCCGACGCCGCACGAGGCGCGGACGCACTAGCCTCTTGCTCGTGCCCACCAGCAGAATTCTCTTCGGCCGAGACCGCGCCGATTCCGGCGTCTCGTTGGCCACCGCGCTCGACGCGACCCGCACCGGCGACATCTGGCTCTTCCGCGGTCATTCCGGACCCGACCGGGCGATCCGCACCCTGACCAATGCTCCGGTCAACCACGTCGCGATGGCGGTCTGCATCGACGATCTGCCCCCACTGCTCTGGCACGCCGAACTCGGCGATCGACTCACCGATGTCTGGACCGGCTCCCGTCACCGCGGGGTTCAGCTCCATGACGCGCGAGAAGCCGTGGAGCAGTGGATGGTCCGCTACAAGCAGGCGTGCTGGCTCCGCCAGCTCACACCTGACGTGACCGGGGATCAGGAGGATGCACTGCTCCGGGTGATCGCCAGACTCGACGGCACTCCGTTCCCCACCACCGCGCGGCTCGCCGGACGATGGTTCCGCGGCCGCGTCCCCAACTCCACCGATCTCGTCCGCGGTATCCCCTATCTCGACCGCAAGGTGCGCGAACGACGCGACGAGCGTCAGCAGCGTCGAACCGGGGACGCCGACAGTGTCGGCCTCGAGGCCGCCTACTGCGCCGAGGTGGTGGCCATCACCTATCGAGAGATGGGGATCCTCGACGCAGCCAAAGACTCCAACTGGTTCGATCCGGGGCGATTCTGGAGCGGCGATCGCCTACCCCTGCATGCGCCGCATGAGCTCACCGCGGAGATCGGGGTCCGTCTCGACTGACGCGCGTGCGGGGGACGACCGGTCGATGACCGAAAGCCCGGAGTGTCGCCTCCACGAGATCGTCGGCATACGCCGGGGTCAGCGGCCCGGTGCGATGCAGCCACCGCTGGAACAACGGTGCGTAGAGCATCTCCAGAAACAGGTCGAGGTCGGTACCACCCGGCAGTTCACCGTCCTGTTCCGCCTTGCGAAGTCGGGCCTTCTTCGCCTCGTCCAGTGGTCGTGACAGCTTCTCCCGATACTCCGCCGCGAGGCCGGCGTCGTTCCCGATCTCGGTGTTCACCGCACGGATGAGGCGGTCGAAGGACGGGTCGGTGAATTCCTCCGCCGTCGCCCGCATGACCTGCTTGAGATCGACTTCAAGGTCGCCCGTGTCCGGCAGGGCGACGGACTGCCCGTCGACACCCTCGCTCAGGGCGAGCACGGCCGCGAAGACAACTGCACTCTTCGACGGCCACCGTCGATAGATCGTCTGTTTTCCGACGCCGGCCCGGGCCGCGATCGCCTCGACCGTGACCTTGTCGTACGACTGCTCGACGACGAGATCGCGCGTCGCCTCGAGAATCGCCTGACGCGACCGTTCCTTCCGGCGTGAGTGATCCGGCCCTGCATCCCGCGGCATGGCCCCCAGCATAGTTCACGAAACGAGACGATCCGTCTTGACAGCACGTTGGAACCGCGGCTACCTTGTTTCGAGACGGTCCGTTCCGTTTACTTTAGGAGGCAACATGACCACGCCACGGGTCTGGTTCATCACCGGCGCGTCCCGCGGACTCGGACGGGCGTTCGCCGAGGCCGCCCTCGATGGCGGCGATCGGGTGGTGGCCGTCGCCCGCAACGTCGAGCCGCTCGCGTCACTGGCCGAGCGATATCCCCGGCACCTACGAGCACTGTCTCTTGACGTCACGGACCGGGCGGCCGTGTTCGACGGAGTCGAGACAGCGATCGCCGCGTTCGGCCGGCTGGACATCGTCGTCAACAACGCGGGCGGGATGCTCTACGGGATGGTCGAAGAAGCCACCGAGGCACAGATCCGGGCACACCTGGACCTGAACTTCTTCGGCGCCGTCTGGGTCGCCCAGGCGGTCCTCCCCCACCTACGCGCCCGTGGCGGCGGACGACTTCTGCAGGTGACGTCGATGGGCGCAGGCGGCGGGATGGCGACCGTCGGCTACTACGGAGCGGGCAAGGCGGCGCTCGACTCGGTCAGCGAGGCGCTGGCGATGGAGGCCGAGCAGTTCGGCATCAAGGTCACCATCGTGCAGATGGGCGGTTACGACACCGGGTTGTTCACCACCGGAACGACGAACACCGAACCGATGGCGCAGTACCACGACCTGCGCACGGCGATGGAGTCGTCCTGGGGTGACGAGGCCGGACCGCCACCGGCCGCGGCCGCGCCGGTCATCCTGGAACTCGCGGCACTCCCCGACCCGCCTCGACGCCTCATCGTCGGAAGCCAATCGTTCGACCACGTGCTGGACATGGACCGCGCACGTGCGGCGAGCTACCGCGAATGGGAGCACCTCAGCAGGCAGGCGCCCGGCTGAGGTACTCCACGATTCCTCGGACTAGATCGTCATCGCCTCGCGCACAGCGCTTTCGGCAGCCGAACCGCCCTCACCCGACGACGTCACGCGGCCGCTCTCGAGCACGTAGTAGCGCTGCGCCGCCTCGAGGGCGAACCCGATGTGCTGCTCGACGAGGAGCACCCCCAGCCCGCCACGCTGGGTCAGCGTGGTGATGGTCTGCTCGATCTCGGCGACGACCGAGGGCTGGATGCCCTCGGTCGGCTCGTCGAGGATGAGCATGCGCGGCTCGGTGATGAGGGCGCGAGCGATGGCCAGTTGCTGGCGCTGGCCGCCGGACAGCAGGCCGGCGCGGCGCCCCAGCAGTTCGATGAGCGCCGGGAACATGTCCAGCATCTCTGCGACCAGTTCCTTGCCGCGTTTACGGCCGTCGGCCACCACCTGCAGATTCTCTGCGGTGGTGAGGTGACCGAAGCTCTGCTGCCCCTGAGGGACGTAGGCGATGCCGTGCGCCACCCGTGCGCTGGGGCGCGCCCGAGTGATGTCGACGCCGTCGAAGGTGATCGTGCCCTTGGTGGTCTTGACCAACCCGACGGCCGCGCGCAGCAGGGTCGTCTTCCCGGCCCCGTTGTGTCCCATCACGGCGACGACGCCGTCGGTGGGCACCTCGATGTCGACGCCGTGGATCACCTCGGTGCGACCATAACCGGCGTGGATTCCGGAGATCTTCAGCATGATTCAGCCCTTCTCCGAAGCCGGTTGCGCGAGTGTCGGGTGCGCGGGGGTGTCCGCGTCGGCGGCGATCTCCTCGAGTTCCTCCCCGCCGGCGGCGGTCCCGAGGTACACCTCCTGGACCTTCGGATTCGCCTGGACCTCGGCGACCGTGCCCTCGGCGAGAACCCGTCCGCGGGCGAGCACGGTGACCGAGGTCGCGAAGGACCGCATGAAGTCCATGTCGTGTTCGACGACCACCACAGTGCGCTCACCACCGATGCGGCGCAACAGGTTCCCGGTCTCTTCCCGCTCCTCGTGGCTCATGCCCGCGACCGGTTCGTCCAGTAGCAGCACGGAGGCGTTCTGCACCAACAGCATCCCGATCTCGAGCCACTGCTTCTGGCCGTGCGCCAGCACGCCTGCCGGTGTGTCCGCCAGATCCTGCAGGCCGATGGTCTCGAGCGCCTCGGCAATCGAGTCGGGCACCTGGGTCGGCCGACGCCGCAGCATCGTCCACACCGAGCGCCCGGCACCCGCGGCGATGTCGAGGTTCTGCAGCACGCTCAGTTCCTCGAAGACGCTGGCGGTCTGGAAGGTCCGGCCCACACCGAGACGCGCGATCTGATGCACCTTCTTGCCGACGAGCTCGACGCCGGACTTCTGGATCGAGCCGCTCGACTTCACCAGGCCGGTGATCGCGTCGATGATCGTGGTCTTGCCCGCACCATTCGGTCCGATCAAAAACCGCAGATCACCCTGCAGCAGGGTGAGATCGACGTCGGTGACCGCCTTGAAACCGTCGAATTCCACAGTGAGACCGCGCACCTGGAGGTAGTCGCTGTCCATCCCGGCGTTGCCGCCTGCGATCGGCGGGTGGACGGCGACTGTCGATTCTGCATCGGTCATGACGACGCTCCTACCTTGCTGTCGGTGTGTTCATCGATGTCGCCGGTCGGTGACGAGTCGGGCGCGCGCCTCCGGCGCCACTTGACCAGTGCCCCGAGTCCGGCCAGCCCCGCCGGGAAGAACCCGACGACCACGATGAACAGGATGCCCTGCGCGTAGGTCCATCCGGACGGGAAGTTCTCCGACAAGCTCGTCTGCGCCCAGGCCACTGCGATGGCACCGAGAACCGGACCGAGAAGCGTTGTGCGGCCGCCGATCGCGACGCCGATCAGGAAGGCGATGGACGGCACGATCCCGACGTCGGCGGGCGAGATGATGCCGACGATCGGAACGAACATGGCGCCCGCGATACTGGCGAACAGTGCTGCGATCGCGTAGGCGACGACCTTGACGTTGGCCGGGTCGTACCCGAGGAACCGAACCCGCTCCTCCTGGTCGCGAACGGCGACCAGGAGTTCGCCGTACCGGCTGTACATCAGCTGACGCGTGATGGCCACGACGGCGAGCAGGATGGCGGCCGTGATGAAGAACAGCAGTTGCCGGTTCACCGGGTCGTTCAGGGCGAGCCCGAAGAAGCTTCGAAACCGGTTGAGGCCGTTGCTGCCACCGGTGGTCTGCTGACCGATGAGCAGGATCGCGAACGCGGCGGCCAGCGCCTGGGACAGAATGGCGAAGTAGGCGCCCTTGACCCGCCGTTTGAACACGCCCAGACCCAGCAGGATCGCGAGGAACGTGGGTACCAGCAGGATGCCCAGGATCGTCACCACCGGTGAGGCAAAGGGTGTCCAGTACCCGGGTAGGTCGCTGATGCCGGCGATCTGCATGAAGTCGGGTACGTCGTCACCGCGCAGCTCGGCGTCGGAGATCTTCAGGTGCATCGCCATGATGTAGGCACCCAGACCGAAGTAGACACCCTGCCCGAGGGTGAGCATGCCGCCACGCCCCCAGGCAAGGCCGATACCCACCGCGACGATGCCGAAGCACAGGAACTTGCCGAGCAGGTTGAGGCGGAAATCCGACAGGACGGCGGGCGCGACCGCGAACAGCAGGATCGCGGCGACCCCGAACCCCGCCCAGACCTTCCAGGAACCGCTGAAATAGTCCTTCACACGAGACTCCTCGACTGGACCGTGAACAGCCCCTGCGGCCGGATCTGCAGGAAGATCACGATGATGACGAACACGGCGACCTTGGCCACCGATGCCGTCGTGTTGTATTCGATGAACGAGTTCAGGACGCCGAGCGCGATGGCCGCGATGACCGCGCCCTTGATCTGGCCCAGCCCGCCGATGACCACCACCAGGAATGCGTCGATCAGGTAGGTCATGCCGGTGTTGGAGCTGGTGGAGCCGATCAGGGTCAGCGCAACGCCGGCGACTCCGGCGAGCCCCGAACCGATGAAGAACGTCGTGATGTCGGTGCGGCGGCTGGAGATCCCGCTCGTCTCCGCGAGGTCCCGATGCTGGACGACCGCCCGGATTCGCCGACCCATCGCTGTGTATTTCATGGTGACCGCGATGGCGGTCACCGCCACGACGGCCAGCAGCATGATGAACAGGCGCGTCTTCGGCACGACCGCACCGAGGATGTCGACACCGCCGGACAGCCATGCCGGCGCGACCACGTCGACCGCCGGTGCGCCGAAGATGTCGCGGGCGAGCTGCTGGAGGATGAGACCCACGCCGAAGGTCACGAGGAGGGTGTCCAGCGGGCGGTCGTACATGCGCTTGATCAGGGTGACCTCGAGCAGAACCCCCATCAGGCCGCCGACGCCGAACCCGATGACCAGCGAGACCAGCAGGGACACCCCGGCATCGGCGATCAGGTACTCCTGCACGCTGTAGGCGGTGTAGGACCCGGCCATGATGAACGCCCCGTGGGCCATGTTGATCACGCCCATCTGCCCGAAGGTCAGGGACAGGCCGAGAGCTGCGAGGAGCAGAATCGAACCGAGACTCAGCCCGGTGAAGAGCTGTCCGATAACGGTTTCCACGTGACTATCCGTTCGTAGTCGGCACTTGCCGCGTTCCAGGGAAGGACCGTGCGCGACCCGTCCCGCGTCGGTAGGACGCGGAACGGGTCGTCGACGGTGTCAGTTGCTCAGGCCCTCGGCCCACGGGTACGACTTCAGGTAGGGGTCCGGCTCGATCGGCTGACCCGAATCCCACACGGTGTAGATCAGTCCGTCGCCGCGGATCTCGCCGATACGTGCGGTCTTGGTGATGTGGTTGTTCTCGCCGTCGATCGTGACGAGTCCCTCGGGGGCGTCGAAAGTGACTCCGCCGGCGGCCTTCTGGACGTCAGCGACGGCGAACGACTGCGCCTTCTCGACGGAGTTCTTCCACAGGTACACCGAGACGTATGCGGCCTCCATCGGATCGGAGGTCGGCTTGTTCGCCCCGTAGGCGGCCTTGTAGTCACGCACGAACGACGCGTTCGCCGGGTTGTCGACGGTCTGGTAGTAGTCCCAGGCGACGAGTTGCCCCTCGATGTTGTCCACACCGATACCGCCGACCTCCTCCTCGGCAATGGACACCGAGACGACGGGCATGGCCTGCGGGGTGAGTCCCACGTTCTTGTACTCGCGGAAGAACGCCACGTTGGAATCGCCGTTGAGAGTGTTGAAGACGGCGTCGGCGTCGGCGCTGCGGACCTTGTTGACGATGGTCGAGAAGTCCGTCGAGCCGAGCGGGGTGTAGTCCTCGCCCTTGATCTCGATGCCGTTGGCCTCGGCATATGCCTTGATGACGCGGTTGGCCGTCTGGGGGAACACGTAGTCGCTGCCCACCAGGTAGAGCGACTTCACGCCCTCCTCTTTCAGGTACTCGAGCGCGGGCACGATCTGCTGGTTCGTGGTCGCGCCGGTGTAGAAGATGTTCGGCGACGATTCCAGTCCCTCGTACTGGACCGGGTAGTACAGCAGCGAGTTGTTGTCCTCGAAGACCGGCAACATCGCCTTGCGACTCGACGACGTCCAGCCACCGAACACCGCTGCGACACAGTCGCTCGAGATCAGCTTCTCGGCCTTCTCCGCGAAGATCGTCGGCTCGGAGGCACCGTCCTCACCGATCAGCTGGATCTGCTTGCCCAGGACACCGCCGTTGTCGTTGATCTGGTCGACGGCGAGTTTGATGGAGTCGCGAACGGTGACCTCGGAGATCGCCATCGTGCCCGACAGGGAGTTGAGCGATCCGACCTTGATGGTCTCACCGGCGGTGTCGACGCACGATTCGGCGCTCGACGCCGATTCCTCGCTGGCCGAACTGCCACACGCACTGAGCACGAGCGCCACTGCGGACAGGGCCGCGGGCACGAGGATGCCGTACCGCCGACGGCGTGACCGGGGGGTGGCGGACGGCGGGGTGTCCGTCGGCGGGGGGCCGGACGGCAACGGAACAGACGGCATCGGCGAAGCCTTTCTCACTACGTCTCAGGTCCACTCAGGTGGGGGCACGACGAACACACGGCATGACACCGCATGACCCCCTGTGAGATACGCGCCGCAACAAACCTTGCGATCTGGCGTATGGGAGGTAAACGTATTTTGACTTTGTTACGCCGGCGTGACGTGAGATGAAATCGGTGTTTCCGCTTCCGGAGACGTCACCGAAGCAGAAGGCCGGTGAATTCCGTTGCCTTCATTGATGATTCAGATAGGCCCGGTTTGACACGGGCGCGCACAGGCGCTATTGGGCGAACGAGGCCTCGATGTCGGCCCGGGTACGCTCGGGGTCAGATCCGACTTCGTACCGCGGAAGCGTATGAGGCACAGTCGTCCCCTGCGCCACGCGTCGGCGGGCGGCCGCGAACTCCGGCGCCTCTCCCATGGTCAGATGAGCGGAGTTGACGAGACCCCACACCGCACTCCGGCGCGCGCGCCGCTCGATCGGATTCGGCGGGCGATACATGATGAGCTGTTTCGCCCAGCGAGGCATCGTGTCCCGGATCGCCCAGTCCACGGCCCCCTGGGCGGGATTGCGCACATTCAACCCGGTCGCCATCGCATTGCCATGTGTCAAAGCCAGTTTCGGCAGATACTCCTCGAGACACGCGAGGGTCTCGGCTTTGGTGGTGGGGAGGTCGGCACCACCGAGCGCATGACCGACGCGCACGAATTCCCGGTAGTAGCGGTCGAGTTCGGCTCCGCGCAATGGCTGCGGGTGATAGATCTCGTGCGCGGTCGCGATACCCCAGACCACGGTCGCATAGTTCCACCGTAACCAGTCCGGATCGTCGGCATCGTAGGCCGCACCGTCGGGCCGGACGCCCTTGATGGTGTGGTGCATCGCCCGGACCGTCCGCGCCAGCCGTTCGGCGGACTCGGTCGAGCCGTACGCGGTTCCCATGAAGAAGGCCAGCGAGTGTCCCAGCCTGGTCATGGCGCCGTCGGGGTCGATCGACAGGGTCGGGGTGCCGTCGTCGCGGCGCCGGACCAGGCGCGAGTGCTGCACGCCCATCCAGAAGATGCTCGGGTCCAGGCGCTCGAGGTACGACGCGCACTGGAGCCCGAAGATCAGTGCGGGCGTGTGTGAATGGACGTACCACGTCGCGCTGTCCGGACCGAACCATCCCGGGTCCCCCGCGGGACTCTCGAAGTCCATCCCACGGAAGAACTTCGCCCGCACGTGGGCGTCGAACTTGCCGTTGAGCCAGGAGCCGACGAACTCGTGCGGAAGGGGAACGGGAATCCAGTCGGTGGAGGGAAGCCGAAGGGGAGCCATGGACACAGTCATCGGAGACCTTCCGCTCGGGGCACCGTTGGTCACGGTTGTATCCACACTAGACCTTTGGATACGGGTGTGACCAGATACTCGTCCGAACAGGACACGGCCGTCTATGGTGAGACGATGTCCCTACCGACCCGATGGGCGGGCGTACCGCTCGCGGATCGGCGCGCAGAGCGCAGATCCAACCTGATCGCGGCCGCCTTCGACATCTTCGGGGGTGTCGGAGCCGAGTCCGAGCTGTCGGTTCGCTCCGTCTGCCGATACTGCGGCTTCAACACCCGGTACTTCTACGAGAGCTTCACCGACACCGACGAGCTGCTCGGCGCCGTCTACGACGCCGCCGCCGCCGAGCTCGGCACGGTGGTCGAGGTGGCGATGAGCGAGGCCGACGCCTCGGTGCGATCACGCACCCGCGCGGGAATCCGCGCGGTTCTCGGTCACGCGTCCTCGGATCCGCGTCGCGGCCGCGTGCTGTTCACCGCCGGGGTGACCAATCCCGTTCTCGCCCAACGCCGCGCCGCCACCCAGGGCGTGCTCCGCGACCTGGCGTTCGCCGAGGCCGACGCCCGGGACACGGACCCTCTCACCAGCCGGGTACGAGCCGCGATCTTCACCGGTGCGATGGCCGAGCTGGTCCAACAATTCCTGGCCGGCAGCCTGGGCGATGATCTCGACCGGGTCGTCGACGAGGCGATGGCCACACTGCTCCCTACTCGAGTGGCTTCATGAGTCCGCGATCGAGAGCACGGATCATGATGAGACAGCCGAGCCCGGACAGGATCAGGCCGGTCGCGAAGATCGCCGGGAACCCGAACAGATCGCCCACGATCCCCGCGGCGAACCCGGCAGCACCCTGCACCCCGACCACAGCGCAGGCGAACAAGGTGTAGTCGCTGCCTTCGTAACCCTTCTGGCACGCATCCATCATCAGCGTGAACACCGCGACGGTGGCCGCCCCGCCCAGGATGTGCTCGGCGAGACTGGCCGTCACCACGAGCCAGAAGCCGCCGACCCCCAGCGACGCGACCAGGTACAGCGCGAGACTGAGCGTCTGGGTGACACCGCCGACGAGCAGTGCATGCCGCCGTCCGTAGGTGTAGGCGAGCCACCCGCCGAGCGCGGCTCCGCCGAGAGCACCGGCCGACGACAGCGCCCCTTCGACGAGTGCGATCTGGCCGAGCGTGAGGCCGACGTCGGACATGAACGGACCGACGAGCGCCGACGCCATCGAGTTGCCGAACTTGAACGCGCCGACGACGAGGATGAACGTGATCACGCCGGGGCGTCGGAGCCGGGACGACCAGCCCGTCAGCAACAACACCGGCGCCGCGGGTTTCGGCGGTGTCGGGGGTGCCTCGCCGGGGCGCGGCGCGGTGTCGCGAGCGAGGAACCACACCCCGACGGTGGAGGCGAACAGCAGCACCGACATCACGACGAAGAGGGCACGCCAGCCGGCGAGAGAGAACAGCCAGAGAAGCCCACCACCGCCGACGATCATGCCGATTCGGTAGGCGCCCACCTGGATTCCGTTGCCCAGACCGCGCTGACGCGGCTCGAGCATCGATACGGCGAGACCGTCGGTCGCGATGTCCTGGGTCGCCGACAGCAGATTGATGACCGCGATGCCCACGAGCAACCAGACCAGGGTCCCGGACAGGTCGAGGGATGCGAGTACGAGCGCGACGACGGCCGAGGACAACTGGAGCGTCAGCAGCCATCTGCGCCGCGTGCCGTAGGCGTCGACGTAGGGCGCCCACAGGAATTTCAGGCCCCACGGCGCGAACAGCAGTCCGTACACACTGATCTTGGTCAGTGAGTAACCCTCTTCGCGGAGGATGACGGGGATGGCCTGACTGAAGAACCCGTAGGGCAGACCCTGCGCGAAGTAGAGCACCGTGAGCAACACCAGGGTGCCGACAGCAAGCCGGCCGGAGCGCGGAGTCGACATGGATCGCGGAGTCGACATGGATGCCATCATGCCGCACGCGGCGCCGGCGAGTCGGCCCAGATCCGTTCGCGCTCGGTGCGTCCCCGACCTCAGGAAGATCGGGCGACGTGCGCGGCGATGCCGTCCAGGATGAGCTGCAGTCCGAAGTCCTCGTCGACCGGTTGAGAACGCGGGGAACCCAGAGCCGCGACCGTGCACGGGAACCGGGCGGGATCGGCGAGGTTCGTCAGAATCTGCTCGAAGTACGACGCCCCGGCGTGGTCGTCACCGCTCTCATTCTCACCGTCATGGTCGTCACCATCGTCTCGGTGTTCGATGCTGCGACGATGCTCGATCTCCACCCGACTGGCCGACAACGCGTACTGCGCAAGCAGTCCGACGATCTCGAACCGGTCGTCGCCGGGCAGGTCGAAGTCGTCGAGGATCTCGAAGGCCGCCTCGATCCAGGCCATGCGATTCGGTCCGGGAACCGCACTGGTGAGGGGAAGGTCGAGGTACCAGGGGCGCTCCACGATGCCGTCGATCTGCGCGCGGGTCCACGCCACCAGGTCGTCTCGCCAACGCCCGGTGCGGGGCGGGAGGGTCAGGGCACCGGTCGCGGTGTCGAGCATCAGGATCA
Source organism: Gordonia sp. NPDC058843 (assembly GCF_042743165.1). Taxonomy (NCBI): domain Bacteria; kingdom Bacillati; phylum Actinomycetota; class Actinomycetes; order Mycobacteriales; family Gordoniaceae; genus Gordonia; species Gordonia sp. NPDC058843. The sequence continues at coordinate 27,249 of NZ_JBHYNC010000025.1, forward strand.
GCAACTGATTCTTGCCCGACACATGGCGATACAGCGCCATCGACGAACACCCGAGCGCATCGCCGATTCGCGCCATCGAGACCGCGTCGAGGCCCTCGGCGTCGGCGATACCGATGGCGGCGTCGACGATGCGGTCGAGACTGAGCGCCGGTTTCGGACCGCGACGGCCCTCCCGTGCGCCCGTCCACAGTCGTTTCAGCGTGTCCTCGGAACTCACGGCACCCTCATCTCCTCTTGCCGATGCACGAAACTGCGTCTAGTGTACGCAGTTACTGCAATAAACAGTTTCTCTCGTACACAGATCGGATTGCCATGACGACCAGCACCCACACCTCCGCTCCTCCCGTCGAAGCCGTCGGCCTCGTCAAGTCGCTGGGCAGCGGGGACAGCCGAGTGCCCGTGCTCTGTGGACTCGACCTCGAGGTCGGCGCCGGCGAGGTCGTCGCCCTCCTCGGCCCCAACGGGGCAGGCAAGACCACCACGGTCCGCATCCTGTCCACACTCACCCGACCCGACGGCGGGACCGCGCGCGTCGGCGGTTTCGATGTCGCCACGCAGGGCCGTCGGGTGCGCGAGATCATCAGTCTCACAGGGCAATATGCTGCCGTCGACGACAAGCTCACCGGTCGCGAGAACCTCACGATGATGGGGCGTCTGGCCCACCATCGCCGGCGGGCCGTCGATGACCGGGTCGACGAACTGCTGATCGCGTTCGATCTCAGCGATGCAGCCGACCGGTTGGTGGCGACCTACTCCGGGGGCATGCGCCGGCGCCTCGATCTCGCTGCCGGGCTGCTCGATCGGCCGGTGGTGCTCTTCCTCGACGAGCCGACCACCGGCCTGGACCCGCGGAGTCGTCAGATGCTGTGGCAGGTCATCGACGATGTGGTCGCCCAGGGAACCGCGGTGTTGCTGACCACGCAATACCTCGAGGAAGCAGACCGCCTGGCCGACCGCGTGGCCCTCATCAGCGGCGGCCGGATCGGGACCTCGGGCACGCCGGACGACCTGAAACGCCGCGTCGGCGAGGCCGCACTCGAGTTCGTCGTGCCGACCGCAGCCGAAGCGGCGGCGCTCGCCCGCGACCTGAACGGCTTCGGGCCCTCGGTCCAGGCGACCACCGTTCGCATCCCGACCGACCGCTCGTTGTCCCATACGCGCGCGGTCCTCGATGCCGTGGAACACTCCACGGTCACCGTCGACGCCTGGGAATTACGTTCTCCCACACTGGACGACGTGTTCCTGGCCTCGACCGGCCGGCCGGCGGTCCCGGTGACCGGCAAGGAGGTCGCGGCATGAGCGTCGACGCCCCGCCGGTCCACGACGCGTCGTCGAGGCGGCTTCGCCACCTCCGGATCGACGCGACCACGATGTTCTCGCGGTCGGTGCGCATGATGAGCCGCGATCCCGACGAGTTGCTCCTCGCCCTCATCCTGCCGATCGCCATCATGCTGATGTTCGTCTACGTGTTCGGCGGCGCCATGTCCGTGGGTACCGACTACATCACCTATGCGACCCCCGGAGTCATCCTGCTGTGCGCGGGTTACGGCGCGTCCAACACCGCACTGGCGGTGGCCACCGACATGAACGGCGGCATCATCGACCGCTTCCGGTCGATGCCCATCGTCGGTGTGACCGTGGTGTTCGGACATGTCGCGGCCAGTCTGGTGAAGAACTCCGTGTCCACCGCGGTCGTCCTGATCGTCGCGGTGGCCATCGGTTTCCGGCCCTCGGCATCGCCTGCCGAGTGGCTCGCTGCTGCCGGGATCGTCCTCGCCTATGTTCTGGCGATCACCTGCCTGGCCGCATTCATCGGGGTGTCGGTACGAACACCCGCCGCGGCAGGCAGTTTCGGCTTCGTCATGCTCTTCCTGCCCTATGTGTCGAGCGCATTCGTGCCACCGGAGACGATGCCGACGTGGCTGCGCGGCTTCGCCGAGACGCAGCCGGTCACCCCGGTCATCGAATCGATACGGGCCCTGCTCGTCGGTGTGGGCACCGGCGGGTCACCGGTGCACGACCTGGGGTCGCAGTCTGCAACCGGACTCGCGTGGTGCGGGGCGATCACGCTGGTGTCACTCGCCGCGGCCGGCTGGGTCTTCGCCCGGAAAGGACGGTGAGTCGACGACGGCGACCGGTCAGCCGTTCGCGCTTCGCGTGAACGGAGCCGCCGACTTCCGGGGCGATGCGCCGGGCCGTGGGCGGTATCCGCTCACGATGGACATCCGGTTGAACGCGTTGATGGTCACTGCCGCCCAGATCAGCACCGCGGTCTGCTCCGTGTCGAGGATGTCGGTCGCCCGGTCGTAGGCGAGATCGGCGGCGTCGTGCGCGGGTAGCTCGGTGACCAGTTCGGCGATCTCCAGTGCGGCCTGTTCGACATCGTCGAAGAGGTCGGGCGCGTCGCGCCACCCGGCGATGACGTCGATCTGCTGCGTCGACAGACCCGCGGAACGGCCCAGTTGTGCGTGGAGATCCATGCAATAGGCACAGCCGTTGATCTGCGAGCACCGCAGATTCACCAGCTCGACGAGTGACCGACTCAGCCCGATCGACTCGGCGGCCGCGGCGACCTCGGTCGACACCGCGATCAGCTTCCGATAGACCTGCGGCGTGGTCTTGTCGATTCGCACCCGTTGCGCAGGCATGGGCACAACAGTAACCGTCGGCTGTGGTCCGTCGGCGCAGCCCGGCGTCACCTCGATGCAGTGGACACACGCACCGTCGCACGAACTCCCCACGCCTTCTGGGTAGGACTACTCATCCACGCGCGGACGTGAGCGGTCATCGTCGAACCATGACCTCATCCAGCAGCACGTTCGGCGGCGATCCGGGTACCGCCACGCTCGCCCGGATCTCGACCGAATTCGACGCCATCGCCCGTCAGATGTCCACAGTCTCAGCCGAGTTCGCAGAACTCCGGCGCATCGTCGCCGGGCCGACGGTGACGTCGGCTCCGCCACAGGCTGCCAGTCCCCCACTCGTCCCCCCGTCCCGACCCTGGCTGCCGACGGCGCCGCCGTTCGCGCAGCCCCACCGAACCACCGCTCCCCCGATGCCGCCGGGCCCCGCCGTACCGCCGATGCCCCGTCCGACGAACGCGCCGTCGTACCGTCCGCCCGCATCGCCGGTCGTCCCGCCGGTCACCCCGCCTCCTCGTCCGCCCCGACCGTCGATGTCCGAACGCATCGGCGCGGCGGCCGAGCGCGGATTGATCGGCAAGATCCTCGCCACCGCCGGCGTCGGCGTCACACTCATCGGCGTCGCACTGCTCCTCGTCCTGGCCGCGCAAGCGGGAGTCCTCCGACCGGAGTTCCGTGTCGCCGGCGGCGCGGTCCTCGCCGCGGCACTCGTCGCCGGTGGAATGTGGCTGCGCGGCCGGGCCGATGGCCGGATCGGTGCCATCGCCCTGACCGCCACCGGCATCGCGGCCGGCTACCTCGACGTCCTGGCCGCGACCAAGATCTACGAGTGGCTACCGATCGTCCCGGGCCTCGGCGTCGCCGGACTCGTCGCGGCAGGTGGTCTGGTGCTGGCCCATCGGTGGCGCAGCGAACATCTGGGGCTCCTGGTCGTGGTGCCGCTGATCGTCCTCGCGCCGGTCCTCACGGGCGGACTGGACACCACCTTGATCGCATTCATGGTGGTGCTCTGCGCCGCGTCGGCGTGGGTGCAGCTCGGCCGTGACTGGATCTGGCTGCATGCCGTCCGCCTGGCGGCGCCCACGATCCCACTCACCCTGGTCGGCCTGTTCGGACTCGTCGGCTGGAGCGCGCCCGGGAGCGCCGATCCGGTCTTCGCGACAGCCGTCGCCGTGGTGGTCGTCCTGGGTGTTGCCGGCGCACTGGTCACGATGCCCACCACGGAGTTCCGCGAAGCGATGGCGGGCCTCGCGAGCGCGACCACCGTCCCGGCGCTCTTCGCCGGTACGGCGATGCACCTACCGGGTGCGGTCATCCTGCAGATCTCCATCGCCCTCGCTCTGATCGGCACGGTGCTGGTCGGCTCGGGACTCATGGGTTCGGGGCTCATGGGTTCGGGTGCCGCCGCGCGTCTCATGCCCGATTCCGTCGCCCAGATCTGGTCCGCCACCGCACTTCTCCTGCTGTTCGTCGCAGTTCTCGTGTCTTTCGACGGCGCCGTCGCGGTCGCCGTACTGCTGGGGCTGGCCACGGTGACCGGTCTCGTCGCCCGGACGTGGTCGACGACCTCGCGTGTCCTCCTCGCCGGCAGCTCGGTCATCTGGGCGATCGGTTTCGCCGCCCTGCTCGACGCGGCGCCGCCGTTCGTGCTCGCCGACGCCGACCTGATCGGACGCGACGCAAACCTCGGAATCGTTGTCGCAAGCCTGTTCGCGGCATCCGGAGCACTCGTCCTGGCAACGGGCTGGGCGCGCATCACCGACGAGACTGTCTCGCGCGCCGCCCACATCGCCGCCGGACTGGTGGTCGTGTACACGCTCACCGCGATCAGCGTGACGGCCGGCGTTCTGGTCGGCGGGTCCGACGGATTCCTGGCCGGGCACGTCCTGGCGACCACCTGCTGGATGGCTCTCGCCGGGGCAGCACTCGCCTTCGCCCGGCGTCGCAACGGCGCGGCACGCACCGCCGCGGTCACCGGGGGCTTGGTCCTCGTCGCCGCCGCGATCGCCAAACTGTTCCTCTTCGACCTCGCCACCCTCGACGGGATCTTCCGCGTCATCGTGTTCATCGTGACCGGCCTCATCCTGCTCGGACTGGGCGCCTGGTACGCCCGCGCCCTGCAGGACGACGGTCCGGCGCAGCCGGGTTCCGCGACAGCCGTCTGATCGCATCGCCTCGGATGACCCCAGCGATCCGAGGTCGGTCAGCTAGGTGGTCGTGCGGACCGGCGCGGCCACGTCGACCTCGGTCGTCGCGTCGTGGGCAGGCGGTCGACGGTCCGGGGCGGTCCGCACGTGCGTCAGGTACAGCGTCAGACCGACGAAGGTGAGACCGCCGACGAGATTGCCGATGACCGTGGGGATCTCGTTCCAGACGAGGTAGTCGGCGATCGAGAAATCACCGCCCAGCATGAGTCCCGACGGGAAGAGGAACATGTTGACGATCGAGTGCTCGAAACCCATGTAGAAGAACACCATGACGGGCATCCACATACCGATCACCTTGCCGGGCAGTGACGTCGACATCATGGCCGCGACGACGCCGGTGGACACCATCCAGTTGCACAGCACACCGCGGATGAACAGCGTCAGCATGCCGGCCGCCCCGTGCTCGGCATAACCGACGGTGCGGCTGTGACCGATCTCGCCGAGCTGCTGCCCCACCTCGTCGGGTGCGACGCTGAACCCGTAGGTCAGGATGACCGCCATCATCACCGCGACCAGGAACGCGCCGAGAAAGTTCCCGAGGAACACCAGACCCCAGTTGCGCAGCATCGACCGGACCGTCACACCTCGGCGCTTGTCGAGCAGCGCCAGCGGCACCAGCGTGAACACGCCGGTGAGCAGGTCGAATCCCATCAGGTACAGCAGAATGAAGCCGACCGGGAACAACACTGCCCCGAGCAGCGGTTCGCCGGTTCGCACGGTGACCGTCACCGCGAACGCCGCGGCCAGAGCCAGGATCGCGCCGGCCATGAACGCCCTGATCAGGGTGTCGCGGGTGGACATGAACGCCTTGGACTCGCCGGCGTCGACCATCTTCACCGCGAATTCGGACGGTTTCACATAGGACATGTGGTTCTCCTCGAACTCCTCAGTTGTTGCGCCCCATGGAACCGAGGTCACATGTCCGTTCGGTGTCATCGACGAGTCCCCCTGTTACACCGCCCTCACTCTCGCCTCGCCACCCTGTGAAGTTCTCGTGTCGTCACCGGCACCCTCTGCGCATGTCGATCGTGTGAACACTGCCGAATGTCACTGCCTCGACTTGGCATCGCGCCCGACGATCGGCAATGTGGGTGTGGTCCAACACTATCGATGGAGATGACGATGACCACCCCGATCATGCCGAAAATCGATGCCGCAGAACTGATCAACGCCGCGCGGATACGCCAGGGACTCACGTGGACGGCGATCGCGGAGAAGATCGACGCCCCGCTTGTCTGGACTGTCGCAGCACTGTTGGGCAAACATCCGGTCCCGGCCGCGAAAGCCACCGCCGTGGTGGAACTGCTGGGTCTCGGTGAGGGTGTGGCGGAGAGTCTGCGGCAGCAGCCCACACGGACACCCGACGATGCGGCGGCGAGCGATCCCACCATCTACCGCTTCCACGAGGCGATCGACGTCTATGGACCCGCGCTAAAAGAGCTCATCCACGAGGAGTTCGGCGACGGCATCATGAGCGCCATCAACTTCAAGATCGGTTTCGAACGACGGTCGGACCCCAACGGCGACCGGGTGGTCGTCACCTTCGACGGCAAGTTCCTCGACTACAACTGGTGATGCTCGCTCGTCACCGAGTGCAACGCGAGCATCATCGACGCGTAGACCGACGACTCGGTGGGGTCGAAACCGAGGAGCGTCCGGATACGCTCCAGCCGCTGGTAGAGACTCTGCCGACCGATGTGCAGCGCCGCGGCCGACCGCGTCGCACTGCAGCCATGGGTCAGATGCACCGTCAGGGTCCGGACGAGATCCGACGACGAGCGTTCATCGTGCGACACCAGTGGTTCCACAAGGAACCGGAGCTCGGCGCGGATAGCGGGGTCGAACGCCCGGACGGCGTCGTCGGCGAGAAGTTCGCGAGAGGTGAACACCCGGCGATCTGTCCCGAGGCGCACTGCGGTGGAAGCTGCTGGTCCGAGTTGCCGCCCGCATCGGCGTAGTGATTCGGTGAGAACCGCCGCGACATCCGAGGTGGGTCCGAGATGGTCGAGGGAACAGGGCCTTCCGACCACGACCGTCGTACGTCCGAGTCGGTTGCCCCGCTGTACCAGCGCAGACACCACTTGGTCGACCGGATCCGCGCCGCCCTCGACGGCGCCGGCCGGCACCGCGGCGAGCGCATAGACCGTGGCGTCGACGATGCTGTGCGCCACCGACTCCAGCGCCGCCCCGGCGACCGCGGCGTCGGCCATCCGCGGGTCGGGAGCCTCGGCGGCCAGCGGGACCACAACCGTGTGTCCGGCCAGGGACACCCCCGCAGCGGCCAGACGCGTGCGCAGATCCGCGGGCCGCATCGGCCTGCCGTCCACGAGATCCTCGACGAGCCGCGCGGCCAGCGCCGATCCCCGGACACCGGTACGGGCCAGGCCGACCCCCACGGGAGCGGCAGCCGCACGCAGCAAGCTCTCGACGAACGGGATCGGGTGGGCGTCGGCACGCTCCCCCACTATCAACCTGGCCATCGGACGTCCCTTGCTGAGGACCACGGCCTCGGACACGGCTCGATCGACGACCCGCCATGCCGCCGAATCGTCGTCGACCCCGTGCGCCGACAGCAGGGCGCCGGACGTGGACACGAGAACGACTGGAGCACCGAGGATCTGGGCGACACGACCAATCATGGGCGCGACGCCCGCCCCGGCCGCCAGGTCGTCGTGGAGTGCGTCCACGAGCGTCGCGCGGACGCGCAATTCGTCGACCTCGCGTGCGGCGATAGCGGTGTTGACCGCGCGGCACACATCGATGAAGGGGACGACCGCGCGCAGTTCGATGATCGGCAGCCGCGCTGCCGATCCCGCCCGCACCATCTCTTCGGGCACGTCCTCGAAGGTGCGGCCGACCTCGACCGCGAGGGCCGCGACCCCTCGCTGCGCAAGGTCGTGGACGTAGTGTTTGCGTGTGCCCGCGTCGAGTCCGCGCAGGCCGAGACCCGTCGTCAGCAACAGTTCGCCGCCGGTGAGCAACGGCCCGATCTCATAGATCTCGCTCGAGTGCACCCACCGCACCGGCGCGTCGAGGCTCTCGCGGCCACTCAGGACGCGCGGCTCGGCCGCCGCCAGCTGATTGTCGAGGATCTCCCGCAGTGTCGGCGAGGTGGATTTCGCCGCTTGTCGACTGCCCGTCATGCTCGAGACACTATGCACCGTTCACGCGGACCGCAGCACGACGATCTGTCAGTTGCAGCCGCTGTCGCCACGCGGCACTCTCGAGACCATGACGCTCTCGCTCCCCGACCGCGCCGGGCTGGACCTCTCCGGGATGCTCGACGTCGCCTACCGGCAGGCCCGCAGCGGCCTCGACGAAGGCGGCATCCCGATCGGTGCGGCCCTCTTCGCTGCCGACGGCACCGTGCTCGGTGCGGGCCACAATCGGCGCGTGCAGGCCGACGACCCGTCAGCACACGGTGAGACGGATGCGTTCCGCGCTGCGGGACGGCAACGGGACTATGCCTCGACGATCATGGTGACGACATTGTCGCCGTGCTGGTACTGCTCGGGTCTCGTCCGTCAGTTCGGTATCGGTACGGTCGTCATCGGCGAGCACACCTCGTTCTACGGCGGAGAGGACTGGTTGCGCGACAACGGGGTCGAGGTCATCGTGCTCGATGACGAACGATGCACCGAGATGATGGCGTCGTACATCGCGGCGAACCCGGCCGTCTGGAACGAGGACATCGGAATCCCCCCGGCCGACGCGACGGAGACCAAGCCATGACCGGCAGCCCGGTCCTCACCGTCGACCTCGGCGAGTGGCGCTCCGGAGGATCTGCCGCACAACGGGTCTGCGCCGCCGTCGACGAGTCACTGCAGCAGGCCGGATTCCTACTCGTCACCGGGCACGGGCTCGATCCGGAGTTGCCGCGATCCTTGCGCGCGGCAGCTCGGCGTTTCTTCGCCCTCCCCTCCGACGTCAAGGGGCGCTACGCCGCCGGTGTCGGCGGGCGCGGCTGGATCGGGCCGGGTAAAGAGGCCAACGGATTCGCCGAGGGCACCGAGACCCCACCGGATCTGAAGGAGTCGTTCACCTCCGGTGCGCAGACGCCGGTGGGAATACCCGAGATCGACGGATACTGGTTCGCCCCGGACGTCTGGCCGACGGAGACACCCGAACTCCGGGAGCTGTTCACCGCGTGGACTTCTCAGATGAGGCGACTGTCCGACGACCTGCTCGCACTGATGGCCGCCGCACTCGGCCTCGTCGGCCCGGACAACCCGTTCCGGGACCTCGCGTCGAACCCGACCTGGTCGTCGAACATCAACCACTACCCACCGCTGCACGACGTCGGACATCCCGAGCCCGGCCAGTTCCGCATCGGACCGCACACCGACTTCGGCACCGTCACCATTGTCGACCGCGAACCGGGCGCCGGTGGATTACAGGTCTACAGTGAACATTCCGGCTGGGCGGATGCACCCTGGAACCCAGAGGCACTGACCGTGAACATCGGCGACATCCTCGAATACTGGTCGGCCGGGCGCTGGCCCGCGGGCCGACACCGCGTCCTCCCACCACAATCCGACGCGCCCGCCGAAGACCTCGTCTCGCTGATCTACTTCTACGAGCTCGACCATGACGCGCTCGTCTGCCCGGTCGCTCCGCCCGTGGGGCGTCGCGCCGGGCTCGAACCGGTGGTGTCCGGGGACTTCATCAGGCAGCGTCTGGACGCCATCACCGTCGGTTGATCTCCGTCAGCGAGGTTCGGATCCGGTGACCAGCGGGAGCGACGGGTCGTTGGCCCAGGCGGTCATCGATCCGTCGTACACCGCGACGTCGTCGCGACCGACAAGCGCGAGCGCGTGTGCGATTCCGGTGGCCGCGATGCCACCGCCGCAATAGGTGACGACCTTGGCGTCGGCGGCCAGCAACCCGGCCGCCTCGAACTCACGACGCAACTCGTCGATCGGCCGGAGGTCGCCGGTCTCGGCGTCACGGATCGAGAACACCGGTAGGTTCACCGACCCGGGAATGTGACCCTGCCGCGCGTACGTGGTGGTTTCACCACGATAGGTCGCCTCGTCGAGAACGTTCACCAACAGAGTCGACGGATCATCCAGCGCCGCGGCGACATCGACGGTCGATCGGAGGAGCTCGGGACGACGCGTCGCACTGAAGGCACGCGGGGTGACGGTCGACTCGGCATCGGTCACCGGGGCGCCGGCAGCCTTCCAGGCCGGCAGTCCGCCGTCGAGCACGGTCACGGCGTCGAATCCTTCGAGGCGCAGGTGCCACCACAATCGGGTGGCCCAGAACCCCTCGAGCTGGTCGTAGACCACCACGGTGGCCCCGTCGCCGATACCCAATGCGGAAGCGGCCGAGGCGAACTGCTCCGACGACGGAACCGTCCAGGGTTCGGGGCTGGCGGCATCGGCGAAATCGGTCAGCAGGTCGGCGAACACCGCGCCCGGGATGTGTTCCGCGCGATAGGACTCCGCGCCCGACTCCGGGACGTAGGGCCCCTCCTTCGGGATCGGGAGGTGGGTGGTCGCGTCGACGATGACCACGGACGGGTCATCCAGACGTTCCCGCAACCAGGTGACATCGACCAGGGCGGGCAGGACAGGTGTACTCATCAGGACCTCTCGAGAAACGGGCAAAACACCCCCGACTTCACCGAGAGTAGGTGGCCGCCGAAGCCTCGGCACGGTGCCGAATCTCACCGAGCACGACGGTTGACGCCCCAACGCTCGCGATGAGATATCTGCCCACGCCGGGCCGTGGCCTCACGGTCAGGCTCGTTCGCGCATGACCCCGACGTGACGGACCGTCCCGGAGATGCCGGGGATCTGTTTCACCGGCGACCAGGTACGCATCCCATCGGTGCTGTCGGAGTAGAGGTACCGGTTGTTCCGATAGGCGTCGAGGTACATGCGCCAGGCACCGTTCGGCAACTGGATGACGGCCGGACCCTCGACAAGGAGTCCCCAATTGCCCGGCGGCACGAAGCGGTAAGGCCCGTACAACGACGTCGCGACCCCGTGCTGGATGAACTTCTTCGTCTCGTTCTTGGTGAACGCGTGATAGGTCGGACCGACCTTGACGACCGTGGTGTCGATGTGATCGGCACCGATGCTCAGCACCGGGATGGGCGGACTCCACATTCGCAGCCCGGGATCGAGCGCCGTCATCACATACGGAACGAAGCCGCCACCGGTCGACATCGACAGGATCACGTTGACCCGACCGCCCTCGACGAACCACTCCGGAGCCCAGGCCTTGGTCGTGAACGGCGACAAGGACGGACCGTCGCTCGATCCCGCCGACCCGGAGGAACCGGGCCCGCTCGACGACCCGAGTCCCCTGCCGTCGCCGGTGCCCGGTAAGAACGCGCAGCACAGCGGCACCGGCCAGTTGTACAAGAAGTTCCAGTTGACGCGGTCACGGCTGCGGGCGAACCCGATGCTCGCCCCGTCGGCGGTCGTGTACGTCACGTAGTACCAACCGTCGGTGTGCCGGAAGATGCTCGCATCGCGCACATAACCCGTCGGCGGCCGATAGGCGGACTTGCGCACCATGGTGTATTCGAGTCCGTCGGTTGACTCGTACACATCCATGTCGCGCGCACTCGAATTGCTGAAGGCGACCATCGTGTACCGCCAGCCCGTGGGGGCGGCGCTGCTGCTCGCCTGCGTCGGTACGAGCAATCCGGCCACTGCGAGCAGCACCACGATCGCCGGCGAGAGGACGGTTCGTCTGGAAAGAGTCACCGATGCAGTATCGACGACGACCAGCGCGCGATGTGCAACTTTCACCGGGAACGTCGCCGCGTGTCCCGGGCGCCGCCGGCCGCACGGGGTGACACAGCGAATCCGTGCGGCCGGCGGAGATCACGGGGTCCGCGAGACCCCTACGCGCTAGCTGCCGTTGGCGTACAGCGCCAGGAGCGGACCGATGAAAGCGAACAACATGGTGAGACCGAGTTCAGACGAGGACACTGGAGACCTTTCGACATGTGACAACTCCGAAGGCCGGTGAATCGGATTGCACTCATCGGCCAGGCACACCCTCCCATGACGCGATTCGTTTGTCACGCGAATGAGCGACAAAATCCGTTCCCGCACAGAGCTTTTGAGTGACACCGAGCGGCCATTCGTCTCAGTCAGGCGTCCCACTCGAAGCGTGGACTCGTCCCACGCAACCGGTTGTCGAGATCGGCCATCAGCACAGCGACGCGCGAGGCCCCGCCACTGGGTTGCGGATACCGGCTCAGCACCTCGACCAGTTCCGGCGGCGTCCGTTTGCACACGGTCTCGGTCATCGCGTTCCCGACCGCGGGGTCGCCGCCGCTCTCGAGTTCGGCGATGTAGGCCCAGTTGGCCGGGGCCCGCAGAATGTGTCCCACCTGATGTGCTTTCGCGATCGGATGCAGATATGCGGCCGCCGCGGCGTCGCCCGCGGCTTGCGCGGCCAGTCGCGCGGCCTCCGACGGCGCGGTCTTCGCGGCACGGTGCGCGGCGAAGGCCGCTGTCCGCTGAAGCGCAGATCTGCGTGCCCCGCCGGTGAATTGCCGGGCCGCCTCGATGGCCGCGCGAGGGCGCGCGTCGTCGGGTCGAACGCGCTCGAAAACCGGTAGCACTTCTTCAGCCCAACCGGTGGCATACCGCACGACGACCCGCAGGTCGTCATCGGTCAGTTCGAAGTCCGCTGCCACGCGGGGAACGGTAGCAGCGGTCTCAACCGGTCGTTGACAACCCGTCGCCACCCGGCTCGCGGAGCATCGAGTGCACGACGAGCCCCGCGTCCACCGGAGTCGTTGCGGTGACCATGAATCCGGCTCGCTCATAGATCTGCACGTTACGATCGTCCGAGGTCTCGAGCGCGACTCGCGCACCCGGTGGGTCCGTCTCGTCGACGACGCCCAACCCGGCACGGACCAGCGCGCTTCCCAAACCCTTTCCCTGGCTGTCCGGGTGGACGCCGAGCGTCGCCAGGCTCCAGGTGCCCTCCGGAGGCGCAGGGGTGTGAGCACCGGCGACCGCGGCCAGTCGGTCGCCGTGCAATCGTGCCACCGCTTCGTGGAACTGTTCGTCGGGCTCCGGCGCATCCGGGGGCAGCAGCGCGATCACACCAGACAGATCCTGGGTGGCCAGCACGATGCCGTGATCGAAGGCGTACCCCAGGTACATCCGTTGAAGTCGTTGCAGCCGATCCCGGTACCCATCGGCAGGGATGGACCATCGTGTCCAGGGATAGGCGTCAAAAGCGGCGGTGAGAGTGCGAGCCGCATCGTCGAGATCTGCGACGGTTACGTGGTCGATGAAAATGGCACTGCCCTCAGGAGTTGCGTCGGTGCCGGGTGATCGGCGGATCACCCTACCGTGGGAACCCATTCGGTGGACAACAGGTTTTTCGCGCGCGAACAACACCGCGGAATCCATTGTCCGCAGGTCAGAAACACCTGAGAGTCCGCGTCGAGCTTGTCAGGAAATCCGCAGGTTATCTGTAGCCCTGTTCACATGAGGCGCGGGCATCGTGGTGCCGTGAACACGCCTCAGACCCCCATGCCCCAGAACCCCGAGCCACAGACCCCCGACGACCACGATCCGATCACCGAACCCTTTGTGCCGCCCCGCGGTCCTGCGCAGCCGCCCGGGCCCTGGATGATGAACCAGCAGGCCCCGCCGCCGCACGCACCGATGTCGCAACCACCGATGCCGCGACCACGCGCCGGGGTGACCAAGCCGATCATCGTCACCGCACTCCTCGCCGGACTTCTCGGCGGCGCGGTGGGCATCGGCGGCAGTGCACTGCTCGGGCACGACGCCGCATCGGTCCCGGTGCTCAGCTCGCAGCCGGCCGCGGCGGCCAATGCCGCTGATGCGCAACCCGGTTCGGTGACCTACGCCGCGAGCGTGGCGTCGAAGTCGACGGCGGACATCAAGGTGCAGACCGCGAACGGCACGGCCGTGGGCAGCGGCATCGTCCTGTCCCCGGACGGGTACGTCCTGACCAACCATCACGTCGTCGCCGGTGCGGGCGCCGGGAGCACGATCGTCGTCACCACCGGCGACGGACACCAGCACAACGCCACCGTCACCGGCAATGCGCCGTCTTACGACCTGGCGGTGATCAAGCTCGAGGGCGCGTCGGGACTGACCCCGGCGACGCTCGGCGATTCCGACGCGCTCAAGGTGGGCCAGCAGGTGGTGGCCGTCGGTAGCCCGGACAGCCTGTCCAACACGGTGACCTCCGGGATCGTCAGCGCACTGTCGCGCACGGTGACCGCCGGGGACGAGAGCGGTTCGTCACTCACCGTGTACAACGGCCTCCAGACCGACACGCCCATCAACCCGGGCAATTCCGGTGGGCCACTGGTGAATCTGCAGGGGCAGGTGATCGCGGTCAACTCGGCGGTCGACACCGGTCAGGCAGCGACGGGCGGACCGCAGTCCTTCGGGCTGGGCTTCGCGATCCCGATCAACACCGCCAAACGCATCGCGAATCAGCTGCTGCAGGACGGCAAGGCCACCAAACCTGTTCTGGGTGTGTCGGGTTCGCTGTCGGCCGGCGACCGGACCGAGGGCGCGACGGTCTCATCGGTGCAGCGTGGCGGTCCCGCCGCGGCTGCGGGAATCCGGCAGGGCGATGTGATCACCAAGATCGGGGACACCGCCGTCGCCGACTACGCCGATCTCATGGCGCAGATCCTCACCCACAAGCCCGGCGAGACGGTGCCGGTGACCGTCGGTTCGGGTTCGGATACGCGCACGGTCGAGGTGAAGCTCGGCAGTGCCGTCGACGAGCAGGAGACGACGGTGCCGGAGTCCGGCAGCGGATCGGGTGGCTCCCCGTTGCCGTTCGGCGGCAACCCCTTCGGTCAGAACCCGTGACCCGGGTGGATGTACTCGAAGAGTTCGAGGCGCCCGTGCCCGTCCGGGGTCTGCAGCATGGCGGTCACGCTGGTGGGCGCGCTTGCCGAATACGACCGACCGGCGAACCTCATCTCGACCGATGGACTTCGATCGAGGTCTGGCTGTCGAGTTGAGGTCTGTCGGTCGCTTCGTCAGGCGCGGTACTTCGCCACTAATTCCTGCGGAAGGTGACACGCACTCTCGGGAATACATGCGAGCCGATCCTGGTGCTCGTCGGCGCTGCGCACATAGTTGGTCAGCGGTTGCACCTCGACGGCGATGCGATCCGCGTCTACCCGCGCGCCGAGGAAGGCTCGCGCCCGGTCGAGGTGCTCAGGGTCCTCGGAGTACACGCCGGTGCGGTACTTCTCGCCGACATCGGGGCCCTGCCTGTTCACGCTGTACGGGTCGATGATCTCGAACAGATATGTCATCAGCTGCTCGACGCTCACCACGGTCGGATCGAACCGGGTCCGGACACACTCGGCGTACCCGTCGTAGTCACCGCCGAGGGACTGGCTCGTTCCGTTCGCCCGGCCTGCCTCGGTGAACGTCACCCCCGGCAGCGTCGCGACGAAGGCCTGCACTCCCCACAGGCAGCCACCCGCGAGGTAGAGCTCCTCGTTCGACGCGACGGAAGTCATCGCTCGTCAGACGTTGAATCGGAACTCGACCACGTCGCCGTCCTTCATGACGTAGTCCTTGCCCTCCATGCGCACCTTGCCTGCCGACTTGGCCGCAGCCATCGATCCGGCGGCGTCGAGGTCGTCGAAGGACACGATCTCGGCCTTGATGAAGCCCTTTTCGAAGTCGGTGTGGATGACACCGGCTGCCTTGGGCGCGGTGTCGCCCTGGTGGATGGTCCAGGCGCGGGATTCCTTGGGGCCGGCCGTGAGGTAGGTCTGTAGTCCGAGGGTGTGAAAACCGGCGCGCGCCAACGACGTCAGGCCCGGCTCGTCCTGTCCGATGGAGTCGAGCAGTTCCTGGGCGTCCTCCTCGTCGAGTTCGAGGAGTTCACTTTCGACCTTGGCGTCGAGGAAGACCGCGTCCGCGGGTGCGACGGCGGCGCGCAACTCGGCCTTGCGGGCGTCGTCGGTCAGGACTCCCTCGTCGGAGTTGAAGACGTAGAGGAACGGCTTCGCGGTCATCAGGTGCAGCTCGCGTACCGATGACAGGTCGAACGAATCCTGCTGCGAGAACAGGGTTTTACCGGTGTCGAGGATCTCCTGCGCCGTCTTCGCGGCGGCAAGCGTCTCGGCCAGGTCCTTGTTCTTACGCGCGTCTTTCTCCAGACGCGGGATGGCCTTTTCCAGGGTCTGCATGTCGGCCAGGATCAGCTCGGTCTCGATGACTTCGATGTCGGCGAAGGGGTCGACACGACCGTCGACGTGGACGACGTCGCCGTCGTCGAAGACTCGCACGACCTGGCAGATGGCGTCGGCTTCGCGGATGTTGGCCAGGAACTGGTTGCCCATCCCCTCACCCTCCGACGCGCCCTTGACGATGCCGGCGATGTCGACGAAGGACACCGTGGCGGGCAGAATCCGCTCGCTGCCGAAGATCTCGGCGAGGCGGCCGAGCCGGCTGTCGGGTAGTTCGACCACGCCGACGTTCGGCTCGATGGTGGCGAACGGGTAGTTCGCCGCGAGGACGTCGTTACGGGTCAGGGCATTGAACAGGGTCGACTTACCGACGTTGGGCAGGCCGACGATTCCCAGGGTGAGACTCACGGGCGCCCAGTCTATCGGCAGGCAAGGCGGAGACCGTCGGGGCGTCGGCCCGGCGGGTCAGTCGCGGTCCAGCAGCCCCTTCACCGGGTTCTTCCGCTCCTCCGGTGGATCCTTGTCCGGGACACCTACCTGCGACGTCACCGGGGTGTTCGGCGGCGGCAGCGATTCCCCGGCGCGCTCGGCGATCTGCTCGTTCAGGTAGCGCAGGACCACGGCCAGGGAGGCCACCGCGGGCACCGCGAGGAACGCGCCCGTGATGCCGAAGAGGGTGCCGCCGAGCGTGACCGACAGAAGCACGATCACCGCGTGCAGGTCCATCGACTTGGCCTGCAGCCACGGCTGCAACACGTTCCCCTCGAGTTGCTGCACCGCGAGGATGATGCCGAGAACGATGAGCGCGGTGGTCAGTCCGTTGGACACCAGGGCGATCAACACCGCCAACGCACCGGCGACGAACGCACCGACGATGGGGATGAAGCCACCCAGGAAGGTGATGACCACCAGCACCCCGGCCAGCGGTACTCCCAGGATGAACAGACCCAGACCGATGAGTGCGGCGTCGACGAAGCTGACGATCGCCTGTGTCCGGATGAAGCCACCCAGGCTGTTCCACATGCGGGTCAGCACCTCGCCGAGGTGGTTGCCCGACGGGCGGCCGACAGTGCGGTCGAGCCACGGCACGAACTTCGGGCCGTCCTTGAGGAAGAAGAACACCAGCACGAGGGAGGTGAACATCGTGATGAGAAGTGAGGTGGCCGTCCCGACGCCGCTGAACACACCTGCCGCGATGACCGACGCGCTCGACTGCAGGCGACCGGTGATCGTGTCGACCATGTTGTCGAGTTGCTTGTCGTCGACATTGAGAGGCGGCCCCTGCACCCAGTCCTGCAGGTGCCGGACGCCGTCGGTCGCGCGACTCGCGAGTTCTGGGGCCTGGTCGACGACCGACGGCACGATCAGGCCGATCACACCGCCGAGCACACCGAGCCCGATCAGCATCATCAGCAACGACGCGGCAGCGGCCGGTATCCCGTGGTTGCGCATCCACCGCACCGGCGGCCACAGGATGGTGCACGCGATGATCGCCAGCAAGATGGGCAGCAAGATCACCCAGAACTTCGCCAGCAACCAGAACAGCACCCAGAGGGCAGCGGCCACGAGCACGATCTGGAGGCCTACCGTCGCGCAGGAGCGCAAGCCGGCCATCATCACCTGCGCGCGCGTCGGATACGTCTTCTCGCCGCCGCCGAGCACCGCGTCGCCGCCTAGGACGGCGTCGGCACCGATCGTGCTGGTGTCTTGTCTCGCGTCGGCGGACGTGGTGTCCGCGCGCTGATCGTCCGGGCTGTCGGTCACCTGAGGATCCTCACACATCGGCGTGACAATGCGACATCGACGGGGCGACGGTCGTACGAACAGGTGATCCGTACGCGGCGGGATCAGCGGCGGCGGAGCTTCCGTCCGAGGTAACGCACCAGTGAGTTGATCGCCTCCAGTTCGGCGTCGACCTGGTTGAAGACCGCCGGGGTGTCCTCGCGACCGTCCGGTCCCGCGCCCGGTCGCGCCGTGATCGGGACGGCAGCAGGGGGTGCGTGCCCGGCGACCAGCGCTCCCGGCGAGGCCTCGACACCGAGCTCGGACTCCTCGGCGCAGGCACGCCGGATCGTCTCCGGGCCGTAGAGGCCCATCATCATCTCCAGACCCCACGCGGGGAGTCCGGCGAGGGGAAGGTCGTCGTGCCGACTTCTGCGGCGGCCATCGAACCGGGTGGTCATGGCGCCATGGTGCCACATGGATGTAACCCAGATCACACTTTTCGCCCGCTCGGTGGGACGGCTGCCGCGATGTCCGATTCCCGCCAGACCGGATGGCCGCCGGGTGACACAGTGGACGGGTGACCACAGGCACCGCAACAGAACCCGACACCGGGGGTTTCGCGCCGGACTTCGACCGGTGTTACCGCGCAGTGCAGGCCCGTGATGCCCGCTTCGACGGACAGTTCTTCGTGACGGTCCGCACGACCGGCATCTACTGCCGCCCGTCGTGCCCGGCACAGACGCCCCGACCCGCCAACGTCGCGTTCGTCCTCACCGCCGCGGCCGCCCAGCAGCAGGGCTTCCGCGCCTGCCGGCGGTGCGCTCCCGATGCCGTACCCGGCTCCCCGCTGTGGAACATCAACGCCGACATGTCGGCTCGAGCGATGCGGCTCATCGCCGACGGGGTGGTCGAACGCGAAGGAGTCGACGGGCTCGCCGCGCGCCTGCGGTACTCACCCCGACATCTCACCCGCGTGCTGACCCGACACCTGGGTGCGGGGCCACTCGCGCTCGCCCGAGCCCATCGAGCCACCAACGCCCGAGTGCTCATCCAGTGCACGACGATGCCGATGACCGACATCGCTTTCGCCGCCGGGTTCGCGAGCGTGCGCCAGTTCAACGACACCGTCCGCGCGGTCTACGGGCTCAACCCGACAGAGCTCCGACGCCTGCCCACCCGGAGGGCGAACTCGATCGGCACCGATTCGGCTCCGGGAAGCGTCACCCTGCGACTGCCCTTCCGCGCACCGTATCGGTGGCCGTGGATGCGGTGGTTCCTGGACGCACACGCCGCGGCAGGGGTCGAATCCGTCGTCGACGCCCCGGACAGTCCCTACGGCTGGCGTTACCGTCGGATTCTCGCGCTGCCGCACCGCACGGCCTCGGTGGAGGTGGAGCCGCGGGACGATCACGCTCTCGTCGCGCTCCGCGGACTCGACATGCGCGATCTGGGCGTCGCGGTCAACCGGATTCGCCGCATGCTCGACCTCGACGCCGACATCACCGCCGCGCAGGACGCGCTGGCCGGGGACGACACGATGCGGCGACTCGTGAACCGAGCTCCCGGACTTCGCGCGCCGGGCAGTCTCGACCCGGCCGAGACGATCATCCGCACCATGCTCGGTCAGCAGGTCAGCCTCGCCGCCGCCCGCAACCAGATCGACCGGCTCGTCGACGTCCTCGGTGAACCAGTCGGCGAATCGTTCCCCGTGTCGTCGGACGGAACCCCGACCGAGGGGGCCGGGTCGGCCGGCGAGCCCGCGTCGAGATCCTTTCCGACGCCCGACGTAATCGCCGCTCGCGGGCATGAGGTCCTGCGCGGCCCGAGACGTCGCATCGACGCCGTGATCGGGGTCGCCGAAGCACTCGCCGAAGGTCGGGTGGAACCGCACGTAGGGGTCGATGCGTCTGATCTTCGTGCCCAGCTTCTGGAGTTGCCCGGCATCGGCCCCTGGACCGCCGACATCGTCACGATGCGAGTCACCGGCGATCCCGACGTCCTGCTCACGAATGACCTCGTCGTCGTCCGAGCAGCCGCCGACCTCGGTGTCGATCTGCGGGACACACAGCACTGGGCACCGTGGCGCTCGTACGCGACCATGCACCTGTGGCGACACCGACTCGACGCCGCCGGACAGATCGTGTGACGAGCTGACATCCGACGACCGTCAACCCCGTACCGATCCCAGCCCTCCCGATCACAAGGAGCGACATGTCCGCACCGACCACCATCCCTGACCCGAACACCCTCGAAACAAGCGGTCCCACAACGACAGTGGGCGAGTTCGCCACCGTCGCGACGCCCAACGGTCCGTTCACCGTCGTCGCCGACGCCGACCATCGTGTCCTGGCCTCCGGGTGGACCGACGACCCCGCCTATCTCATCGCACTCGTGCACCGCGATCTGCGGCCGGAGTCACTTCAGCCGTCGACCGGGCTGGGCCCCATCACCGACGCGGTGTCGGCCTATTACGACGGCGACCTCGCCGCGCCGTCGCGGATCGCCGTCGTGCAACGCTCCGGCGGAGCTTTTCTCGGCCCGGCCTGGGATGCCCTGCGTGAGGTCGAGGCCGGACACCCGGTCACGTATACCCGTTTCGCCGAGCTGGCAGGCCAGCCCGCCGCGGTCCGGGCCGCTGCAGCGGCGTGCGCTCGCAACGCGGCCGCCCTCTTCGTGCCGTGCCACCGGGTGAAGCGCAGCGACGGCACACTCGGTGGCTTCCGATACGGACTGCCGACGAAGCAGTGGCTGCTCGACTTCGAGGCGGGCGCCCGACCCCAGGCCGACGGGACCTGATCGCTCGACGCCGGCGGTCGCGCGGACGGACTTGTCGGAGGTGTCCGACACCATCGACGACATGACTGCTGCTGCGCTCTCGCTCGTCGTCGGCCTCGTCCTCGGGATCGCGCTGGGCTGGTGGGCGCACGCCGCCCGCAGCGCCGCGACCGTGGCGGCCGCCCGCGCCGAGGTGGAGATGCTGCGCGCCGGCCGGGAGGACGTTGCGTCCTCGCTGTCGTGGGCCACGGAGGACGCGGCCCGGCGGCAGTCGTCGGCGATCGGCAGTTCGGTCGCCCACATCGTCGAGCCGCTACGCGCCAACCTGGCGCAGCTCGCCGACGAACTGCGCCGGGTCGAGAACAACCGGATCGGCGCCTACGCGGGCCTGACCGAACAGGTGCGCGGCATCCACTCGGCATCGATCGCGCTGAACGACCAGACCCGGCAGCTGGCCAACGCGCTGCACAGTCCGCACGCACGCGGCCGGTGGGGTGAGGTCCAGCTCGAGCGGGTGGTCGAGCTCGCAGGCATGACCAAGCACTGTGACTTCAGCACGCAGGTGTCGGTCACGGACACGTCCGCCGCCAACGGTTCGGGGAGCCGCGGTGGCACCACACTGCGTCCGGATCTCGTCGTCCACCTCGCCGGTGGCCGCGACATCATCGTCGACGCCAAGGTGCCACTCGACGCCTACCTGCGAGCGGCCGAGGCCACCGACACATCCGCACGCGACAAACTCATCGGCGAGCATGCCCGCGCGTTGCGCGCGCACATCGCCCGGCTGTCCGCGAAGTCCTATTGGTCGGCTTTCGACAACACGCCGGAGATGGTGGTGCTGTTCCTACCCGGTGACGTCGTGCTGGAGGCCGCCGCGCGTACCGATCCGGATCTGCTCGAGTTCGGCTTCGCCCGCAACGTGGTCATCGCCACCCCGACCACGCTCATCGCCCTGTTGCGTACCGTCGCGCTCGGTTGGCGCCACGATGCGATGGCCCGCGACGCCGCGGTGATCCACGACCTCGGTCTGCAGCTCCACCAACGCCTCGCCGGGGTCCTCGGTCACCTCGGCACGCTCGGCACCTCGCTGCAGCGCACGGTCGACGCCTACAACTCGACGATCGGTTCGGTGGACAGCCGCCTCGGCGTCACCGCGCGCCGACTGGCCGAACTCGACGCCCTCGGCGACGTCCCCGACGCCCCGCGGCCCCCGGTGATCCACGACACCTGCCGCGCTGCGGGCTCGGCGGTCACACCTGGGACGACGCCGGAGCCGGCCCCGACGCCCCGGCCCGGGGGTGGAACGAATTCCGTCGACGAACCGGTACCGTGACCATGTGTCTTCCCCGCAACGTCTCCAAACCGCGGTACCGCTGGACCAGCAGTCGGTACTGCCCGCGGTCCGCGGCGTGCCGTGGTGGGGCGCCGTCCTCCTGGGAACCGGGATCACGGGCCTCGGCGCGGCGATCGATGCCGGCAGCAACGAGTCGCTCGGATCGATCTTCAAGTTCTGCTACCTCGTCGGCTGTGTGATCGCTGCGCTGGCCGTGCGTCGCCGTGCGCTGTTCACCGCCGCCGCGCAGCCCCCGCTCATCGCCTTCTTCGTCAGCATCGTCACCCTGTACGGCCTCAATTCCGAGCAGGCGTCGTCGGGGCTGAAGAGTCTCATCTTCAACGTCCTGCTGCCCATCGCCGCCGACTTCCCCTGGATGTTGACGACGTTCCTGGTCACGCTCGCGCTCGTGCTCGCCCGGTGGTTCCTGACCCGCGATGCCGCCGAGTCCGCGAAACGCCGGACCCCCGACCGCGACAAGGCCGACCGGGAGTCGACCAACAGAGCCACCACCGGCAGCGGGACCGACCGCCCGCGCGCTCGCGCGACATCGCATCGCCGAGCCAAGGGCGCCGCGGGCGCCGGCGCTCCCGGATCGAACACCGATGCACCGTCGGCATCGCGCGCCGAGAAGCCCCGACCGACCGAGCAGGCCCAGTCGTCGGCTCCGCCGGCGGCGAAGTCTGCCGCTACGAGGACCCCGGCCCCGAAGACGCCGCCCAAGGCGCAGGCAGCGGAATCGGGATCGCGGCGCAAGCCCCGTGCCGGCGTCCCCTCGGACCGGCCGTCTCCGACCCCGCGCTCGGCGAGTGCTCCTCGCACTGCTTCGGGCGCGACGCGGCCGACGGTGGCAGATCTCGGCGCTCCGGACCTCACCCCGTCGGACGCCTCGCCCGCCGCACCACGACGTTCGGACATCCCGGCCTACGAGTCGGCGACCGACATCCCCCCGGCCGGAGTCGCCGACACCCGGTCCTGAGGTCTCACCGCTCGACGTTGAGCTCCAGCCACCGTCCCAGCCGACGCGCCGCGGCGTCGACGAGCCCGGGCCAGTCCATCGCGCCTTCGTCGGCATTGTCGGTGACCGCCTTGACCAGGCGGCAGGGTACGCCGAACTCGGCACCCACATGGGCGACCGCGCACCCCTCCATGTCGACGAGGTGAGCGTGTTCGGCGAGCTCCCGCCGACGAACCGGATCGGCGACGAAGGTGTCGCCGGATGCCAGGACGGTTCCGTCGCCGTCGGGCAGTGCCCATCGATCGGTCATCTCATAACCCATCGCCCGCAGCTCGGTGCTGCTGATGTCGTGCTCGAGCACCTCCGACGGCAGGAACAGACCCAGGTCGGCATCGCCGGTCACACCGTCGCGCAGGGCACCCGCCGTACCGATGTTGATCACTTCCGACACCGGTGCGCCGCGGGCGAGTTCCCGGCTCAGCGCCATCGTCGCCCGCACCTTGCCGATGCCGGTCACGAGCACCCGTGTTCCGGGTGGCACATGTCTGGCCTCGGCCCGCGTCGCCGAGACGACGAGCACACTGTTGCGGGGCATGCCGTTAGGAGTCACGCCGACGATTATGGGGTGCGTCATCCCCGCGCGAGCGCTGAGGATGCCCGTGCTGCCCGGCCCAGCGACGAACCGTATCCGGGACCATGGCCGGCGGCGTGCACGGCCAGCGGATGCAATTGGTGGACGTCGACGCGGTCCTGCCACCCGGGCACGAGCGGGTGGACGTCCCGGTAACCGGCGAGAATCGAGTCGAGGTGCGGACACCCGAACAGCGCCATCATCGCGAGATCGGTCTCCCGGTGACCGCCGTGCGCGGCCGGGTCGATCATCACGACACCCCGCGGAGTCCACATGACGTTGCCGTTCCAGAGATCGCCGTGGATGCGTGCCGGTCCGTCGTCGTCGTCGAACACGCCGTCGGCGATCAGGGCGCACGCGTCGCGGACCGCGTCCTCGTCGGCGGTGGTGAGGTTTCCGGCCTCGCGGGCCGGGACCAGATACGGTTCCACCCGCTCACGCGCGTAGAACTCGCCCCACGACCGGTATTCGACAGAACTCAGCTCCCGCCTACCGATGAAGAGCTGACCTCGAAATGGCGTTCCTCCCGAATCGGCAGGCGGAGAACCGAACTGTGGGGCGCCGGCGTCGTGCATCCCCGCCAGAGCAACCCCGAAATCCCTTGCCGCCGCGGGCGCGGGGCGGCCGCGCTCGAGGCGTTCCAGCTCGATGGAGTCTGAGTTCACCGAGATCACCTGCACGACAGGCGCTCCCGACTCCGAGAGCCAGCGCAGGCCGGCGGCCTCGGCCGCGAAGAAATCAGGGTGGCCGCCCGGCGGACCACTCTCCCGCAGAGTCTTGGCGAAGCCTGGGCTCACCGGGGAGAGTGCTCGTCGGCAGCTCGTGCCTCGAGGCCCTTGCCGCTCACCCGCGCGAGCCGGTCGAAACGATCGTTGGCCACGCGCATGGCGATCTCGTAGGGCAGCGCGAACTTTCGTGCCCACCAGTAGCCGAAGCGGATGTCGAACGAGGTGTAGACCAGAAAGCGGTTCTTGCGGATTCCCTTCAGGATCGCCGCCGCTGCGACGTCCGGCGACACCGCGACCTTGTGGAAACCGTTGATGGCGGCCTTGACCCGGGGGTTCTCACGATCGATACCGACGATCTCGACGGAGTCCACCAGTGGCGTGTCGACCCCGCCGGGACACACCAGGGACACCCCGATACCGTGGCGCCGCAGATCGAATCGCAGCACTTCGGACACCCCGCGCAGACCGAATTTGCTGGCGCTGTAGGCGGCGTGCCACGGCAGGGCCAACAACCCCGCGGCCGACGACACGTTGACGAGGTGACCGCCACGGCCCCGCCGGATCATCTGCGGCACGAAACACTCGATGACGTGGATCGGTCCCATCAGGTTGACGTCGACCAGTTTTCGCCAGTGGCGGTGTTCCAGGTTCTCCACCGTCCCCCACGCCGAGATCCCCGCGATGTTCATCACCACATCCATGACCCCGACCTCGGCGTCGACCTGCCTGGCGAAACCGGCCACCCAGTCGTAATCCGAGACGTCGCCCGCAACGTGGTAGAGGACCGTTCCATCCGCCGCGGTGATGGCCGCGACGACCTCGTCGAGCTGGTCGGCATGCAGGTCGGTGAGCACGAGTTCGGCGCCCCGGGCGGCGGCGGCCTGGGCGGTCGCCCTGCCGATTCCGCTCGCCGCACCCGTGACGAGGACCTTGCGGCCGCGCAGCGACGGCACCGGGGTGTCCATGAACAGCAGCTCTTTGAGACCCATGACGCGAGGTTAGCCGTCCGCCGCCGCGGACCTCAGCCGATCGGCGGATCGGCAGGTCGGACCACTTTTCGCGGACCCACTCCCCCGGCGCACCCTCGCGGACTCAACCGATCGGCAGTTTCCCGTCGAAGAGTCCGTAGACGATGGTCAGCATCGCCTTGAGCACCTGCGCGGACACGTCTTGACCCTGGGTCATCAGGAGCCGGGCGACGGCTTCGGGGTCCTCGGTGGCGAGGAGTTGTTCGACGAACGGGATGACCGAGGACAGTCCGCTCGCGTCGTCGGTCGGCGTCGACGGCGCCGGGCCGGCTCCGGTGGCGGCATCCCCGTTGACGTAGTTCAGGATGCCGTCGGTGATGGCCATGGCGTACTTGACCTGGCCGTCACGCCCGGCGAGCGCTTTCGCCTCACCCGGGTTGGCGAGGTTGCCCATCTCGATGAACAGCGCTGGGACCTTCGTCAGGTTCACCGCGGCGATGTCGGCGCGGGTCTGGATTCCATCGCGGACGCCGGCGTAGTTCGCCGACGGGAACCCGGCCTTGACGAAGGCGTCACGCATCGTCGTCGAGGCCTTGCGTCCCTCGCCGGACTGCACTCGATCCACCGTGGCGTCCGGAACCGGCAGCGACGGCACGATCATGTGGAAGCCCTTCTTGGACTCGTCGGCTCCCCGCGCGGTCGAGTCGGCATGCAAGCTGACCGCGACGGCTGCCCCGGACCGGCTGGCCGCGGCGGCGCGTTCGTCGACGCATCCGCCCCACCCGGTGTCGTCCGGACGGCTCAACACCACGCGCGCCCCCTGGCTCTCCAGACCCGCCTTGACGAGTTGGCCGATCTGCCAGTTCACCGTGTGCTCCTTGGCGCCGTTGACGCCGGTCGCACCGCTGGTCTGGCAGTCTTTCTTGCCACCGCGCCCATCGGGCACCTGCGCCCTCAGGTCGTGACCGTCAGCCGAGGCCTGATGGCCCGGGTCGAGAAAGACCGTCTTGCCCGCCAGCGCCGTCCCACGGGCGGGGGCCGCCTCGGCGGGTGGTGCAAGGAGGTTCGACGCGACCACCGTCGACGTGGCGGCCACCATCGCGAACACGATCGTGGTCAGGCGTTGTGTTGTCGTCTTTCGGAACATTGCTCTGTCGAGGCCGTGACGCGCGCGGTTGCGCCGATCACTTGCCTCACTCCCTCCCGTTGAGTACCACTGGTCACACTGGTCACAGACTTAACAGTGAAACAAACGAACGCGGGAATCCGAAATGCTCGTCCTGGGACAACGGGATTTCGTTAGGGAGATGTGACTTCCGAACCGGCGTGTCCGGCGCGTCGCGGATCAGTCGGCCAGGTGCCGCAAGACCCTGAGGATGCCGTTCTCGTCCGCTGCGTCTTCCGGTCGAGCAATGGCGGCCTCGAGTTCGGCGCGCACGGCCGTCTCGTCGAGTCCACGCCCGATCGCGACCAGTTCGGTCGTCGGACGCCGGTCACCCCAGGGCTCGCGCTGGACGCGGACGAATCCGCCCACGCCGTGTACGACGAACCGCTGACGATGCCGCGGCACATCGAAATGAACAACTCCTTTGATCCGGAAGCAGCCACTGGGAGGGCGCTCGAGGAATCGCGCGAGGCGCCGCGGATCCATCGGCTCGTCGCTGGAGAACGACACCGACTCGTACCGGGCATGCAGATGTTCGTGGTGAGCGTGACCGGCGTCCTCCAGCAGCAACTCGTCGAGGGCCAGCTGACCGGAGCGAACCTGCTGCACATCGCGTCGCGGGAGATCGAACAGCAGCGCCGGATCGATCGCGGCGTTGCGCGTCGCAACTCGTGGTGCGGTTGTGTTCAGTTGTGCGACAAGCTCTTCGACGGACCGCCGGGACTCGTCTGCGATCAGGTCGACCTTGTTGACGAGCACGAGGTCGGCAATGGCAACGTGCGTGTCCAGCTCCGGATGCGTGCGGCGTACCTC
This sequence comes from Gordonia sp. NPDC058843, assembly GCF_042743165.1. Classification (NCBI taxonomy): domain Bacteria; kingdom Bacillati; phylum Actinomycetota; class Actinomycetes; order Mycobacteriales; family Gordoniaceae; genus Gordonia; species Gordonia sp. NPDC058843. The sequence continues at coordinate 54,382 of NZ_JBHYNC010000025.1, forward strand.
ATCGACGTGTGCGGCGTCGACGACGTACACCAGCCCGCCGTAACGGAGCCGCGCATCGGCGACCGACGTCACCATGCGAATGAGCGATTTGGGTTCGGCGATCCCGCTCGCCTCGATGACTATGGCATCGATCCCAGCACTGGGGCGCACGAGCGAGGTCAGCGCGTCGGCAAGACCGTCGGCGTCGACGGTGCAGCACATGCACCCGTTCCCGAGGCTCACCGTGCCGTCGGCCTGCGCCGAGACCAGCAGTGCATCGATGTTCACCTTGCCGAAGTCATTGACCAGGACTCCCAGGCGAGTGCCGGTGATCCCGGCAGACCGCAGCAGGTGGTTGAGCAACGTCGTCTTCCCCGAACCGAGGTAACCGGCCACCACGACGACGGGGACCGGACCACGACGCTCGGAGGTGCGCGCGTCGCTCATCCCAGGCACGCGGGACAGATCACGGCCAGATCGCGTCCGTCTCGATCGGGATGATTGGCGACGTTGCTCGTCGGGCGACCGCATTCGACGCACCGGCCGATCACGTCCGCGTGGTCGGAGAACTCCACGCCCATGCGGTCGTCGAAGACGTACAGCGAGCCCTGCCAGAGCCCGTCGTCGCCATAGCGCTCGCCATAACGGACGATGCCGCCGTCGAGTTGATAGACCTCGGAGAAACCGCGGTGCCGCATGACCGTGCTGAGCACCTCGCAACGGACCCCACCCGTGCAGTAGGTGACGATCGGCCGGTCCTTGAGGTGGTCGAACGCCCCGCTCTCGATCAGCGGCACGAAGTCCCGGGTGGTGCGTGCCTTCGTCGTGACAGCGCCGGCAAATCGCCCGACCTGCGCCTCGATCTCGTTGCGCCCGTCGAAGAAGACCACGTCGTCGCCGCGCGCGTCCACGAGCTCGTGCACCTGTTCCGGGCTCAGTCGCGTCCCCGTGCCGACCACCCCGTTCTCGTCGACCTCGATCTCGTCGGGGACCCCGAAGGTCACGATCTCGGGACGGACGCGAACGCTCAGCCTCGGGAAGTCCCCGCCGGCGCCCTCGGACCACTTGATGTCCGCTCCGGCGAACCCGGGGTACGCGCGGGTCGTCCTGACGTAGCGTTTGACCGCGGCGATGTCACCGCCGACGGTGCTGTTGATCCCGTGGCGTGACACGATGATCCTGCCCCGGACCCCGAGCGACTCGCAGACCGCCAGTTGCCACAACCGGATGGCCTCGGGATCGGGCAGCGGTACGAAGACGTAGAACAAGACGATCTTGGGGGTCGGCACAGTGCAAGGGTACGGAAATCATCGAACCCTCCCCGAATCCACATCGCGGTCCCGTGAGCGCCCATTCTTGCGCGTGATCTGCGCAACTGCGGCAATCGGGACGCTGTCCGTTTCGGTCGCGCTCGCCGGGTGCTCATTGCCGACCGAGTCGGGTCCGTCTCGAATCGTCATTCCTCCGACCGACGAGTTGTCGACGGTCACCGAGACCGAGTCCTCGTCGACGACTTCGACAACCGGAGAGGACTCGGCACAGAATTTGCCCGATTGGACAATCGGCCGAGTGGTCGCGATGGCACCACGCGTCGACAATGCGCGTTTCCATCAGGGATCGGTGACCGAGGAATCACCACTGCAGGACTCGTCCGGTTTCCATTTCTCCACACCGGACCGGGCGGTGAATTGCTCGACCGGCACCAACGGCTCGGCGACCCTCGCCTGCCGCATCGATGCGGAGGCCGACGACGACTCGCCGGCACGGCGCCCCTCGTCAGTCGAGGGAGCCTGCGACTGGGGCGGGAATCTCGCCATCCTCGGACCCGACGGGCCACAGCGCGGTGCGTGTACCAATCGATATCCGGTTCTCTATCGCAGTTCAATTGTCGACTTCGGCCGCACTATTTCGATATCGCGCTTTTCTTGCCTCGTTGAGACCGTGGGGATGTTTTGTCTCGAATCACGATCCAAGTCCGGATTCGCAATCACCCCAAACGGCTACCAAACGATCTATGCAGCAGATCGAGCGCCCGAATCTTTGGTGAAGGTGTCACCCGAGGAATCGGACGAATCGTCCCGGCGGACGGCCGGGGCAGACCCGACGACCGGGACCACACCGCCTCCGAACCGGACAACCACTCCGCGTACCCCTTCGTCGAGGACCAGCACAGAGCCGACTCGTTAACAATCTGTCGTGTCTCGACTTCCCTAATGCTTTTCTATGATTTATGGTCTAGGCGGGGGTTCTCAGCAAGTACTCATGGTTTGAGTCTAAGCTGTGCACAGTTGGAATAGATCAAAACGGGGTGGGGCGGGTTTTCAACCTTGCGCGTCCGTCTTGGTCGGATGACACAATTTCGAGGGGACAAGCATTTCATGGCGAAAAAGGAAATCGTTCAGGTCATCGACGATCTCGACGGCAAGGTACTGGATCAGTACGAAACCGTTCGATGGTCGCTCGACGGAAAGAACTACGAGTTCGACACTTCGTCGAAGCATGCGCAGCAATTCCGCGATTCGCTGTCGAAGTACCTCGACATCTCTCGTCAGACCGGCCGCGTGACCAAGCGCGCGGCAACGGCCTCGACCGCGACCGGGGGAGGTCGCAACAAAGAGACCACCAAGGCAATCCGTGAATGGGCCATCCGCGAAGGCTACGAACTGAGCGATCGCGGTCGTATCCCGCAGAGCATCATCGAGGCCTTCGAAGCCGCACACTGACCGGTCAGACCTGACCGTCATCGACACGAGACCTACTGCCCGGCCGCACATCGCGCCGGGCAGTAGGCGTTGGAAGAGCGGTTCACGATGAGGCCCTTGACCCCGCTGTCGGCTCCGGTGGACCCGGTCGGCGCACTCGAACGCATTTCGTGGCTGCTCGAGCGGCGGCGGGAGAGCTCCTACCGCGTCGAGGCGTTCCGCCGCGCCGGACAGGCCGCAGCCCAGCTCGAACCGTCTGAGTTGCGTGCGCGTGCGATGGCCGGCACCTTGACCGCGATCAAGGGCATCGGCAAGACCACCGCGGGGGTCATCGCCGAGGCCGCCGCCGGCGACCTACCGGGCTACCTCGCGCGGCTCCAGAGCGAGGACCCGCCCATCTCCCCCGACGGCGCCGACGACCTCGTCGCCGCCGTGGTAGGTGACCTGCACACCCACACCGAATGGAGCGACGGCGGGGCCCCGATCGCCGAGATGGCTGCCGCCGCGGAGGCATCGGGCCACGACTGGCTCGCAATCACCGATCACTCGCCGCGCCTCACAGTCGCGAACGGACTCAGCGCGGACCGTCTCGCCTCGCAGATCGAGGCCATAGATGCCTGGAATTCCCGTCACACCAGTCGGTTTCGACTCTTCCGTGGGATCGAGATCGACATCCTCGACGACGGCGCGCTCGACCAGACCGACGAGATGATCTCCCGGCTCGACGTCGTGACCGCGTCGGTGCATTCCAATCTGCGGATGGCGCACGATCCCATGACCGCCCGCTTGGTCGCCGCCGTCTCGGACCCGCGCGTGCACGTCCTCGGTCACTGCACGGGGCGTCGAGTGCTCAGCGGCCGGGGCCACCGCCCGCCCTCGACGTTCGACGCCGAGGCAGTGTTCACGGCGTGCGCGGCCAATGGCACCGTCGTGGAGATCAACTCGCGACCGGAACGAGTAGACCCTCCCGACGAGTTGATCGCGATCGCCCTCGACGCGGGCTGCCTGTTCGCGATCGACTCCGACGCACACGCGCCGGGACAACTCGACTTCAAGATCCTCGGCGCCCAGCGGGCCGTCGCACACGGCATCGATCCCGACCGGATCGTCACGACGTGGCCGTCGGACCGGCTGTCGGAGTGGCTCGCCCGGTGAGCCGCGCGATCAGCCAGAACAGAACAGGTCAGCCCGGAACAGGTCAGCTCAGGGCGCCGACCCGATCCCGGATCACCGGCAGCACGCCTTCGGCGAACCAGTGCGCCTCTTCGATGTGCGGGTAGCCCGACAGGATGAAGTGCGAGAACCCCTCGGACTCGTACTCACCGATCAGCCCGGCGACCTCGTCGTAGCTGCCGACGAGTGCCGTCCCGGCTCCCCCACGGATGAGACCCACACCCGCCCACAGGCCGGGATGGATCTCGAGCGCGTCGCGACGGCCGCCATGAAGTTCGGCCATCCGACGCTGGCCGGTCGAGTCCGAGCCTGAGTGCAGGGCGAATGCCGTCGCGATCTCCTCGTCGGAGATCCCCTGCAACAGGGCGTCGGCGACCCGCCACGCCTCCTCCGAGGTCTCACGCGCGATGACGTGAAGTCGCACTCCGTATTCCAGTGACCGCCCGGCCGCGGCCGCACGGCGCGCCACCTCGGCGATCTTCTCCCCGGCCACCGTGGGCGGTTCGCCCCACGTGAGATAGACCTCGGCCCGCGAGGCGGCAACGGTCAGCGCCGGATCCGACGAGCCGCCGAAGAAGATCTGCGGCTTGACGACCGGCGGGTCCGGCAGGAACGCCCCCGCGATCCGGTAGAACTCACCGTCGAAATCGACTGTCTCACCGGCCCACAGACTTTCGACGATCTGCACGAACTCGTCGGTGCGCGCATACCGGCGGTCGTGGTCGACCCAGTCACCGAACCGTCGTTGCTCGACCTCGTCGCCGCCGGTCACGATGTTGACCGCGACCCGCCCGCCCGAGAAACGCTGCAGCGTCGCGGTCTGCTGCGCCGCGAGGGTCGGTGAGATCAGGCCGGGACGGAACGCCACGAGGAACTTGAGGTGCTCGGTGTGCGTGATCGCGGCGGCGGTGGTGAGCCACGCATCCTCACACCAGGTTCCGGTCGGGGTCAGCACACTCTCGTATCCGAGCCGGTCGGCGGTACGGGCAACGTCGATCAGGTACGGCAGGTCCGGCGCGCGATAACCCGGGGGATGTCGTTTCGTCGCCGATGCGTGCGAGGCGCCGACGATTCCGCGGCTGTCTCCGGCGGTCGGTAGAAACCAGTGGAAATGACTCATGGGCGTGCGTGTTCCCTTCCTGTGGTGGACGGGCCGGGGCGACAGGCCCGGGTCTAGGACTGGGGTGTGCCGAACAGCGGTGCCAGGGACTCGTCGTAGCGGTTGTCCACGAACGTCCCGAAGTCGACCTTCCCCTGCAGCTGTCCGGAATCGGCGAAGGCATCGGCGAGTTCCTGCTCGGACGCCACGACGCTGTCGTCGAGTGCGATGGCGGGGCGCAGGCTCCGACCCTGCGCTATCTTGCCTGCCCGCGGGTCGATGCCGACCTCGGCCGAGTATTGCTCGGCCCACGCGTCGGGGTTGGCCTTGGCCCAGTTCGCGGCGCGCGCAATTCCGAGCGCGAGTTCGCGCACCGCGGTGTTTCGACGCGGATCGGCCAGCGCTTCGTCTCCCGCGATGCCGAAGCCGAAGCCGTTGGAGACCCCCTCGGCCGTGACCAGCGTCTTCGGGTTGTTCTCGAGTTGGACGATCGCGGTGTACGGGTCCCAGATCGCCCAAGCGTCGACGTTGCCGGACGTGAACGCCGACAACGCATCCGCGGGCTGCAGGAACACCGGCTCGACGTCCTTGCCGGGCCCCAGGGTGAGGTTCACCTTGTTCAGCTGCAGCAGCAGATGCCCGTGTGCCGAGCTGCCCTTGGCGACGGCGACCTTCTTGCCCTTGAGGTCGGCGACGGAGCCCAGGGTCGAGTTGCCCGGGATCAGGATCGCATCACCGCTTGCGTTGTTCGCATAGCCGGTGACGATCTTGACCTTCGCGTTCGCTGCGGCGCCGAAGATCGGCGGCGTGTTCCCGGTGACGGCGAAGTCGATCTTGCCCGCGGTCGCGGCTTCGATCTGCGGCGGGCCGGAGGTGAAGGTGGAGAACTCGATGGTGAACGGGAGCTTCTCGAGTTCGCCGGAGGCGCGCAGCAGGGCTTCGGTGCCGCCCTTCTGGTCTCCGACACGGAGCGTCAGGTCTTGTAGCGAGGCGACGTCGACGGTCTCGTTCGCGATCGATCCGGCGTTGTCCTCCCGCTGCACGCAGCCCGCGAGACCCAGGGTCAGGGCGGCGGTGGCCAGGACTGCGGCCAGCACACGTCGCCGACGAGGGCGGGGTGCGCGCACGGAGAGATGGTCGTTGGTCATCGAGGTGCTTTCGGGTTTCAGGGAGTGGAACTCGGGTGGTCGGGTGCGCGTCACCGGGTCAGCGCGCGGAATCGGCGACGCCGAGTGCGGTCAGCAATTCGGCTCGCAGGCGCGGGATCTCGGAGTCGGGATCGTCGAGGTCACCGGTCTGGCGCGGACGTGGCACGGCGAGGTCCTCGACGATGTGGCCACCGGCCAGGACGACGACGCGGTCGGCGAGCCGCAACGCCTCGTCGACGTCGTGGGTGACGAGCAGCGCGCCGAACCCGTTGTCACGCCACAGGGAGATGAGCAGCTCGTGCATCGTGCGCCGGGTGAGTGCGTCGAGCGCGCCGAACGGCTCGTCGAGCAGCAGGAGCTGCGGACGCGCGACGAGTGCACGCGCGAGCGAGACCCGTTGTGCCTGACCACCCGAGAGCTGCGCGGGCCAGGCGCCTGTCTTGTCGCTGAGGCCGACCTCGTCGAGAGTGTGGCGAGCCCGTTCCCGGGCCTGCGACTTACCGACCTTCTCGCGCACGAGGCCGAAGGCGACGTTCTGCAACACGGTGCGCCACGGGAACAGTCGTGGTTCCTGGAAGGACACCGCCGGGTGGCCCGCGGTACGGACGCTGCCCGACTCGGTGGACGCCAGACCGGCCAGCAAACGAAGGAGGGTCGACTTGCCGCTGCCGCTGCGTCCGATGAGCGCGACGATCTCGTGTGCACCGACTCGCAGCGTGACGTCGCGCAGCACGGGATTGTCGCCGTAACTCAGGCTCGCGTGCTCGACCTCCGCGGCGTACGTGGCAGTGCCGGCACGCTTCTCGGCGAGCGGGACCTCGAGATCTCGGGTGGCGATGGCGGTCATGGTCGGGCCTCCTCTACTCGGGGTGTTCGGGATGGGAGCGTCACCTGTTCTGATATCTCGTCGTGTAACGCTCGAGCGCACGCACGATGGCGTCGGTGATCAATCCCAATGCGGCGTAGACGATCAGGCCGAAGAAGATGATGTCGGTGCGCAAGAAGTCGCGCGCGTTGTTGATCAGGTACCCCAGACCGGACGTCGCCGCGATCTGCTCGGCCACGATCAGGCTCAGCCACGCGATGGCCAGGGCCTGCCGTAGGCCGACCAGTATCTGCGGCATCGCGCCGGGGATGATGAGATCCCTGATCGTGGTCAGACGCGAGAAACCCAGGACGCGAGCAGTTTCCACGAGCCGACCGTCGATCTGGCGAATCGCGGCCGAGGTGTTGAGGTAGAGCGGGAACAGCGCACCGAGGGACACGAGCAGGACCTTGGGCATCTCACCGATACCGAACCACAGGATGAACAGCGGGATCAGCCCGAACAGCGGCAGGGCGCGTATCGCTTGCATGTTGGGGTCGATGGCCGAGTCGGCGAACTTGCTCAGTCCCACCAGCAGGCCGAGTCCGATGCCGACCGCGACGCCGATCGTCAATCCGATCGCGACTCGTTGCGCCGACGCCGCGATGGCATCGACGAGCTGACCGTTGCTCAGGACCTCCCACCCGGCCTCGGCGATCAACGACGGTGCGGGCAGCTTGTCCTGCGGGATGAAGCCCAGCGCGCTGCCCACCTGCCACAGCACGAGGACGGCGACGGGCGACAATGCGCGCAGGATCGTGTGCAACCGGGACGACCTACCCGACTTCGCAGCGGTCGACGAGGGGTCGGTCGACCCCGGCTCCACTGTCTGCGGGTCGCCGGGCGCGCTGATACTGAGTGTTCGGTCGGCCACGTGCGGCAACGTTACGAATCGGGAAACAGTCGCGACACCATTGAGTTCAGCCTGAGCACAAGTAGGCCACGGGCCCACTGTTCGCGTACCGACGAGCGGTCAGCCCCGTTTGATCACGATCCCGGTCATCCCCGACGCCGATCCGGTCAGCTCGATCACCGGTCCGCCCGGACGCGTCGGTGCACCGGCCTTGTCCTTCACCTTCGACCATCCGGAGAGTTGCAGGTCGCCGTAGCGGATCTCGTGATCGGGGCCGATCCGAAGCTTCACCGTGGTGACGGACACCTGGAGTTGCAGCGTCGTCGACGGGCCGGGAAAGGTCGCGTGCGTGAAGTCCAGGTCGACGGTGCCCATGCTGCCGGTGACCAGGGTCGACGGCGGGACCTGCCAGGTGCCCTTGCGGCGGACCGTGTCCCATTCGGCCTCGAGGTGCAGTGGCGCGGCCTGCGGCACGGCGACGGCCGGCATCGTGGCGACGGATGGAGTCGGCTCGTTGAACAAGCGGCCGGCGTTCGGGAGGTGTTCCAGGACGGCCCGCAGGTCGGCCCGGGTCTTGGCGGCGTACACCAGCCCGGATCGCTCCTCGAACTCCGCGATCTCCAGGTACCCGGACGAGAAGGCATCGTTGAGCAGGGTGACGGCACGTTCGCGTTCCGGGTTTCCGACCCGAAGATCGTCGTCGGGGAGGCGGTCGACCATGCCTGCCACCCTATTGCACCGCGTCGCGACGACGCTCACTGCACGAGGAGGCGGGGACTGCGACCGATCAATTCCGCGGGATCGGTGGGGCCGCGTCAGGTGCCATCAGTGCGCCGATCTGGGCGAAGATCGGGTTTCCGCCGTTGTCGTACGAGCCGTCGGGACCGAACGCCTCGGGATCGTAGGTCACCGACACCGCGATGGAGACCTTCTCCGACGGCAGATAGCCCGCGACCGCCGAGTACCCGTTGAACAGCGGATTCTGCACGATCCAATCGCCGGTGAGGACCACACCCATGCCGTAGGTGTATCGATCGCTCATCGCCATGCACGTCGCGCAGCCGGCCAGCGGGCGCGCCACGCCACGCGTACCGGTGGAGACCATCGTGTCGTAGGACTCCGATGACAACGTCTCCCCCGCGAACAGTTTCCGTGCCGTCGCCTCGACGTCGTAGATGTTGGACGTCTGGATGGCGCCGTGGGTGATGCTCCACGACGGGTTCCAGCCGGTTGTCTCCTCGTAGAAGGGCGTCGTCGGTGGGAGGTTCAGAATCCCGCGGCGTTCGGAGGAGTAGGCGTGCAGGGCCGGTTCGGGGATCACCGCGGTCAGATCAGACACCGTGTTGTCGAGGTCGAGCGGCTCGGAGATCCGCTGCCGGAGGAGATCAGCGACCGATTCACCGGTGATCTTCTCCAGGGCGAGACCGAGAATCACATAGTTGGTGTGCGCGTAGTTCCAGTTCGTGCCCGGCTCGTAGAGCAACGGCTTGTCCACGGCGTAGGACAGCATCTCCTCAGTGGTCCACGCCTTGAACGGGTTCGTCAGTTCCTCGGTCTCGAACGCATCGTTCCCGAGTACGAAGTCCTGGTACCCCGACGTCATCGTCGCCAGTTGCCGAAGGGTGACCTTGTCGCTGTTGGGGATCTGGGGAACCCACTTCGCGATGATGTCGTCGAGAGCGACGGTCTTCTCGTCGACGAGTTGCAAGAGCACCGCCGCCACGTAGGCGATGGCGACCGAACCGTTGCGGAAGTGCATGTCCGGGGTTGCGGGAACACCGGTCTGCGACTCGCCGAACGCCTTGGTGATCACCTCTTGACCGTCGTCGGTGACGCGGACGATCGCCGCCTTCAGATGTTTGGACTCCATCAGCCCTTGGACGATGCGCTCGATCTGGGCCGCCTGCTGCGGATTCGACGAGGCGACCGACGAAGCGACCGACGAGGACGCGGACTCGGTTCCGCCGCCGGTTCCGCACGCCGCGAGCGCGATCACGAGGACCGCGACAACCAGCATCGACCAGCGCTTATGCATCCCTGGATTGTTCCACGAGTACAGAACGCCTGTCGGCGACTTCGCTGATTCCGGAGTAGCGTCGATCCCGTCCGCGAGTCGGACGGAGGAGGGCGACGATGACAGCAGGACACGCGGCGGACACGGCGTCGGGGCTGATGCCGGCCGCGTTCATCGGACACGGCAACCCGATGAACGCCCTCGAGCGCAACAGGTACACCGAGGCCTGGGCCGCGCTGGGGGCATCGGTACCGAAACCCCGTGCGATCCTGGTCATCTCGGCACACTGGTACACCAACGCCACCGCGGTGACCGCGATGCCACGGCCGCGCACCATCCACGACTTCTACGGATTTCCGCAGGACCTCTTCGATGTGGACTATCCGGCACCGGGTGACCCCGAGGTCGCCGACATGGTGTCCGATGTCGTCAAACCCACGTGGTGCGGCCACGACGTCGACAGCTGGGGCATCGACCACGGAACGTGGTCGGTCCTCGTGCACACCTTCCCCGACGCGTCCGTACCCGTATTACAGTTGTCGCTCAACGCCTTCAAGGACTATGAGCACCATTACGAACTGGGCCGCCGACTCGCCCCGCTCCGCGAGCAGGGCGTGCTGATCATCGGCAGCGGCAACATCGTGCACAACCTGCGGGCGGTCGACTTCGGGAAGTCCGACAGCGGATTCGACTGGGCCCACAGGTTCGACGATGCGGCCCGAGAAGTGTTGCAGGACAATCCGTCGAGGGTGCTGAGCCTGGATGGACATCCTGACTTCGACAAATCCGTGCCGACCCCCGACCACTATCTGCCACTGTTGTACATCGCCGGACTCGCCGGGGACACACCACTGGATCTGCTCGTGGCCGGCCATGCCGCCGGGTCGATCTCGATGGCCGCCTATACGCACGGGCTCGGTGTCGAGCCCTCGGGGTCCGGCACCGGCGGAGCGGCCGCCGAACTGCCCGAGGGGTTTCCGACGCTCGACTCGAACCTGTGACCCCTCAGGCCTTGAGGAAGTCGTCGATCTGGTTGATGGCCGACGATGCACCCTCGACGACTCCCATGTCGAGGACCTTCTGCAAGGACTCGGCCGAGTCGTAGGTGCTGATATAGGTAGCTACGGTCGTCCCGTCCTTCTCGGCGAACGCATAGGAATTGCGAGATTCGGGCATGTCGGTGATCGGGTTGAGATCGCCGTCGGCGAACCCGTCGAGGAAGGTGAAGCCGGTGGGCTCGTCGACGGACTCGACTTTCCAGTAGCCACCGAACTTCTCGCCCTCGGGACTGGTCATGTAGTACGTGACCCGACCACCCGGGCGCAGGTCGTGGTCGACGACGGTCGCCGGGTACGTGGGCGGACCCCAGATCTTCTCGAGCTGACGCGGATCGGCGTAGACCTGCCACACCCGGTCGATCGGCGCCGCGAATTCGGCGTTGATGGTGATGGTGCGGGCGTCGAGGTCGGGTGTCACATCGATGACGGGCATTGTTCATTCCTCCGATGGTTTCGTGGGTGCGGGTGATTCGAGCGTGAGCAGATCGTCGATGCGGGCGATACGGCCGCGCCACACCTGTTCGAGTTCGGTGAGCATCGATGCCACCGAACGCACTGCCGCTACGTCACCACTGGCCAGCTGCTCGCGTCCGTGACGACGCTTGGTGAGCAGGCCGGCCTTCTCGAGGACGGCGACGTGCTTCTGTACCGCCGCGAAGCTCATGTCGTATTTCGCGGCGAGCACCGAGACCGAGTGTTCGCCGGCGAGCACACGCCGCAGGATGTCGCGACGGGTGCGATCCGACAGTGCATGGAACAGGGCGTCGGCCCGGTCCTCGTCTGTCGGTTCGCCTGCGTTCTCGGCCACACCTCAAACATACAACCAATTGGTTGTATGTCAAGGGTCTGTTGCGATCACGACGGGCTCAACCCTGGCCGCCGACGTCCCCTGGGCCTTGACTGATCCCGACCGTCTCCCCCGCACCGTGGCGTACCGGCCACCGGTTCGCTTCGCCACTTCCGACCCACCAGACCTCGAAGGACACCCGTGACCCGTCAGCTGCACCTCGGTGGATTCTTGATCGCCTCCCCTGTCACCCACTCGCACGCCGCGTGGCGTCATCCCGGTTCGGTGACGGACTACTTCGGGCCCGACCACTATCACCGGGTCGGCCGCATCCTCGAACGCGGAAAATTCGACTTCGCGTTCTTCGCCGACCTTCTCGCCGCGCCGGTCCGGTTCGGCGGCGATCAGTCCGAACCCTTCCGACGGGGCACGCAGGCCGCGGCGACGATCGATCCGAGCCTGGTCGCGGCGAGTATCGCCGCGGTGACCACCCGACTCGGGATCGCGGTGACGAAGTCCACCACCTACTTCCACCCCTACGAACTGGCGCGTGTCTTCGGGTCGCTCGATCACCTCAGCCGCGGACGCATCGCCTGGAACATCGTGACGTCGCTGTCACAGGCCGAGGCCCAGAACTTCGGCTTCGACGACCACGTCGAACACGACGAGCGGTATGTGCGCGCCGAGGAGTTCGTCAGCACGGCGATCAAACTGTGGTCGAGCTGGGATGCCGACGCCGTGACCGCGGACAAGGAATCGGGAGTCTGGGCGGACCCGGCGAAGATCCACACCGTCGACCACGACGGCACGCACTACCGCACGCGGGGTCCGCTCAATCAGCCGCGATCACCGCAGCATCGGCCGGTACTCATCCAGGCGGGGTCGTCGAACACCGGCAAGGACTTCGCCGCGCGGTGGGCGGAGGCGATCTTCGAGATCGACCCGACCCCGGAGGGGCGCCGCGCGTACTACGACGACGTGAAGTCGCGGGCGGTGAACTTCGGTCGAAATCCCGATCACGTCAAGATCTTTCCGTCCTTCATCCCGTTCATCGGCGAGACCGAGTCGATCGCCCGGGAGAAACAGGCGTTCCACAACGAACTCGCCGACCCGATCTCGGGCCTCATCACCCTGTCGGTCCACACCGATCACGATTTCTCCGCCTACGATCTCGACGCCCCCGTCGAAGACGTGCAGGTGAGCGGCACCCAAGGACTGTTCGACGTCGCCCGACGACTCTCCGAGCGGGACAGTCTCACCCTGCGCGACATCGGCAAACTCTATGCGCAGGGAGTCCTGTTGCCTCAGTTCGTCGGAACGGCTGCCGACGTCGCCGACCAGATCGAGGAGTCCTTCACCGGAGGTGAGGCCGACGGATTCATCGTGTCCAGCGCCCAGACACCAGGCACCTTCAACGACTTCGTCGACTACGTGGTCCCCGAGTTGCAGCGCCGCGGTCTGTTCCGAAAGGAGTACGCGGGCACGACCTTGCGCGAACACCTCGGGCTCGGACCAGCCGAGGAGGACTTGCCGGCAGACGTGCGCGGGATCGACTCCCGGCTCGCGGGCTGACCTCAGCGCTCGGTGACCCGCCCGCCGTTGACGTCCCACTGCCGGTCGACGCGCACGTTCTGCAGCATGCGGCGATCGTGGGTCACGAGAAGCACTGCGCCGTCGTAGGAGTCGAGGGCGGACTCGAGCTGTTCGATGGCCGGCAGGTCGAGGTGGTTGGTCGGCTCGTCGAGCACCAGGACATTGGTGCCGCGCGCCTGCAGCAGTGCGAGGCCGGCACGGGTCCGCTCGCCGGGCGACAGCTCCCCCACCGGACGGTCGACATGATCGGCTCGGAGCCCGAACTTGGCGAGCAGCGTTCGCACGTCGGCGGTGGAGAGTTCGGGAACGAGGGCTTCGAAGCGTTCGGCGAGCGGCCGCCGACCGGTGAACTGTCCACGCGCCTGGTCGATCTCACCGATCGCGACATTCGCGCCGCGCTGCGCACTCCCCGCGTCGGGGTCGACGCGACCGAGGAGCAGTCGAAGCAGCGTCGTCTTGCCGGCACCGTTGTGACCGGTGATGCCGATTCGTTCGCCCGCATTGACCTGCAACGACACCGGTCCGAGTACGAAATCTCCTTGGCGCACAACCGCTTCGTTGAGCGTGGCGACCACCGAGCTGGAGCGTGGGGCGGAGCCGATGGTGAACTCGAGCACCCATTCCTTGCGCGGTTCGGCGACCTCGTCCAACCGAGCGATCCGACTCTCCATCTGCCGAACCTTCTGCGCCTGTTTCTCACTGGATTCGGTCGCGGCGCGGCGTCGGATCTTGTCGTTGTCCGGCGCCTTGCGCATGGCATTGCGGACACCCTGACTCGACCACTCACGTTGCGTCCGCGCCCGGGACACGAGATCGGCCTTCTTCGCCGCGAATTCCTCGTACTCCTCACGCTTGTGACGGCGCGCCACGGCCCGCTCGTCGAGGTAGCTCTCGTAGCCACCGCCGTACACCGTGTTGGAGTGCTGGGCCAGGTCGAGTTCGAGAATACGGGTGACGCTGCGCGCGAGGAATTCTCGGTCGTGACTGACCAGGACGACGCCGCCTCGCATACCGGCCACGACCTCTTCGAGCCGCGCCAGGCCGTCGAGGTCGAGGTCGTTGGTCGGCTCGTCGAGCAGCACGATGTCGAACCGCGAGCACAGCAACGCAGCGAGTCCGACCCGCGCGGCCTGACCGCCGGACAGATCCGTCATCAGGGTTGCGTCCGGGTCGATGACGCCGTCGCCGAGTCCGAGATCAGCGAGGGCGGCAGGCAGCCGCTCGTCGAGGTCGGCGGCGCCCGTCGCGAGCCAGTGGTCGAGCGCGGCCGCGTACACCTCGGCGGGGTCCTCTCCCGAGACGGTCGCATGCGGGTCGGCAAGCGCGTCCGCCGCGGCATCCATCGCTTCGGTGGCGGCCGCACACCCCGTTCGGCGCGCGACGTATCCCCGCACGACCTCACCCGGCACCCGTTCGTGCTCCTGCGGCAACCATCCGACGAAGGCATCGGACGGCGCCCGCGTCACCGTGCCCTCCAGCGGCGCGAGGTCACCGGCGAGCACTCGCAGGAGTGTGGTCTTCCCGGCACCGTTGGCGCCGACCACGCCGATCACGTCACCGGGTGCCACCGTGAGATCGAGGTGATCGAACAGGACGCGGTGGGCGTATCCCCCGGCGACATCCTTGGCGACGAGCGTGGCGGTCATCGGTCCATGGTCCCACCACGTCATCGGCCGCCCGGAGCCGGCAGACCGGCGCGCAGTTTTCGAGAGGACCTCGCCGGGTACTCGCCCTCATGACCTCAACTCGCGAGACCCGACACTTCGACGTCGTCATCGTCGGCGGCGGCAATGCCGGCCTCAGCGCGGCGGCACGGCTGCAGCGGCTGGGCTTCACCGACGTCGCGGTGATCGAGCCGCAGGCTGTGCACACCTACCGGCCGCTGCTCTCGTATGTCGGCGGAGGTCAGGCGCGGCTTCGGGATACCGAGCGCACCCAGCGATCGGTGACGCCCGACGGGGTGAGCTGGTTGCGCGACACGGCCGTTGTCGTCGACGCGGACAAGCGCACGATCCGCTGCGCCTCCGGAGCCGACGTCGGTTATCGAGACCTGGTCCTGGCCGTCGGACTCGTACCCGATCACGACGCGATGCCGGGGATCGATCTCGCCATCGCCGATGCCGCGGTGGCCAGCAACTATCTGGACCGGGCGGAACAGACGTGGGATCTCGTGACCGCGATGCCGCGGGGCGGACGGGCGGTGTTCACCGTCCCGCGCCCGCCCGTCAGCTGCACCGGTACGACGCTCAAGCCGTTGTTCCTGGCTGCCTCGTACTGGCGGCGTGCCGGCATCCTCGACTCGCTCGACATCACTCTCGTCGTCGACCGACCTCATCTCCTCGGTGTCGACGGCTTGGACGCGCGGCTGACGACATGTCTGGACGAGCTCGGGGTCCGCACTCTTCTCAACAGTGCGGTCCGGTTGCATCCGGTCGACCGGCGGGTCACGGTCGTGACCGACACGGACACGCATGAGGTGCACTACGACATGCTGCATCTAGTCCCCCCGTTCCGGGGATCCGACCTGGTGACCGACTCGGGTCTGGCCGGCAAACGGAATCGGGGACTCGTCGACATCGACCCCCACACGCTGCGCCACCGCACCCACCCGTCGATCTGGGGCGCCGGCGACGGTGCCGCGATCGCCACCGACCCGTCAGGCGGCGGACTGCGACGACAGGTGGCTGTGCTCGCCGACAACCTCGCGGCCGCGCGGGCCGGCGAAGAACATACCACCTACGACGGGTACACCGTCGCTCCCATCGCGACCGACAGCCACCATCTGATCGCCGCCGAGTTCGATCGCGACGGAACCGTCACGTCGTCGTTGCCGTCGATCATCGACCCGCTGAAACCTCGTCGAAGCGCATGGGCCTTCGACCGCTACGTCCTGCCCCGCCTCTACTGGAACGCCATCCTGCGCGGCCGGGTGTGAAACACGGTGCCGCGAAGGATTGTTCGTGCTACGAAGCGGTGTCCGCATGGATCAGCGCATCGATCCCGGCGATGACCATGGCCACGCCGGTCTCGAACGAATGCTGCGGACTGCGGGCCGAGTCGAACGTCGCCCCGACCGTCGTGCCGACGCGCCCGGACACCGGGTAGTCGTCGTCCTTCATCAGATGGTCGAGGGCCGGCGCGACGATCGCCCACCATTCGGAGTCCGCCATGCCCGACGACCTCCTCGTCTCGTGATCGCTGCGATGCGCACGAGCGGCGCCCTCGACGACGTTCAGCAGAGTGGTGAGCCCGGCCTCCATGTGCAGGTCGGACAGACCGACCCCGTCGAGCACCCGCAGCTCGGCTTCGTATTTGTCTCCGGCATTCGGTCCGAGCAGACTGCGCGCGTCATTGATGTCCAGGAGCCACGGATGACGCACCAATAGGTCCCAATTGCGCTGCGCGACATACCGTACGCCCGCCCGCCAGTCTCCGGCCGCCTTCGCCGAGTCGGCGTCGTCGTAGAGCCCGGCGTACACGGCGTCGACCATCAGCGCGGTGAGGTCGTCCTTGCCGGGCACATGGTTGTACAGGGCCATCGTGCTGACGCCGAGCCGGTCGGCGACCTTCCGCATCGAGGTGGCGGCGAGTCCGTCCGCGTCGGCGAGTTCGACACCCGCCTGCACGATCCGCGAGACCGTGATCCCGGAACGGCCCGCCGGTGGGTGCTTCCCCCACAGCAGGTAGAGACTGCGCACCACCTCGGGCGCAGATTTTCCGGTGTCCACGTGCCTCCTCGATAGCCGCGCAGCGGCCGAAGAAACGCCGCGTGCAGGTGGCCACACCGTACCGTACGGTGCTAACGTACAGTGTATATAACAGCGTAAGGCAGATCGGTCACAGAGGAGGCCTGCAATGGGGAACATCGGGACGGCGATCGCGCTCGAGGGCGTGCGCAAGAGTTATGGCGGGAAGTCGGCGAAGCCGGTCCTGGACGGACTCGACCTCGCGGTGACGCGCGGCAGCGTGCACGGCCTGCTCGGCCCGAACGGAGCGGGCAAGACGACCGCGGTGCGGATCATGACCACTCTGCTCACACCTGACGCCGGACGGGTCGAGATCGCCGGCGTCGACGCACTTCGCGACCCTGCCCGCGTACGCACCCGGATCGGCCTCGTGGGCCAGCACGCCGCGGTCGACGAGGCCTTGACGGGCCGTCAGAACCTGGTGATGTTCGCTCGGCTCAACCGGTACCGCCCGGCGACGGCAGCCCGGCGTGCCGCGGAGCTGCTCGAGAGGTTCGGGCTCGGAGAAGCGGCCGACCGCCAGGTGAAGACGTACTCGGGCGGGATGAGGCGTCGCGTCGACCTCGCGGCGGGCCTGGTCACCGCACCCGAGGTCCTGTTCGTCGACGAGCCCACCACCGGCTTGGATCCCGGTGTCCGGCAGGAGGTGTGGACTGCGATCCGGGAGCTGGTGCGCGGCGGCACGACCGTTCTGCTGACCACGCAGTACTTGGAGGAGGCCGATCAACTCGCCGACCGCATCTCGATGCTCGGCCGTGGTCGGGTCGTGGCAGAGGGTAGTCCCACCGAGCTGAAGGCCCGCGTCGGCGACGACTGGCTCGAGATCACCACGGTTCGCGACTCCGACGCCGATCGGCTCCGACGCGTACTCGCCGAATGGTCCGCAGGCGACATCACCATCGACGGCAATCGCATCCGCGTGCCACTGGCCGACCGCACCGCCTCGGTGATCGGGGCGTCAGCCGCCCTGCACGACGCCGAACTCGAGATCCGCGACCTGGCTCTGCGCACCCCGACGCTGGACGAAGTCTTCTTGCAGGTCACCGGGCACTCGGCGCTCGGTGACACGCCCAAGAGCGGCGACACCCCCGACTGCGCCCCATCTCAGAACTCGCCCGAACCCGAGGAGGCTCTCCGATGACGATCCGTACGACGCCCGCTGCCGACACCGCACCGACGACCACCTTGCCCGACGGGCCGACCTCGCCCGTCATACGCGCGTTCGCCGACACCTGGACGATCACGCGTCGAGACCTCCAGCACTGGCGTCATCTCCTCGGCGCCAGGATCTTCGGCTGGGTGTGGCCGATCCTCCTGATGGCATTGTTCCTGGGCCTTCTCGGTGGGGCGCTCGGCGGCGACGTCGGCGGCAGCTACATCGATTTCGTCATGCCCGGCGTGCTTGCCATGACAGCCTTCCTCGGGCTCGAGACCACCATGGCAGCTGTCAGCCAGGACTCGCTGCGGGGGATCACCGACCGGTTCCGCTCGCTGCCCATCAGCGGCGTCGCCGTGGTCGGCGGCCGCTGTCTCGCCGACCTTTTCGACTCGCTGATCACGCTCGTGGTGGTGGTGGCCGGCGGACTGACGTTCGGATGGCGACCCGACACCACCGCGCCCGAGGCGTTCGCCGTGCTCGGCCTGCTACTCCTACTCCGGATCGCCATGCTCTGGACCGGCATCTACATCGGCCTCAAGGCGACAAGCCCCGAAGCGTTGGTGCCGTTCAACATCCTGGTGTGGCCGATCCTGTTCTTCTCCACCGTTTTCATCGACACGTCGACCATGCCCAGGTGGCTTGCCGCGATCGCGGACGCGAACCCGTTGTCCGCGACCGCGTCCACAGTGCGTGAGCTTCTCGGCGCCCCCGTCGTGGGCGGCGGCGACAGTGTGTTCGCCGACCACGCAGCGCTTCTCGCCGTCGCCTGGCCGGTATTGATCACCGCGATCTTCCTCCCTCTCGCTGTATCGGCCTTCCGGCATCTGCGGAGCTGATCGCGGGCGCGTCATCGGCTCGGAATCGAGAAGCCCGACTCCCCCACGCCCCGCAACCGCGCCCGACCTCGCACCCAACTCTGGTACGGGCAGCCCGCCTACGCGCTGAAGGGCAAGGTCGTGTGCTTCTTCCGCAGCGGCCACGACGACAAGGAGCGCTACTCCACCATCGGCCTCACCCAGAACGCGAACCTCGACGACGGAGGGTTCTGGCCTACGTCGTTCGCTGTCAGCACCCTCGACGTCGAGGACCCGGCCGCCGTGCTCGACTGGCGCCTGGACCCCACCCAACACCACTCCGCAGGCGGCGGACCCTGCCCTGGCTGCCCCGCATACCCGCCGGGTTCGACGACCCCCAGTGGGCGCCCTACCTCACCCGCCGCGGCGGCCTCGTCACCGACCTCACCGCCGCCGTCACCGAACGCGCCCACGCCTGGGACGCCACCACCGCCCCCGTGTGGGCGCGGCCACTGCTCCTCGCTGACGCCGAACGCGGCAGCGACCTCGTCGCCGAACTCGCCGTATTCCGCGCCGCCCGCGGCGTCGACGACACCGACCGGCGTCCCGCCGGACCGCGACCAGATTCCATCGCCCTGGCACGGCGCCACGCCGCGCTGACCGAGCGCGCCGACGCCCTGGTCACCACCACCGCCGAGGCCGCCCGCTACGCCGACCTCGCCCGCGACCTCGACCCCCACCTCCTCGCCGACCCGTACTGGCCCGAACTCGCCGACCACCTGTCGCTGGCCGCCCGCGCCGGCCTCGACGTGCACGCCCTGGCCCGCGACGCCCTCGCCGACAACCCGCTGCCCACCGAAATGCCCGCCGCCGCACTGTGGTGGCGCCTGTCCGGTGAGCTGGCTCCCGCCGCGGCCGAAGCCACCAACACCGGCCTGCGCCCCGACTGGGCAGACGCTCTCGTCGGGATCGTCGGGGACCAGGCCGCCGAAGCGATCCTCACCGACCGCGCCTGGCCCGCACTCGTGGCCGCGGTCAGCGCCGCCGACCCCACCCAGAACCCCCACGAGCTACTCGACCTCGCCGAAACCCTCCTCCACAGCGCCACCGACGACGACCACACCGTCCGCCTCGACGAATACGCCCGCCTACTCACCTGGCGAGTCGAACTGCTCGTCACCCACAGCAGCCACGCCACCGACACCACCCCACTACCGCCGGCACCGCGCACCCCCGAAGACGAAGCCGCCGCCGAAGCAGCCGCCGAAGCCGCCGGACTGGCCGACCCCTGGGCCGACACCCTCACCGGCCAACCCGGCAACGACCTCGACGAGAACGTCCGCGTTGACGAGGACTACCTCGCCGCGCTCACCGCCACCGACCCGCCGCCGGAGACCGCCGTCGACGACCTCGACCCGGACGACCTCGACCGCTACGAGGACCTGGACTTCGACGAGCTCGCCGCCGACGCCGTCGCTGCACCCGATCGCTTCGCCGCGCCGACCGACCTCGCCGAATGCATCGCGCTGCGTTACGAACTCACCGCCCAACTCGCCGAACTCGGCACCGACATGGCGCAGCTACGCGAGGCGATCAACGCCGGCACCAGCGCCCACCAGCAGGCCATGGCCCCGCATGTCCTGGCGTTGCCACCAATTCGCCGCCGCCGCCGACACCGCAGGGCATCACCACGACCTGATGATGGCCGAACAACTCATCGAAGACCTCACCAACCAGGCAGCCGCCTTGCGCCGCACCGCCGCCCAGCTCCGCGCCGCCGACACCACCGACCTCGACCCCCTCAGCGACGACGAAGCACCCGACCTCGCCGCGCTACGCGCC
>NZ_JBHYNC010000026.1:0-74042 GCF_042743165.1 Gordonia sp. NPDC058843
GTGCGAGCGTAGCGAGCCTCGAAGGGTCTCGCAACGTGTCTCACCAGGCCCTTCGAGGCTCGTCGCTTGCGCTCCTCGCACCTCAGGGAGCAGGGATTATGCGGTTCTTTCGGATTAGGGAGCGGAAGGGGTGGTCGCTTGCGCTCCTCGCACCTCAGGGAGCGGAGGGCCGCTGTTGTCGCTCCTCGCCCTCAGAATTTGGGTCCACTCAGCGAACAGCATTGTCCGCCAACGCGCCTGGCGGTACCGTCTGGCCGCTGCCGCAGGTGGCTCCACCGTCGACCGGGATCGTAGCGCCGGTGACGAACGACGCCAGCGGTGAGGCGAGGAACGCGATCACCTCGGCGACCTCGCCGGCTGTGCCCCAGCGTTGCAGCGGCACCATCCGGCGCAGCGACTCGTACCGGTCCGGGGTGTTGACCGCGATCCGTCGCGTCATGCCGGTCTCGATGGGGCCGGGGCAGACGGAGTTGACCCGGATGCGGTCGACGGCCAGGTCGATGGCCAGGGACCTCGCGAGATTGACCACGCCGGCCTTCGCCGCGGCATATGGCCAGCGGTTCGGCTCGCCGCCCAGCGCCGTCGCCGACGCCGTCACGACCACCGAACCGCCCCCGGCCCGCCGGAGAGCGGGGATGGCTTCGCGCACACCGAGAACCACCGAGCGGAGATTCACGTCGAGGGAGTGGTCGAAGACCTCGAGGTCGAGCGTTTCGATGGACCCCGAAGCCGGGATCCCGGCGTTGAGGATCAGTGCGTCGAGCCGGCCGAACCGCTGTTCGGCCGTCTGTACCGCGAGCCGGTTGTCGTCGGCCGACGTCACGTCGCCGACGAGCGGGACGATCCGCGGCCGGCCCGCGAACTCGTCGCGAATCGCAGATGAGTTGTCCACCGCGACAACCGAACCGCCGCGTTCGACCAGGAGCTCGGTCACCGCACGGCCGATGCCCGACCCGGCACCGGTCACGATCGCGACGGTGCCCGACGCGGGTTCGGTCACTCGGTATCCATCTCGATGATGGCCCGGCCGACGATCTCACCTCGGGCGAGCGCCTGGTAGGCATCGTCGACGTCCTCGAGCCGGTAACGGCGGGTGATCACACGTTCCGGCTCGACGATCCCCCCGGCGACCATGCGCAGCAGGGCCGGCATGTCCCGCCGGGCCTTCGCGCCGTAGGAGCCACGGATCTGCAGGCTGCGCCGCACGAGGCGGGCCAGATCGAGCTCGCCGGGCGTGCCCGCGGGAGCGATCCCGACGACCACGGCGCGACCGCCATCGTCGAGGATGTCCAGCGCGGTGGCGAACGTGCTCGGGTTCCCGAGGGCCTCGAAGGCGACGTCGACGCCATGGCCGTCGGTCAGCGCGCGCACCTCGGCGACGACGTCGGTGTCGCGGGAGTTGATCGTATGGGTGGCGCCGAGGTCGGCCACCGCCTTGAGCTTGTCGTCGTTCACGTCGATCGCGATGATCTGGGCGACCCCGGCCGCGGCGGCGAACTGGACGATCGACGACCCGACACCACCGGCGGCCACGACGGCGACGCGGTCGGCCAGCCGGAGTTCGGCATTGTTGACGGCGCCGAGCGCGGTGAACGAACTGCAGCCGAGGATCGACACCTCACCGAGCCCGACCCCGTCGGGGACGACGAACGCGTCCGAGGCGGGAACGACACAGTATTCGGCGAGTCCGCCCATCGAGTACATCGCCAGCGGGCTGCCGTCCGACCGGGCCAGACGGGTCTCGCCGTCATAGAGCGTGCCCTTGAGTCGGTTGTGAGCGAAGAACTTCTCGCACAGGTCGTCGAGTCCACGCGCGCAGTGGCGGCAGTCGCCGCACGGCATGATGAAGCTGCAGACGACCCGATCACCCACCGCGAGCGTGTCGACGCCGTCGCCGAGCTCTTCGACAACGCCGGACACCTCGTGGCCGAGGACCGCGGGCGAGGGGAAGTTGACCTCGGATTTCAGCACGTGCAGGTCGGTGTGGCAGACGCCGCAGGCGGTGACCTTGAGCAGGATCTCGCCGCGACGGGGCGTCGGCCGCGGGATCTCCTCGACCGCGAGTTTCGGTGTACCGCCCTCCCAGACAGCAGCTTTCATGATGCGTTCTCCTTCTCAGGCCGGGCGGCGCCCACCCCGGACGGGTCGGACTCCGCGGAGCTGTCGTCACGCGCGAGCTGGATCAGCGGCGCCAGCCGCTCGGGCATCCTCGCCCAGTCCTCCGACGACCGGACGTCGTCGGAGAAATTGCATTCGATGATGAAGTGTTCCGCACCGACCGCCTTGGCGGTGCCGATATCGGCCGCCACGCCGTCGAGTCCCTGTCCGCCCGAACCCACCGGGTCGGTGGGGCGTTGGAGGTAGGACCGCAGGAACAGCCGCACCGGAGCGAGGTCGGCGGGCCGCTGTGCGGCCATGCTGTCGAGCTGTTCCTGTAGCGACTCGACGGTCCCGCTGCTGGGATTCCAGATGTCGAACAGCGCCGCGGTGCGGGCGAGGCCACGTTCGGACCGCAAGCCGGACAGCAAGGGCGGGTGCGGTGTCTGTACCGGTTTCGGCCGCACGGTCGACGTCGGGATGGTGAAGAAGTCCCCGTCGAACTCGACGGGGTCGGGACCCCAGCACGCCTGGACGGCTCGGACGAGTTCGTCCATCCGACGCCCCCTGGTGCGGGGGTCGACGTCCATGAGCCGGTGTTCCTCATCGGACCAGCCGACTCCCAGACCGGCGACGAGACGTCCGCCGGAGAGGAGATCGAGGGTGGCCAGGCGCTGCGCGAGTTCGACCGGACGGTGGTAACCGGCGACGAGGATGCTGCTCCCGATGAGGGGCCGGCGGGTGCAGGAGGCGACGAACGCCATGAGCTCGGTCGCCCCGAGCACCGAACGGTAGGCAGGGTGCACAGCAGTGGTGTGTCGGCCGCCGTAGATTGACGCATTCTGTTCGGAGTAGAAGAGATGCTCCTGCGCCCACAGCCCGGCGAAGCCGAGTTCTTCGGCGGACACCGCGAAGTCGCGGACCGCGGCGGCATCGACATGCTCGCCGAGTTGGGGGAGCGCGAGTCCGATCGTCGGACCACCGGCCCCGGATGTCGGTGCCATCAGAGGATCGTCACCGACCCGGTGTTGCCGTCGACCTCGATCATCGCGCCGTCGGGGATGCGTGCGGTCGCGTCGCGGACCGAGACGGCGCAGGGGATTCCGAGTTCGCGACACACGATCGAGGAGTGGGTGATCGTCGCACCCACGTTCACGACGACGCCGCCGGCGAAGACGAACAGCGGGGTCCAGGCCGGGTCGGTCTGTGGCGCGACGAGGATGTCGCCCTCTTCCAGCTGCTCGGCCTCGTACGGGTCGTGCAGGATTCGGGCGCGTCCCCGTGCGACGCCCGGGGCGCCGCCGACTCCGGAGAGGACGTCGCCGGGCACCGCGGGGTCGACACGCTGCCCGGTGCGGCGGGGCCACTGCGAGAGGGGGAGCGGTTCGAAGAGGAAGAACGGCGGTTGCAGATCGAACAGCGCGAGGTACTGCTCACGGCGTTCGGAGATGGTGGCCGCGAACGACTGCGGATCGGCGACGAAGCGATCGAGCTCGTCGTCGACGAGCATCGTGATGTCGTGGTGGTCGTCCATGATGCCGCGCTCGACCATCCGGTGGCCGAGTTCGTAGAGGGCGGCACGCATCTCGCCCATGATCTTCACGCACGCGGTCTTCGTGCGCTCTCGCCACGGCATGAACTTGGTGATCGACTTCGCCGCATTGCGGAAGGCGGTCGCCGATTCCGCGTCGGGCATCCCGGCGGCGAGTTCTTCGGTGAGCGCGATTCGTTTGTCCTGGTTGCGCCGCAGGATCAGTTCGGGATCCGCCTCCGGTGGGCTGTTCCGCATGCCGTTGATCGCCATCAGCGCCAGTACGGGTTTGGTCTCCCAGCTGTCCGAGCGGATGTCCCACTCGTTCGGTGCGCGTGAGCCGTAGCGGTAGAGGAAGTCGTCGAACTCCTCGCAGAACCTCGCGGCGTCGGCGGAGTCGCTGGACGTGATGGTCTCGAGGGCGGAGGCGAGCCCATGGTCGAAGATCTCGGTCAGCTCCGGTGAAGCGGCGACCAGGCGCCCCAGCTTCCACATCGCATACGACGGTGCAGCCGAGTCCACCCCACCCAATCCGCTGAGGAGGTCGCCGAGTTTGCTTGCCTCGCCGATGCTTTCGAGTAGCTGGCCGGCAACGGCCGGGCCCATCGTCGACAGCGTGGTGGTGACGGGGTGATAGGCGTAGCAGTAGATCAGATCGGGGAGCAGCGAGCGGGCGTGGTCGACGAGTTCGGCGTCGCTCATCGCGGTGAGTTCCGGTCGCTGGTCGCGTGCCCGGTCGGCGCGCCGTTTGGCTTCCTCGGCTTCCGGGAAGGTGTCGGTCGTCAGCGCCCAGGCGGTCTTCTCCGCGAGACCTGCGGTCAGTTCGGCGTTCTCGTCACCCGGCTTCGGCACGTACTCGGGGATGTCGGGATGGTCGCCCACCCACAGGCTGTTCCACACGGGCACGGTCAAGCCCGGGAGTCGGGCGCCGTTGAGCTCGGTCATCGAGAAGTTGGTGTAGTGGTAGCCGCCGAAGTTGCCGATGATCTGGGGCATCACCTCGTCGATCTCCTCGGCGAGGTGCGTACCCAGGTGTTCGACGTAGCCTTCGCGCCATCCGAGATTGAGGCCCTTGTTCCAGACCATCGTGACGTTCAGCGGACTCGACGGGTCGGGCAGCACTTCGCCGGCGTTGGCACGCGTGTACACGGGGTATCGGCTGCTGAACTCCCAGTCGGTGATCCATCGATCGATGTCGATCGCCCCCGCGGACTGCTCGTCACTCATGTGTTCCTCCTCATCGAGGTGACAGGCTGTATGTCAAGTCACACTATAGAAACCTGCGGACAATGAAAACATGTACAGAGATATTTCTCAGCAGTTTGAGCGGGATGATCACGGTCCGCGTCGTCGATGAGTAACTTTACTTAGTGTCTAGTAATGTGACTAGAGACCCGGAGATGTGGGTCACATCCCCCCGGCGCCGCCCGCTCCTCGCGTGGCTTCTCCAGGCGCATCCGACTGACGAAAGGAAACCCATGTTCGACAAGGTGCTGGTCGCGAACAGAGGCGAGATCGCGGTACGGGCGTTTCGAGCCTCGGTCGAGCTCGGCGCGAGCACGGTGGCCGTCTATCCCCACGAGGACCGCAACTCGGCGCATCGGACGAAGGCGTTCGAGTCGTACGAGATCGGCGAGCGCGGCCACCCGGTCCGCGCGTACCTGTCGGTCGACGAGATCGTCCGCATCGCGGTGAGGTCCGGAGCGGATGCCGTGTACCCGGGTTATGGGTTCCTCTCGGAGAATCCAGAGCTGGCGCGCGCGTGCGCGGCCGAGCAGATCACGTTCGTCGGCCCGTCCGCCGAGGTGCTCGAGCTCGCCGGCGACAAGTCCCGGGCTGTGGCCGCCGCGGCCGAGGCCGGACTGCCGGTGCTGACCTCGTCGATCCCGTCGAGCAACATCGACGAGCTCGTCGCCGCAGCCGAAGGCATCGGGTTCCCGCTCTTCGTCAAGGCGGTCGCCGGTGGCGGCGGGCGCGGTATGCGTCGCGTCGACGAACCGTCGCGTCTGCGTGGGGCGATCGAGGCCGCATCGCGGGAGGCGACCACGGCGTTCGGTGACGGCACGGTCTTCCTCGAGCGGGCGGTGGTCGACGCCCGGCACATCGAAGTGCAGATCCTCGCCGACGCCACCGGCGAGGTCATCCACCTGTACGAACGTGACTGCTCGTTGCAGCGTCGTCACCAGAAGGTCGTCGAAGTGGCCCCGGCGCCCGCACTCGATCCCGCGGTTCGCGACCGGATCTGCTCGGATGCAGTGGCTTTCGCCAGACACATCGGATACTCGTGTGCGGGGACGGTCGAGTTCCTGCTCGGCTCCGACGGGCGCCATGTGTTCATCGAGATGAATCCGCGTATCCAGGTGGAACATACGATCACCGAGGAGATCACCGACGTCGACCTGGTCGCCGCACAGCTGCAGATCGCATCGGGAGCGACCCTGCGGGAGCTGGGGTTGACCCAGGACGTCATCGAGATCCGCGGTGCGGCAGTGCAATGCCGGATCACGACCGAGGACGTGTCGGACGGCTTCCGTCCCGACACCGGCCGGATCACCGCCTACCGCACACCCGGCGGCTCCGGCGTCCGCCTGGACGGGAGCGTCGGACTGGGGTCCGAGATCGGCTCCCACTTCGACTCCATGCTGGTGAAGCTGACTTGTCGCGGACGGGACCTCGAGACCGCGCGGGCGCGGGCGCGCCGCGCGATCGCCGAGTTCCGGGTGCGCGGCGTCGCCACGAACATCCCGTTCCTACAGGCGGTCCTGGCCGACGAGGACTTCGGCGCGTGGCGGGTCACGACCTCCTTCATCGAGTCGCGCCCGGATCTGTTGGACCAACACGCCTCCGCTGACCGCGGTACTCGAATCCTGCGGTACCTCGCCGACATCACCGTGAACCGACCGCACGGCGAGCGACCGTCGGCGGTGTACCCAATCGACAAGCTGCCGGCGATCGACCTCGCGTCCCCGCCGCCGGCCGGTTCCCGTGACCGGCTTCGGGAGCTGGGCCCCGACGGTTTCGCCGCCGAGCTCCGCGCGTCGGCCGCACTCGCGGTCACCGACACCACCTTCCGCGACGCGCATCAGTCCCTCTTGGCCACCCGCGTGCGCAGCCGGGACCTGGTGACGGTGGCGCCGCACGTCGCGCGGATGACCCCGCAACTGTGGTCGGTCGAGGCGTGGGGCGGCGCGACCTATGACGTCGCGCTGCGGTTCCTCAAGGAGGATCCGTGGGAGCGTCTCGTCGCCCTGCGCGCGGCGATGCCCAACGTCTGCCTGCAGATGCTGTTGCGCGGCAAGAACACCGTCGGCTACACGCCGTACCCGGTGGAGGTGAGCGACGCATTCGTCCGCGAGGCGGCGTCCACCGGCGTCGACATCTTCCGGATCTTCGACGCGCTGAACAACATCGACGCGATGCGACCGGCCATCGACGCGGTGCGGGAGACCGGGACGTCGGTGGCGGAGGTGGCCATGTCCTACACCGGCGACCTGTCCGATCCGGGTGAGACCCTGTACACCCTGGACTACTACCTGAAGCTGGCCGAACAAATCGTCGATGCGGGCGCACACGTACTGGCGATCAAGGACATGGCGGGCTTGCTGCGCCCCGCCGCGGCGTCGACCTTGGTCCGTGCCCTACGGTCCCGCTTCGACCTGCCCGTGCATCTGCACACCCACGACACGGCCGGTGGCCAGCTCGCCACCTACCTCGCCGCCTGGGAGGCCGGAGTGGATGCGGTGGACGGGGCGAGCGCACCCCTGGCCGGAACGACGAGTCAGCCGCCGCTGTCGGCGATCGTCGCCGCGACCGCCAACACCGACCGCGACACCGGGATCGACCTTGCATCCTGTTGCGCGCTCGAACCCTACTGGGAGGCGGTCCGGGCGGCGTACTCCCCGTTCGACACCGGCCTGCCCGCGCCCACCGGCCGGGTCCATGCGCACGAGATCCCGGGCGGCCAGCTGTCGAACCTGCGGCAGCAGGCCCTCGCATTGGGGCTGGCGGACCGCTTCGAGGACATCGAGGCGGCGTACGCGGGCGCCGACAACGTGCTCGGACGGCTGATCAAGGTGACGCCCTCGTCGAAGGTGGTCGGCGACCTCGCACTTGCACTCGTCGGGGCCGGTGCGAGCGCCGCCGAGTTCGCCGACGATCCGACCGCCTACGACATCCCGGACTCGGTGGTGGAGTTCCTGCGCGGTGACCTGGGTGAACCGGCCGGCGGCTGGCCGGAGCCGCTCCGCACGCGCGCACTCGAAGGACGCACGGAACCTCGCCCGCCGGCCGCACTGACCGAGGGCGACCTCGCGGCGCTCACCGGCACCTCGTCGGAGCGCCGTGATGCGTTGAACCGCCTGCTGTTCCCCGGGCCGAATCGCGAGTTCCGCGAGCATCGTGAGACCTACGGCGACACGTCGCGGCTGTCGACCAACCAGTTCCTCTACGGTCTGCGTCAGGAGGAAGAGCATCGCGTGGAGCTGGAGAAGGGCGTCGAGCTGCTCATCGGGCTCGAGGCGATCTCCGATCCGGATGACTCCGGGATGCGCAACGTGCTGTGCATCCTGAACGGGCAGCTGCGGCCGGTTCGGGTGCGCGACCGAGCGGTGGAGTCGACCGCACGCAGCGCGGAGCGGGCCGACCCCGCAGTGCCGGGACAGCTCGCCGCACCGTTCTCCGGTGTGGTGACGCTGTCGGTGAAGGAAGGCGACGAAGTCCGGCGAGGAGAACCGGTCGGCACGATCGAGGCGATGAAGATGGAGGCCGCGATCTCCGCGCCGTGTTCCGGGACCGTGCAGCGTGTGGCGGTGTCCGGATCGGCCGAGGTCGACGGTGGGGATCTGTTGATGACGATCACGACGGAGTGACGCCGCGCATCGGGTCCGGGCATCCTTGGCTCGGACCCGATGTGGTCACTTGCGGGCCAGGTCGGCGACCTGCGCCTCCACCGCCGTCTTGGAATCGGGGTGTTCGGACAGTCGCACGGTGAAAGACTGTTCGAGCTCGTAGCCGCGGCGGATGTCGAGATCCTCACAGCCGTTCAAGGACTGCTTGGCGAGCACGATCGCGTGCCGGCTCTTCTCCGCGATGGTGCGCGCGCGTGCGGTGGCGATCTCCAGGAGATCGTCGTGTGCGACGACCTCGACGGGCGCTCCCCACCGCTCCAGGGTCGACGCATCGACCGGCTCCGCGGTGAGGAACATGCGACGCATCGCCTGTTCGGGCAGCATCCGGGCGGTGAACCGGCCACCGCCGAGGACCCCGACGTTCATCTCGGGGAGTCCGAAGGTTGCGCGTTCGGACGCGACCACGAGGTCGGCCAGAGCGACGAGTCCGAATCCGCTGCCGAGCGCGGGTCCGTTGACCGCGGCAACCACTGGGAGATGACATTCGCGCACGCTGAACAGCGCTCGCCTGGCCCGTCGCATCGCGATGTCGCCGCTGACGGTGGACATGGTGCGGAACTCGTTGATGTCGTTGCCCGCGCTGAAGATGCGGCCGCGGCCGGTCAGCACGATGACCCGGACCTCCTGGTCATCGGACAACGCCTCGAACGTCGCGGCGATGTCCTCGTACATCTGCCCGTCGATGGCATTGACCTTGCCCCGCGACAGTTCCACGAGTGCGATGCCCGGTTGCTGCAAGGTGACCGAGAGGCTCCCGGACGCAGGGGATGTGGTCTTCATGGGTGCCTAACTGTCGAGGACCGCGCCGTCTGGGCGGAGAACCGCGGCGCGCAGGGGTTCGAACGGTTCTCACGGTAATCGAGGTGGGTAAATATGTACAGAGTTATGTCACGCCTCCCGCGGCAACCCGTTCGACGAGGCGATCGGAGTCCCGATCCGAGTTCGACGGCAGGTCCGGGCGGGTAAGGTGTCGGCACCGACCGAACAGCCGACCACGGGAGCCGAATGACCGTCGCCGACGAGCCCGCCACCCGGCAGCCGCGCGGGCAGAAGATGTCCGCGCGGGTGGCCAACATGGTGGCCGACCAGATCCTCGGCGGTGGCATCGTCGAGGGTCAGCGCCTTCCGACGGAGAAGGAGATGGTCAGCGAGTACGGCGTGGCGCGGACGACGGTGCGCGAGGCGCTGCGACTCCTCGAGAGTCGCGACCTCGTGACGATCAAGGCGGGCATCGGTGGCGGGCCCATAGCCAAACGGCCAGAACTCGATTCGCTCGGCAACATCATGAAGCTCTTCCTGCAGATCAACGGTGCGAACATCAGCGATGTCATCGACGTCCGGTTGATGCTGGAACCGATGGTCGCGCGGGCCGCCGCGCAGAACGTCACCGACGAGCAGATCGAGTCGATGCAACTGGCACTGGACCGGATGCGTGATCATCCCGAGGACCACGCCAACTTCCAGGAGAACAACGCCGCGTTCCAGCGTGGGGTGTACGAGGCGGCGGGTAACCCCGCACTCCGGGTGGTGATGGAGACCCTGTGGCTGCTGGTCCGCGACGCCGAGCCGGTGGAGCATCCCATCGCCACGCGGCTCGCCGCCTTCGAACTCCAGCAGGACATCCTCGACGCGATGCGCGCCCGCGACGTCGAGGCCACCGCGGCCGCCATGGACGTCTTCAACCAGGAGTCCGCGCGGTACTACCGCCGGCGGCTCCGCGACATCATCTCCCGACCCGTGCAGTGGCAGATCTGAGCGACGACTACACCACCCGCCGCAGGACCCCCGGCACTGCCTCGTCCTCGGCGGCAAGCGCGAGCACTTCTCCGAAACCGGCGACGAGACAGTCCGCGAACAGCTCGAGGTCGGTGACCGCGGCACCGTCGGAATTGATTCCGAGACAAGCTGTCCCGTTGTGGGTGATCATCGTCGCCATCATCGCGCAGCCGGGAAGCGGGCCGAAGGGGAACATCCGCTCGACCTTGGCGCCGGCCACGTAGGTGTCCCACGGGATCCCCGGCACGTTACTGGCCTGGAGGTCGTTCTGACTGGTTGTACCGCTGAACTGCATGAGGACGGTGCCCGGTAGCCAGGCCATCACCGAGCCGAGGGTGTTGAAGATGTCGACGGCCGGCTCGTGCCGGGCGACGCGTACCTGTTCGCGGATGGTGAGCACCCGCTCGAAGGGGTCGGCGATCCCGACCGGTCCGGCCAGACGCCCCACCGCGATCCGGTTTCCGCCGGCCGGGTCCTCGGGGCGTCGTACCGAAATCGGGATCGCGACGGGCATCAACTCGATCGGCGCCCCCATCTTCTCGTGGTAGAGACGGAAGCCGCCGACGAGCCCGGCGAGGTAGATGTCGTTGATCGATGCGCGGGTCGCCGACGCCGCCGCCTTGAGGTCGGAGAACGGGACCTCGAAAGCGCTGAAGCGCCACGACAGGCTCCGGTGTGCGAGCAGCGGAGAACCCGGCGGACTGACCAGGCCCGCCACCCGGGGCACCGATCGTCCGTATCGCAGAACAGAACTCAGCGCCTGCCGGGGATGCGCCAGGGCGCGGACGCCGCGAAAGGTCGTGTCGACGCGATGCGGGATCCGCCGGATCTCCTCGCCCACCTGCCGGCGGAGCAGGTCGAGGGCAGTGATGTTCACCGGGTCGGGGCTCGGCGGTTGTGGCTTACCCGGATTGTGTTCTCGGGTGGGTGAATGCAGCTGGGCGAGTCCGATGATGGCACCCATGCCGTCGGTGAGCGCATGATGGGCCTTGAGGAAGTACGCCGCCCTCCCGTCGGGCAGGCCTTCGATCAGCGTGCCCTCCCATGGTGGCCTCGCCGCATCGAGGGCGGTCATCGCGAGCTGCTCGCAGGTCACGAGTAGTTCACGCATGCTGCCGGTGCCGCCCAGGCGGATTCGGCGCAGATGGTAATGCAGGTCGAAGTCCGGATCGACCGCCCAGCTGGGTGTTCCGGTGCCGAACGGCGAGTCGACGACCCGCTGCCGGAACCGCGGGGCCATCCGGCTTCCCCATTCGTGCGCGGCCACGAGGCGGTCCCAGTCCGGGGCGCAGTCGTACACCTCCAGCATGCAGATGGTCCCGCGCATGCGGCGGTCGGTGTCGCCGCGCCACATGATGGTGTCCACCGAGCTCATGTGCGGCTCGTTCGCCCAGTCCAGGGGCCGGTCCACGCCGTCGGTCAGGTCCGTCTCGTCGCTCACAGCTGCCTCTCTTCGGGAACCTCGACCGGTGGCCGGGCCCCGTCGTCGGCGAAGAAGTCGAGCGGCCAGTCGGCGAGGGCGCTGACGTACATCTGCCGAACCTCCTCCGCGCGGTCACCGATCTCCTCGGGCAACCAGTCGCTGGTGTCCACCGGTGGTAGGACCATCACCTCGACGGTGCCCGGACGGATGAGTTGCGCACCACGCCACATCAATTCACCGGTGTTGCGGAGGACCACGGGCACGACGGGAACGCCTGCCTGCATGGCGATGTGAAATGGCCCCTTCTTGAACCGGCCGATTCGCGGAGTGGGCGAGCGGGTGCCCTCGGGGGCCACCACCAGCGACATCCCCTCATCTCGAAGCGCTTTGACGGCCGGGGCCAGCTGTTCGATCGCGCGGCCCGGGTCGGCACGGTCGATGAACACCAGCCCCGCCTGCTGCAGGATCTGCCCGACCACCGGGACCCGCTGCACCTCCTTCTTGGCCACCCCGGTGGCCTCGGACCGGACCAGGTTGATCATCACCGGCAGGTCGAGTTTGGACTGGTGATTGAAGAGGAACACGCACGGACGTGAGGACGTGAGGTACTCGCCGCCCTCGAGGACCTGCACATGGATACCGGCCAGCGACAACCCGACGTCGGTGCCGGTCGGCAGGGCCTCGACGAGCGCTTGAGGGTCGCGTCGGACGAGCCCGGTGGTGATCCCCACCGCCGCGGATGCGAGAAAGGAGCTGTAGAAGGCGCCGGTCCGGGCCAGCATCCCGAGCCGGTTGTACGTCGGATTCTTCAGGTCGATGATCGGCCAGCCGCGGGACTCGGCCTCTGACCGGAGGATTCGACGCGGCGACACCGCCGCCGGGTTGCCCACCGACTCGAGGTAAGGGATGTCCTCGTTGCCGTCGCTGTAGGCGAACGAGGCCGCGAGATCGATGTCGTGCTCGCGTGCGAGGCTCCGTACGGCGGCGGCCTTTCCCGGCCCCCAGAGCGGACGTCCCCAGATGTTGCCGGTGACCACCCCGTCGACGACCTCGACGTCGGTGGCGAGCGCGAAGTCGGCCTCGATCTCCCGTGCGATGGGCTCGATCTGAAAGCGTGTCGCCGACGACGCGATGACGATGGTGTGCCCCATCTCCCGGTGCGCGCGCAGGATCTGCCACATCTGCGGCCGCAACTTGGCTGCCGTCTCGTACTTGAAGAGGTGTTCGCCGAACTCGATCAACTCGGCGTACGTCTTGCCCGCGAAGGTGGGTCGCGTGGCGTCGAGTACCTCCGCGTAGTCCTGCTCGGACACGACGCCGCGCAGCCCGATCAGCAGGAAGTCGGCGAGTTCGCCGAACCCGAACTCCATGCTGCGCAACCGCGCCCGCATGATGGCGGCTGCGGAGAACCCCTCGATCAAGGTGCCGTCGTAGTCGAAGAGCGCGGCGACCTTCTTGCCGGTGGGCGCGGACCGGATGGCCCGCATGCGGTCGGTGAAGGCACTCACGGCGCGGCCTCCGACCAGACGGCGGGTTGGATGTCCTCGATGGAGGCGATCCGTGCCAGCCGCTCGCGCATCGATTCGACCTCGTCGAGCCAGTCGCGTCTGGCGGCCGCGAGGTCCGCGATGTCCTCGCCGTTGATCAGGTTGCGGTTGTCGGCGAGCTGATAGCAACCGTCGTAGAGGTCCTTGGACACCGAGTCCTTGCTGCGCACAACACCTTGCAGCGACAACTGACGGCCGAGGCCCAGACAGTCGGTGATCAGGTCGTCCTTGTCGCGGGACATCGTGCCGAGTTCCACGAGCTTGGTCGCGAAGACGAGCTGGGCGTCGAAGAACGGCTGCAGTGTGCGCCGGGCGAGGAGGCCGCCGGTGTGGCCGTGCAGTACCTCGTAGGTCCACTCCTGGGTCGGGGTGACGGCACGCCATCCCGGGGCGAGCAGGTCGAGTTCGAGGCCGAGGCGATGCAGGAACTCGGTTTTGGGTGGGAAGAAGAACTCGAACTTGAGCAGGTCGCGGATCCGCAGGGCCTCACGTTGCGATGCGGCCAGCAGTCCCTGGTCGGCGATCGGACCGTCGGCGGTCTCGTCGTATCCGGCCGGGGTCTCGTCGGGCGGGACCCCGTCGGCCCGGACCTCCCCATCGGCCACGGCGAGCATGGCGACCTCGACGATCGCCCGGTCGACGAAATGGTGCAGCGCGCCGTTGCGGTAGTAGGCGGCGACCGCATGGTTGTCGGGCACGATGGACCACACCGGCTCGGACCCACCCTCGAAGCAGCTCACCACGCCGTTGCCGGCGAGGACCCGCAGGGTCTGGGTCAGGCCGACCCCGCGACACAGCGTCGGATCCGGGCCCGGCAATTCGCGCCGGAGTATGTAGTCGAGCAGCGGCGCCAGGATGTCCTCGATCTCGGTGAGGGTGTACGCGCGATCCTGCGCGCCGAGAAGCGCGAAACCGGCCAGCGAGGTCGCCGAGATCGGTGTGGCGGAATTGATCTCGTCCATCACCCGGAAAGCGACCTTCTCCAGTCGGGCGCGTCCCTCGCCGGCGTCGTCGAGAGCGGTCCGCAGCGAGATGGGCGTGCCGAATCGAACCCGCGCCTCGCCCAGATAGTCGCGCTGCGCCTTCGCATAACGCAACAACCACCCGACTCCCTCTGGTTTCTTCGTGCCACCGGCATCCTCGGCAGCCATCGCGCCGATCTCCTGGAGCTGGTCGTACACGATCGACGTCGGCACGATCGTCACGTCGGCCTCCTCGAGCTGGCCCACGGCATCGACGACATAGGTGAGCAGGCCGAGTTTGGGCTTCCGCAGCTTGCCGGTCCGGCTGCGACCGCCCTCGATGTACCACTCCAGGTTGAACCGCTTCTCCACGATGTAGGCGAGGTAGGAACGCATGGCGAACTTGTAGATCGGGTCCGTGCCGAACTTCCGTCGGATGAAGATCATGCCGGCGCGGCGTGCGACCGGACCCACGGGCCAGAAGGAGAGGTTGTTGCCGCCCAGGACGAGATTGGGTGGAAAATTGTTGGTGCGCAACACTTTGGCAAGGACGAGCGGATCGACGTAGGACCGGTGGGAGGGCAGGAAGATCAGGCCGGTGGATTTGTTGAGGGTGCGCAGGGTGTTGAGATTCTCGACGTCGACCGTGACGTTCCAGGCCCGCTCATGGAGGCGGTTGAAGGTTGCCGAGAACACGTCGTCCATGAGGCGGCTCTGCGTGGCGACGAAGGTCGAGAGTTTGTCGGTGGCCTCGGCGACCACCGCATCGGTGGGCCGTCCCAATTCGGCCGCGAGCTTGGCCGCCGACGTCTGGAATCGTGACGAACTGCTGATCTGCTCGGCGACCAGCCGGGGAACCTTGTAGCGGTCGCCGACGATCTGACGTTCGGCTCGCTCGGCCGACATCGACGCCTGGAACACCACGAACTGGGCGAACGGTTCGCCCTGTGCCTGGTGATGGGTGTATCGAGCGCGCAGTTCTTCGATCGTGGCGGGTGCACCGGCGACGACGCGGAGACTGTCGGGTCGTCGTCTGCGGATCAGGGGCTGGACCGCGCCGAGTGGACGCCGTGGGTTCGACAGCACCAGCACGTCGCCCAGTGTGACCCGGCGCTCGCCCTGCCGGACCGCTGGTAGCCAGACCGCCCGGACGGGCACGAGAAGTGTCTCCGGCGCCATGCCGTCGAAGTCGATCTCCGCCGAACGGCAGATCGTGGCGTCCGGGTAGTTGGCCGACGTCCACTCGCGCACCGCGCGCATCTCGCACGACGTGCGGGCCTTGGTCAGCACCACCACCGGATCGTTCACCTGCATCACCCTCACGTCTCCTCGGGCCGCACCACGCCTCATTGTGACGTGGACTACACCGGGGAGGGCGGGTTTTCGTCAGGACGGCCGGCGCGCCGCCAGGACCTTCGCGCGGACCTCGTACGGCCAGATGTTGCGCCCCGGGGCGACCGCGTCGACGGCCCGCAGCATCGACGCGGTGCGCGCCAGACTGCGCCGGTCGGACCTCGACGGCGTCAGGCCCAGGTGTCCGGCGGCCACGGGGTGTTGGATCGCGCGAACGGCGGGGGTCGGAAGTGCGCGAAAGTACCAGTAATCGGGCCGCAGCAGCTGTTCTCGGTAGAGTCCGAGACCCGGATCGGGATCGAGTTCGGTGGCGAGAGCGTCGTCGAAGTACTCGTGGAAGTCGCGCAGCGTGGTCGGCAATGAGCGAGCGGAGATGCCGTATCGGCCGTACCACTCGCAGGTCTCGGCGTACAGGCGTTCGCGATCGTCGGGCTCGAGCCCTCCGAAGAAGGTGTCGACACAGGCGAAGAGCGCGTCGACGTAGGTCGCGTGCTCGAAGAGGAAGACCTCCGGGTTCAGGGCGTGGTAGCGCCGGCCATCAGGGCGTCGGCCGTGAAAGTGGTCGTGGCTGTACCGAATTCGGCGCACAGCGTCGAAGTCTTCTTCGTACGCCGAGCGGATGACGCAGGGAGTCGTTCGACGCTTGTGGACGAACACGCGACTCTGGACGACCGAGAACTCATGCGTGGCCGACGCGATCGCCGGATGCAGCATCTGTAGCGAGGTGGCCCGACAGACGGACATCACGAATCGGCGATCGCCCACGTAGCGCCACAGCAGCGAGTTCTCGTCGAGTGGCACGCGCGTCTCCCGTTCGGCGATCCCGATATCTGACCACGAACGTTATCAGATATCGGAAGAGGCTCCGGAGACGACGAAACGCCCCGTCCGACCGTGAGGCCGAGTGGGGCGTTTCGCGAAAGTCAGGACCTCAGAGCGCGCTGACGTTGGTAGCCTGGGGGCCCTTGGCACCCTGCTCCACGTCGAATTCGACACGCTGATTCTCCTCGAGGTTGCGGAAGCCGCTACCGGTGATCGAGGAGTAGTGGACGAAGACGTCTGCGCCCTGGTCGTCGGGAGCGATGAAGCCGAAGCCCTTTTCGCCGTTGAACCACTTGACGGTTCCCTGTGCCATACTGCTGTACTTCTTTCTTCAGTGAGCGCAACCACCAAGACCGATGGCTGCGGCATCAACTCTGTCACAGATGTCGACCGTTGGGAAACGCAGGGGACAATTGGTGTGACGCCGGGGGTGCTCGGGTACCCGAATTCTGGAACGAAATCCCGCCCCCGAGGGATGCCTGAGTAGTCTGGACAGGGCAGCAGGCGATCGACACGCGATCGAGGCAAGTCATGGCCGACAACGATCCGTTGACCACACAGCGCGATGCCGTTCACGACGTCGCCGGTGAACTCGTGGGGGCAGGTTTCGCCGATCCGGTCGAGATCGGCCGCGGTGGTTACGGTGCGGTGTACCGCTGCCGGCAGCCCGCGCTGGACCGAGACGTCGCGGTCAAGGTCCTCACCGATCACCTCGACGAGGAGAACCTCGAGCGGTTCGTACGGGAACAGCGGGCAATGGGGCGGCTGTCCGGGCACCCGAACATCGTCAACATCCTCGAGGTCGGATCCACGCCCGAAGGCTTTCCGTTCATCGTGATGCAATATCACCCCCACGCGTCGCTCGACGTACGCATCCGCACGGATGGGCCTCTCGCCTGGCGAGAGATACTGCGGCTCGGCATCAGGGTGGCCGGCGCCCTCGAGACGGCCCACCGGGCGGGCATACTGCACCGCGACATCAAGCCCGGGAACATCCTGCTCACCGAGTACGGCGAAGCGCAGCTCACCGACTTCGGGATAGCGCGAATCTCCGGTGGCTTTGAAACCGGCGCCGATCTGGTCACCGGATCGCCCGCGTTCACCGCCCCCGAACTGCTCGTCGGCGCGGCGCCGTCGGTCACCTCCGACCTCTACGGGCTCGGTGCCACCCTGTTCTGTGCGCTGACCGGCCACGCTGCTTTCGAGCGGCGCAGCGGCGAACAGGTGGTCGCACATTTTCTCCGGGTGGCGAGCGAAGGCGTCCCTGATCTCGCGGCCGCCGGTTTTCCGGACGAGGTGTCCGGCTGCATCGAACACGCGATGGCGCGCGAGCCTGCCGACCGTCCCTCGTCGGCGTCGGCGATGGGCGAGGAGTTGCGAGACGCACAACGGCGCCTCGGGGTCCCCCTCGACGAGATGGCGCTACCTGCCGGGGCGACGAGTCCCTCGACCCCGAGCCCGACTTCGACGACCCCGCGGCGCCGCACGACGATGAACCTGCCGATGCCGTCGACCAAGTTCCGGCCACCCGTACGACCGCGGGCACAGGTCACCAGAGCGCGCCTCCTCCAGACGCTGCGCGACGGGAAGCTGCGCCGTCTCACGCTCATCCACGCGCCCACCGGCTACGGGAAGACCACCGTGGCGGCACAGTGGGCCGAGAAGCTCGCGAACGATGGCGTGCCGGTGGCCTGGCTGACGGTCGACGGCAGTGACAACGACGTGGCCCGATTCCTCGCCGACCTCGTCGAGTCGCTCGGCCGGGCAGGTTCGGACGCCGTCGGCGAACTCGCGTCGGTGGTCGAGGAACACGGGGATCGTGCCGAGGAATACGTGCTGACGTCGGTGATCAACGAAGTCCATGCACGAGGTCGACGCATCGTGCTCATCGTCGACGACTGGCACCAGGTCGCCGACCCGGCGGTCATCGGTGCGATGGGACACCTGCTCGAGCACGGTTGTCACCATCTGCAGGTGATCGTGACCAGCCGCACCCGTGGCGGCCTTCCGGTCAGTCGTCTGCAGGTACACGATGAGATCATCGAGATCGACATGGCTGCTCTGTGTTTCGACGTCACCGAAGCCGCGAGTTTTCTCCGCGACGTCGCGGGGCTGGACCTGGGACGCGAGCAGATCACCGAACTCTGGTCGTCCACCGACGGTTGGGTCGCGGCGCTCCAACTCGCGTGCGTGTCGCTGCGCAGATCCGGTGAGCCGTCCGAACTGATCGGTGACATCTCGGGCCGCCATCAGGCCATCGGGGACTTCCTGGCCGAGAACGTCCTGGGCGTCCTGGAACCGAAAGTCCTGCAGGTCCTGCTCAAAGTGTCTCTGCCGGAGCGGATCTGCGCGGACCTCGCCACCGTGTTGAGCGGTGAGACACGTGGGCAGGCCATGCTCGAGGAGATCGAGGCGCGAGACCTCTTCCTCACCCGGGTGGATCAGGCCGGCGAGTGGTTCCGATTTCACTCGCTCTTCGCCGAGTTTCTCCGCCGTAGACTCGAACGTGATGAGCCACAACTGATCACGTCATTGCACCGCCAGTCCTCAGAGTGGTTCGCCGGGCACGGCATGCTCAGTGAGGCCGTCGACCATGCTCTCGCCGCCGGCGATGCCGATCGAGCCGTCGAACTCGTCGAGACCGACGGCCGGTCACTGATCGAGCATTCGCGAATGACCACCCTGCTCACGCTGATGGAGAAGCTGCCACCGGTGACGGTCGCGGCCAACCCGATCCTGCAGTTACAGCTCGCGTGGGCGAATCTCCTCCTGCACCGTTCGGCGCTCGCCGACTCGTCCCTCGAGCGGGTCCGGATCGCCCTCGACCGACTGCCGCAGTCCGACGCGACCGCGAGGATTCGTCGCGAAGCCGATATCGCCGACGCCTGCGTGCGCGCCATCTCCGACCGATCGGACGGGCTCGACGAACTCGTGGCGCGCCTGGCGGAGAATCTCGACGGCTTGTCCCCCTTCCTCGTGTCGTCCATCCACAACGTCGGAACCCTCGGTGCCACCATGAGATTCGACTTCGACGAGGCGCATCGCTGGCAGCAA
Source organism: Gordonia sp. NPDC058843 (assembly GCF_042743165.1). NCBI lineage: Bacteria > Bacillati > Actinomycetota > Actinomycetes > Mycobacteriales > Gordoniaceae > Gordonia > Gordonia sp. NPDC058843. Next base: position 19,473 of record NZ_JBHYNC010000026.1, read on the forward strand.
CGCGCGATCCCGGCCCACCAGCGCAACACCGGACCGTACGCGGTGATGTACGGCTACGGATTGGACGGTCTCGCCTATCTGGAACAGCTGGATCTCGACCGCGCCGAGGCGTGTTTCCGCACGGGACTGCGGTTGTCGCGTGAACGCGGCTCCTCGACGCGGTCGCAGGGCGCCCGGCTCGCGTGCGCTCTCCTCGCCGAGATCCTCTACGAGCGGGGTGAGTTGGCCGAGACCGAACGCCTGCTCGACGAGAGCTTCCTCATCGGCGCCGCAGAGGGGATCGTCGACATGATCGCGGCACGGCACCTCATCGGGGCGCGAGTGGCGTTGTGCCACGGCGATCCGGAGGCCGCGGCGGGGTATCTCGACGAAGCCGTGGACGTCGCCGACCGGCTCGGAACCCCGCGACTCCGCGCTCTCGCCGAGAACGAGCAGGTCACGCGGCGGCTGCCGGCTCGTCGGAAGGTCGCGCCGCGCGTCGACGCCGACCGGGAAGTGCCGAGCGCGGGTATCGCCGCGATCGTCGCGCAACTCGATGCCGAGACCTCGATCCGGCTCATGCTGGACTCCGACGGTGACACCGATACGGCCGCAGTGGCGTGTCGGCGGGCGCAGTGGTGGGTGGACAGCCTGACCGGGACCGGACGGCGGCGAGCGTTGCTGAGGGCGCAACGACTGCTCGCTGTGTGTCTGTCGGCGGCGGGACGTCCCGGCGAGGCGCATGATCGAACCCTGTCGGTGCTGGAGCAGTGTGCTGCGGCCGGACTGGTCCGATATCCGCTGGATGGGGGTGACGAGTTCGGCCGGCTCGTCGAAGCTGTCGAGAAGAGCGTTCGTGCAGGTGAGCGCATCGTCTCGGCGTCGATGCCACCGGCGTTTCTCGATCGCGTGCTCGGCGGCGGACCCTTTCGCCGATGAGTCGCCGGGAATACCGGGACCGTCGGATCGACTTGAACGTGAACATGGCCGCCGACAGCCGGCCCCGAAACGGTCGGTCTCCGGAGGTCGACCCGGGCAGCTGCGCGGTCGACGTCGGAGACCCCTGCAGAAAGGACAAGCGCTCATGACAGTCCCCACGATCACGCTCAACAACGGAATCACGATCCCGCAGTTGGGATTCGGAGTTTTCCAGATTCCGCCGGAGGAAACGCGCGAAGCAACTCTCACTGCGTTCGAGGTCGGGTATCGCCATATCGACACCGCTGAGATGTACGGCAACGAGAAGGGCGTCGGCGAGGCGGTCCGGGATTCGGGCATTCCGCGCGAGGACATCTTCATCACCAGCAAGCTGAACAACGGCTTCCACGACTACGACGACGCGCTGAAGGCTCTCGACGGAACCCTGTCCGACCTGGGCGTCGAGCAGATCGACCTCTTCCTGATCCACTGGCCGCTACCCGAGGTGGGCGACTACGTCCAGACCTGGAAGGCCCTCGAGAAAGCCCATGCCGACGGCAAGACGCGCGCGATCGGCGTGTCGAACTTCCAGCAGGCGCATCTGCAGCGACTCTTCGACGAGACCGAGGTCGTGCCGGCCGTCAACCAGATCGAGGTGCATCCGTACCTGTCGCAGAATCCGTTGCGCGCGTTCAACTCCGAGCACGGTATCGCGACCGAGGCCTGGTCGCCGATCGCGCAGGGCAAGGTGACCGATGATCCGGTCATCACCGAGATCGCTCGGGCCAAGGATCGTTCGCCGGCGCAGGTCACCCTGCGGTGGCACATCCAGCGCGGTGACATCGTCTTCCCGAAGTCGGTCACCCGCGCTCGCGTCGAGGAGAACTTCGCCCTGTTCGACTTCGAACTCACCGACGCCGAGGTCGCCCAGATCGACCGTTTGAACTCCGACGAACGAATCGGCCCCGACCCGGACACGTTCAACTACATCCCGGAGTGATCTGACGCCCCGTCGACTGTGCACCGTTTTCCGTCGACTGTGCGGGTCGTTTCGTGCGGCTCGTGCAGCCTGAGTGCGGCGGTGCCTCCTGCTCCCTGGTGGTGCGGACGGTGCCTCTTGCTCCCTGAGGTGCGAGCGGCGACCTCCCTTGCTCCCTGAGGTGCGAGCGGCGCCCCATTGCTCCCTGAGGTGCGAGCGGCGACCTCCCTTGCTCCCTGAGGTGCGAGCGGCGACCTCCCTTGCTCCCTGAGGTGCGAGCGAAGCGAGCCTCGAAGGGCCTGGTGAGATACCTCGCGTAGCCCTTCGAGGCTCGTCGCTAACGCTCCTCGCACCTCAGGGAGCAATGGGGCGCCGCTAACGCTCCTCGCACCTCAGGGGGCTGAGCAGTCGTCGCTTTGCTTGTCGCACCTCAGTATCTGCGGCCTAGCGGCCGTCGTGGACCACGAAAGACCCCCCCTGCTCCCTGAGGTGCGAGCGAAGCGAGCCACGAAGGGTCTCGCAACGTGTCTCACCAGGCCCTTCGAGGCTCGTCGCTAACGCTCCTCGCACCTCAGGGGGCAGAACAGTCGTCGCTTGCGCTCCTCGCACCTCAGGGAGCAGGGGTTATGCGGTTCTTTCGGATTAGGGGGCAGAGCAGTCGTCGCTTTGCTTCTCGCACCTCAGGGACAAGGGGTTATGCGGATGATTCGGATTAGGGGTGGGTGGCGTCGCCAGCTGGGACATCAGGTCACGGAAGTGGTTCGCGGCGAGCAGGTTTCGACAACGAGGCACGTAACTGGCTGAACCGGAACAGTCCGGGCTCGCCGACGACGTCGGCGTACCTGTCGATGACGGCGCCGACGAAGTCGTCGACCGCGCTCTCTGGTAGCCGGCTCGTCCAATCCGATGCCCCGACCGCGAACCAGGCCCGGAAGTCGGCAACCGAGTCGAACTGCCACCGCAGGTCCTTGACCGACAGATCGTCGACGACGAATCCGGCGTCGGTTGCCAGCTCACCGAAGCGGATCGGTTGGACGTGGACGAACGGTGCGGTGAAGCCGTCGAACCAGCTCTGCCATCCCCGCTCCGCCGAGACCTCCATCGCCACGTCCTCGATGCTCGGTCTCTCGGTGGCGCAGACCATCTGCAACACTGCCCGGCCGCCGTCGACGAGACTCCGGGCGACTCCGCGCAGCGCCGCGCCCTGGTCGTGCACCCAGTGCAAGGCGTTGAACGACACCGCGATGTCGAAGTCGGCGTCGAAGGGCAGGGCCAGTACGTCGTCGACGTGGAACTGAACGCGCAGCACGTCCGGCGGGACCCGGAGCAGCGCGCGTTCGATCATCCGCCGCGAGGCATCAACGCCGACAACCGAGCCCGACGGGAGCCGGTCGGCCAGCAGCATCGTGATGAATCCGTCGCCGCAGCCGATGTCGAGCAGACGTTCGGTGCCGGCGAGTTCCAGGTCGCCGATCGACTCCTCGGCGACCATGCGCTGCAGAGCGCTCACGTCCGCGTACCGCTCGCCGTCCCAATCGACCATTGCGTACTCCTCGGTTGTCCGACCTCCGGTCATTGTCCCCGGCGTGAGCGCACATCGCGCGACTTCGGCGTATCAGCCGGACGAGTCAGGTCGTATTTGCGTGGATTCGATCATCAGCGAGGCGACCCGATACTGGTCGTACACCTCGGGGGTGGGAGATCCGGTGAGGGTGTGGGTCGGGATCTCCCAGACGGGGAGCTCGCCGGTCAGCGCCCAGGCCGCTTGCCGTGCCGCGCCGAGCGCAACGTGTTCGCCGTCGGCGGGTACGACGACCGCGCCACCGAACAAGCACGGAGCGATCGTGCGGACCGCGGCAGAATTCGCTCCACCGCCGGTGAGCAATACCCGGTCGACGTTGATACCCTGCCCCTCGATTTGATTGCGGCAGTAGACCAGCGAGGACACGAGCCCTTCCACAGCGGCCCGGGCGATCGAGGCCGGCGTGAAGTTGGTGGCTGTCAGGCCCGTCAGGGTACCGGTCGCCTCCGGCAGGTTCGGTGACCGCTCACCGGCGAGGTACGGCACCATCGTGACGCCACCCGCGCCTGGCTCGGCCGACATCGCCAGTCGCGCGAACTCGGCCAGGTCCACGCCGAGCATCGTCGCGGTCGCCGACAGCACAGGGGCGCCGTTCAGCGTGCAGACAAGGGGCAGGTGACGGCCCGTCGCGTCAGCGAACCCGGCCACCAGACCTGACGGGTCATTCGGTGCCACGTCGCCGACGGCACTGACCACGCCCGACGTCCCGAGGGACACGACAGCATCTCCGGGTCCGGCATGCAATCCCAGTGCGGCCGAGGCGTTGTCACCGGCCCCCGCGCCCACGACGGCCCCCGACGGGGTGGTCCCGGCCCGCTCTGCGGGGCCGAGTACGCGAGGGAGCAGCGGCCGTCGACCCCGAAACGCTTTCTCCAGCAGATCGACTCGGTACTCACCAGCCGCTGCGCTGAAGTAACCGGTTCCCGAGGCGTCACTTCGGTCGGTGATCAGTTCACCGATGTCGGTGCTCGCGCGCAGGCGCCAGGTGAGCCAGTCATGGGGCAGGCAGACCGCCGCGGTGGCGTCGGCGTGCTCGGGCTCGTGGTCCGCCAGCCAGCGGAGCTTGGTCGCGGTGATCGATGCCACCGGCACCACACCGACCGAGTGTGCCCAGGATTGCGGGCCGCCGAGTTCGGCGACGAGGGCAGTCGCGCTCGGCGCGGAGCGGGTGTCGTTCCACAGCAACGCGTCTCGGACGACGTGGCCCCCCTCGTCCAGACACACCATGCCGTGTTGCTGGCCCGCCACCGACACCGCCGCGACGTCCTCGAGCCCGCCGGCTGCGGTCGCCGCCGAGCACAGTGCGTCCCACCAGTGATCCGGGTGTACCTCGGTCCCGGGCGGATGTGGTGCCTGTCCGGTGCGCACCACCCGTCCGGTGGTGGCGTCGCATACGACGACCTTGCACGACTGGGTCGAGGAATCGATCCCGGCCACCAGCGTCGTCATGCGAGCAGACCGGCGAGTGTGGCACGAGCGCCCTTGCTGCGCAGAGACTCCAGTGCGGACAGGTACGGTTCCGTGAACAACGGCTCCTCCGCGAGAGTGCCGAACAGTTCGGGATCGGCGACGAAGGCCAGGGGATCGGTCCGTGAGCGCTGCGCTCGCGCAACGAGGTCGGCCGCGAGGGGATCGACGACGTCGATCGGGTCGCCTGCCTCGTCGATGCCCTCGGCGTACCGGGTCCAGCTCGCCACGACCGCGGCCGCCAGGTCGCTTCGCTGATCCTGCTCGAGGCGCTCGCGGATGACCGGCACCAGCCACTTCGGGATGCGGTCGGACGAGTCCTGGCAGAGGCGGGCGATGGTGTCGGCGATCGCGGGGTTCGCGAATCGCTCGAGCAGGGTGTCGATGTAGGTGTCGACGTCCACGCCGGGGAGGGGACGGAGTGTGGTCGCTCCCTCTTCGGTCATGTAGCGACGCAGCAGAGTACGGATGTCGGGGTCGGATGCGGCGTCGTGGACGTAGCGGTATCCGAGCAGATAACCGAAGTAGCACAGCGCCTGGTGGCCGGCGTTGAGCAGGCGCAGTTTCATCAGCTCGTAGGGGGTCACGTCGTCGACGACCTGGACCCCCACCTTCTCCAGCGCCGGCCGCCCCATCGCGAAGTCGTCCTCGAGTACCCATTGGGTGAACGGTTCGGCGACCACCGGCCAGTTGTCGACGATGCCGGTGCGGTCCACGACCTCGTCGGCCAGATCGGGCGGCGTCGCCGGGGTGATCCGATCGACCATCGAGTTCGGGAAGCGTGTGTTGGCCTCGATCCACGCCGCGAGTTCCGGGTCGCGCAACCGGGCGTAGGCGAGAAAGGTCGACCGGGCCATGTGGCCGTTGCCCTCGATGTTGTCGCAGGACATCACGGTGAACGACGGTGTCCCGCGTTCGCGGCGCCGAGCCAGCGCTTCGGTCACCAGTCCGAAGACGGTGCGCGGCGGCGCACTGGCCTCGAGGTCGGCGACGATGTCCGGGTTCGCGGCGTCGAACTCGCCGGTCGACGGTGCGAAGTTGTACCCGCCCTCGGTCACCGTCAGCGAGACGATCCGCGTGGCGGGGTCGCTCAGTCGCTCGAGCACTGCTTCGGAATCATCTGGAGCGTAGAGGTATTCGACGATGGAGCCGATGACCGCGGTCTCCACGGCGCCGTCGGGGTGTTTGAGGGTGAGCGTGAACAATCCGTCCTGCGGCACGAGGGCGTCCCGCATCGCGGCGTCGCCGGTGCGGACACCGACCCCGCAGATGCCCCAGTCGTTCGCCGAGGGGTCGGCGGCGAGAAGGCGGTCGAGGTACATCGCCTGGTGCGCGCGATGGAACGCGCCGACGCCGAAATGCACGATTCCGGGGGTGATGACGGTGCGGTCGTACCCGGGCAACTCGACCCCGACGAGGTGGGGCAGCGTCTCGTTGTTCAGCGGGGTGCTCATCGACGGGTTCCTTCCGTACGGGTTGTGGAGGTCTCGACGGCGGTGTCCCCCTCGTAGCGCGAGATGGCCGGGTAGACCACCGCTTTGATGTTGCCGGGAAGGCGATCGGCGTTGAGTGCGTCCGTCAGTTCGTCGAGGCCGAACCGCGCGGTCACCATGGCATCGAGATCCACCGCTCCGGTCCGGGCCAGGGCCAGTGCGGTCGGCCACGTGTTGGCGTAGCGGAACACCCCGGTCACGACCAACTCGCGATTCTGGATGAGCGAGATCGGGAGTTCCATGGTGTCGGCGCCCATGCCGACCAGGATCACACGTCCGCCGGGGCGGACCCGCGACAAGCCCTCCCGGACCGCGCCGGCGACTCCGCTCGCGTCCACGAACGCATCCACCCGTTCGATCTCTGTGCCGGGTGTGATCACCGTCGTGGCGCCGAAATCCCGTGCGCGGAGGCGGCGTTGCTCGTCAGGCTCGCTCACGACGATGCGTGTGAGGCCGGAAGCCCGCGCGACCTGGGCGACCATCAGGCCGATCGGTCCGGCGCCGGCGATCAGCACGGAGCCACCGGCTGCGACCTCGGCCTTGCGCATGGCGGCGATGCCCACCGAGAGGGGTTCGAACAGCGCGGCGGCGTCGTCGGAGATTTCGGGCGGCACTGGGTGCGCGAAATCGGCTCCGATGGTGACGAATTCGGCGAATGCGCCGTCGACGGGGGGCGTCGCGTAGAACCGCATCCGGGGGCACAGGTGGTAGTCACCGCGCTTGCTCTCCGGCGTGGTCGGGTCGGGACGCTGGGGCTCGATCGACACCCGCTCGCCGATCCGGGCCCGGTCGACGCCGTCTCCGACGGCGACGATGACCCCGGCTGCCTCATGGCCGAGGACGATCGGATCTCGGACCACGTACTCACCGATCCGCCCGTGGCGGAGGTAGTGGGTGTCCGAGCCGCATACGCCCACCGCGCGGACGGCCACCGTCACGTCACCCGCCCCCGGCTCCGGTGACCTCCGGGTTTCCGTGGTCACGGTCAGATCGGGATGCAGGACGCCGGCGCGCATGGCGTCCGGAACACGCGGTATGCGGAGATCGGTTGTTGCGTGGGTCACACCCGGATGCTAGCTTATTGAGCACATTGACCGCCAGTGAGCAGATGCTCACCGCTACGCATGGCAGCGAAGGCGATGACGCGAAGGGGCACGCTCGGATGGCACCTCGAAAGTCCGCGATCGGCGCGGAGGGCGACACGCCCGTCGTGCCGGCACGTGCGGCCGCGCCACGCGGCGGTACCGACTCCGGCCAGGACCTGCGACTGCTCGTTCGAGCCGCGACCATGTATCACCTCGAGGGACTCACCCAAGCCGAGATCGCGGGCCGTTTGGGGGTGTCGCGCCCGACGGCCGGACGACTCGTCGCCCGCGCCCGGGCACAAGGTCTCGTGCAGGTGTCGGTATCAGCCCCGGCGCATCTGTCGGCGTCGATCCACACCGATCTGGAGCGTGCAGTCGAGGAGACCCTCGGACTCGACGAGGTGCTCGTCATCGACGAGGTCGCCGACGGCACCACCACCGGCAACGCTGCGCTCGGTCGAGCGGGGGCGTCGGTCCTGACCCGACGGATTCAACCGGCCGACACCTTCGGATTCACCTGGGGGCCGGAACAAGTCGCCGTTGCCGACGCCATGGCTGCATCCACCTCGTGTCAGCAGGTCGTACAGATGGACGGCTCGATGACATCCGTCGAGTACCACACCGGCGTCGACCACGCGCTCTCTCGCTTCTCCGAACGGCTCCATGCCCGACCGCTGCGGCTGGTCGCACCCCTCTATGTCGACCCGGAGACGGTCACTGCCGTCAACCGCGATTCGATTCTCTCGCAGGCGCTCTCGGCGGCTCGCGGTGCGCAGGTGATGTTGTTCGGCGTCGGATCGGTGTCGACATCGACGACCCTGTTCGAGGGCTCGTTCATCGACGCGGTCGTCCTCGACGAGCTGCTCGACCTCGGCGCGGTCGGGGAGATCGGTGGACGCTTCTACGACGCGAACGGCGCCGTGGTGCCCTCCAGCCTCGTCGAGCGCACCGTCTCGGTGTCGCTCGACGCGGTTCGGGCCTGCCCGACTTCGATTCTCGTGTCCGGTGGGGCACACCGTCGCGAATCCATCCTCGGTGCGCTGCGTGGTGGTTACGCCACCATTCTCGTCACCGACATGGAGACCGCCGAATGGCTTGTGATGCAAGAGAAAGGCGAACAATGACGTTCTCTCGACACCGAGTGCGATGGGCGTTGGGTGCGATGATCGCGACCGTGGCGCTGGTGCTCACCGGCTGCTCCGGCGCGGGTTCGCTCACCGGCGGCGGAGGTCGCGAGATCACCGTTGCGATGGTCTCCAACTCGCAGATGCAGGACGCGGTGAAGCTCTCCACGCAGTTCGAGGAGCAGAATCCCGGGGTCACGGTGCGGTTCGTGACCCTCTCCGAGAACGAGGCGCGCGCCAAGATCACCGCATCGGTGGCCACCGGCGGCGGCGAGTTCGACGTCGTGATGATCAGCAACTACGAGACCCCGATGTGGGGCGAGTACGGATGGCTCGTCAACCTGACCCCGTACATGGATGCCGATCCCGAGTACGACGCCGACGACTTCATCCCGACGCTGAAGACCGCACTGTCGCACGATGGGTCGATGTACTCGGCGCCGTTCTACGGCGAGTCGTCGTTCCTGATGTACAACAAGAAGCTCTTCGCAGAGGCCGGGGTGACGTTGCCGCCCCAACCGACGTGGCCCCAGGTCGCGGAAGCAGCGGCGAAACTCGACAACGAGCGTACGGCGGGGATCTGCTTGCGCGGCAAGCCCGGCTGGGGAGAGGTACTCGCCCCGCTGAACACGGTGATCAACGCCTTCGGCGGACGCTGGTACGACGAGGACTGGAACGCGCAGTTGGACAGCCCCGAGGTGGCCGCCGCGGTGAAGTTCTACGTCGACACCGTCCGGAACCACGGCGAGGCAGGTGCCGCGTCATCTGGTTTCCAGGAGTGCGGAAATCTGTTGTCGCAGGGCCAGGTCGCGATGTGGTACGACGCGACATCCGCGGTGTCGGTGTTGGAGAGCCCGGACACCTCGTCGATCGCGGGTGACGTCGGCTATCTGCCCGCCCCGAGTATGGCCAAAGGAGACAACGGCTGGCTCTACACCTGGGCGCTGGGCATCCCTACCAGCAGCAAGCACCAGGACGAAGCGTGGAAGTTCATCCGATGGATGACCAGCAAGAGCTATATCGAGTACGTGTCGGAGACGTTGGGTCCCAGTCATGTTCCACCCGGCAGTCGTCTCTCCACCTATGAACTGCCTGCGTACGAAGAGCTTGCCGCGCCGTTCGCCGAGCAGACGCTGAGCGCGATGCGTGCCGCGAATCAACTGAAGCCGACCCTCGAACCGGTGCCCTACACCGGTGTGCAGTTCCTCGCGATCCCGGAGTTCCAGGATCTCGGAACCCGGGTGAGTCAGCAGATCTCGGCGGCGATCGCCGGCCAGATCAGCGTCGACGACGCTCTGGCGCAGGCGCAGGAGTACGCCCAGGTCGTCGGCAAGTCCTATCAGAGGGAGCAGTGATCATGGCCACCGCAGTCTCCACCCCGCCACCCGACACCGCGCCGAAGGCGCCGCTGATGTCCTCGCGTGATCACATCACGCGTGCTGAGGGTTGGCGCCGTCGCGGTCCGCTTCTCCCTGCGCTGATCTTCCTTATCGTGGTCACACAGATCCCGTTCGTGTTCACGCTGTACTACTCCACACAGTCGTGGAACCTGGTACGCCCGGACTCGCGAGCGTTCGTCGGCCTCGACAACTACATCGCCGTCTTCGGCGACAGCCAGTTCTGGCGGGTGACGGTCAACACGATCCTCTTGATCGTGGGCACCGTCCTCATCTCGGTGCTCCTCGGTTTGATGTTCGCGCTGCTGCTCGACCGGAAGTTCCTCGGCCGCGGGGTGGTGCGGACCCTGCTCATCACTCCGTTCCTGGTGACCCCGGTGGCGGCCGCGTTGCTGTGGAAGACGAGCCTCCTGTCGCCGACCAACGGCCTCGTCAACTGGGCCCTGAGTCCGTTCGGCATCGAGACCGACTGGCTGTCGGAGTTCCCGCTGATGAGTGTGATGGCCGAACTCGTCTGGCAGTGGACGCCTTTCATGATGCTGCTGATCCTCGCGGGTCTGCAGTCGATGCCCCGTGACATCCAAGAGGCGGCGCGCGTCGACGGCGCCACCAGCTTCCGGCTCTTCCGGGAACTGACGCTGCCGCACCTCCGCCGGTTCATCGAACTCGGCGCGGTCCTCGGAGCCATCTACCTCGTGAACACGTTCGACGCGGTGTACATGATGACCGCCGGCGGTCCGGGTGTCTCGAGCTCGAACCTGTCCTACTACATCTACCAGCGCGCATTCCTCGGCTTCGACATCGGCCAAGCCGCGGCGATGGGCGTGGTGACCGTGGTCGGCACGATCGTCGTCGCCACCCTCGCCCTGCGACTGATCTTCAAATCATTCTCCGGAACAGAGGAGCCGGCCTGATGACCACCGACACTCGCTCCGACCGTACTTCGGCGGGCAGCGCAGACGACAAGCCCGACAGCGCGATCCGTCGTCGGCGACAACCACGCCAGGCGGCACTCACCGTCTTCACCTGGATTCTGGCCATCGGGTTCTTCTTCCCGGTGCTCTGGATGGTGCTCACGGCGTTCAAGCAGGAGAGCGACGCGGCAACCAATCCGCCGACCTTCTTCTTCGAGCCGACGCTGCAGCAGTTCCGTGACGTCTTCGACGCGGGAATCGCCACCCCACTGTTGAACTCCGTGTTCGCGACGATCGTGTCGACGATCCTGGTGTTGCTGCTCGGCGTGCCTGCCGCGTTCGCGCTGTCGCTGCGACCGGTGCGAAAGACCAAAGACGCGCTGTTCTTCTTCATCAGCACCAAGATGCTGCCGATCGTCGCCGCGATCATCCCGCTCTACGTGATCGTCGGCGAGATCGGGATGCTGGACAACATCTGGACCCTCGTCATCCTCTACACGGCGATGAACCTGCCGATCGCAGTGTGGATGATGCGCTCGTTCTTCCTCGAGGTACCCGGCGAACTCCTGGAGGCCGCGAGTATCGACGGCGCGAGTCTGTGGACGTCGGTGCGAGAGGTGATCCTGCCGCTGATCTCGCCGGGAATCGCTGCGACAGCGCTGATCTGCGTGATCTTCTCGTGGAACGAGTTCTTCTTCGCCGTCAACATGACCGCAGTCAACGCGCAGACGATGCCGGTGTTCCTGACCGGCTTCATGTCCGGGCAGGGGCTGTACTGGGCGCAGCTGTCCGCGGCATCCGTGCTAGCCGCGCTACCCGTCGTCATCTGCGGCTGGATCGCCCAGAACAAACTCGTCCGCGGCCTGTCGTTCGGCGCGATCAAGTGACCGCACGGTCGAGCGCCGCGGCATCGGTCCCAGCGCGGCGCGATCAAGTGACCGCACGGTCGAGCACCGCGGCATCGGTCCCAGCGCGGCGCGATCAAGTGACCGCCGGCCACCCCAATCGACTCGAAACCATCTGAGAGAGACCGGAGAAACATCATGGCTTCCATCACCTACGACAAAGCCTGCTGCGTCTACCCCGGCGCGGACAAGCTCGCCGTCGACTCACTGGATCTGGACATCGCCGACGGTGAATTCGTGGTCCTCGTCGGCCCGTCCGGGTCCGGGAAGTCGACGGCCCTGCGGATGCTCGCCGGCCTCGAAGAGATCGATTCCGGTCAGATCCGGATCGGCGGGGACAACATGGTCGGCGTCGCCCCGAAGGACCGGGACATCGCGATGGTGTTCCAGAACTACGCGCTGTACCCGAACAAGACCGTCGGCGAGAACATGGGTTTCGCGCTCAAGATGCGCGGCGTACCGGCCGAGGAGCGCAAGCAGAAGGTCGCCGAGGCGGCTCGGCTGCTGGATCTGACCGACTTCCTGGATCGCAAGCCCGCCAAACTGTCGGGCGGACAACGGCAGCGCGTTGCAATGGGCCGCGCCATAGTTCGCGAACCCCAGGTCTTCTGCATGGACGAACCGCTGTCGAACCTCGACGCCAAACTCCGCGTACAGACCCGCACCCAGATCGCCGCCCTCCAGCGGCGGCTCGGCACGACAACGGTTTACGTCACGCACGACCAGGTTGAAGCAATGACGATGGGTGACCGCGTCGCAGTGCTGAAAAACGGGGTCCTGCAGCAGTTCTCCACACCGACGGAACTGTATGACCGACCCGTCAACTCCTTCGTCGCCGGCTTCATCGGCTCACCGGGTATGAATCTGTTCATCGCCCCGGTTGTCGACGGTGTGGTCACCGTGTCGGGTGCCGCCGTGGACATCGACGCCGAAGCCCAGGCGGCCCTGCGGCGTTCCGGGCTCGACTCGGTCGTCGTGGGTATCCGCCCGGAGCACCTGACGCTGTCCGACGACGGCGTCGGACTCAACGCCGACGTCGCGCTCCTCGAGGAACTCGGTAGCGAAACGTACATCTACGCCAACCTCGCCGACGACACGGTCCGTAGCCTCGATGGCGATCCGATGGTGATGGTCGCGCGGTCGGCCGAGCGCGCACCGGCGAAGCGCGGGGAAGGTATCCGCCTGCGCCAGTCCGACAGTGCGGTCCACCTGTTCGATCCGTCCAGCGGAGACCGCATCAACTGACCTCGTGGGGTCGCAGGAAGCGTCGTCGGATCCGAGATGTCCCGCGATCAGGCGAGCAGTCGCCACAGGCCGATCAACCCGACGACGACGATCACCGCGCGGAGAGCGCGCGGTGAGAGGCGACGTCCGTACCGGGCGCCGAGGAAACCGCCGACGAGCGAGCCGACCGCGATGGCTGCGGCCGCCCTCCAATCGATGCGGTCGAACGCGACGAGCGTGTAGGTGACCGCCGCGACGACGTTGACGACAAGGGAGAGAAGGTTCTTTGCCGCGTTCATCCGTTGCAGATGGTCGGGCACGACGACCCCGAGAATTCCCATCAGCAGGATGCCCTGAGCGGCGGTGAAGTAGCCGCCGTAGACGCCGACCGCGAACGTCCCGACGGTCATCGCGACGAGCCGCCCCGGACCGAGGTGCTGCGGGCTGAGGTCGCCGTCGGATGTAGTGCGATGGCCGACCCATTTCTGGATGTACGGCTGGGCGACGACCAGGATCAGCGCCGCGACGAGCAAGACGGGGACCACCGTCTCGAACACTGTCTCCGGTAGGTGGAGCAGAAGCCAGCAACCGACGATCGCGCCGACGAACGACGCCGGTATCTGCCAACGAAGGCGCGGCCACTGTCCCTGGAGCTCGCGCCGGTATCCCCACGTGCCGGATACCCCGCCGGCCACCAAGCCGATCGCGTTGGACATCGTCGCGGTCACCGGTGGAACGCCGAATGCGACAAGGGTCGGGAACGTGATCAGTGTGCCGCTGCCGACCAGCGCGTTGATCGCTCCCGCCCCGACGCCGGCGACGAGTACCGCGACTAGCTCCCAGGTGGTCACAGTCTCCGAGGGTGCCCGCCGCGAAGTGCGGCGGCTTCACCGGGGTGGTTTCGACGGGGCTCAACCAGCAGAAGAACGGGCTCAACCGGCGGAAGAACGGGCTCAAGCGGCAGGGAATGGCGCACAGTCGACGGGAGACGGCGCACGGTCGACGGGATTCGGTGCCCGGTCGACGGTAGACCGCGCACGGTCGACGGGATTCGGTGCACGGTCGACGGGATTCGGTGCCCGGTCGACGGGAAGGTGGGATCAGTGCGCGGGGGCGGCGTCTTTCTTACGACGCGGGATGACGTGCAGGATCGCCACGATGACCGCGCCGACCAAGAGTCCGACGACGGCGGAGAGCACGGTGCCTGCCGTCCAGGAGAGAACGCTGCCGAAGCCGCCGTGGACGAGTTCTCCGAACCAGTGCTCGACGTCGTGGAGCCGGTCCGCCGGCCAGTGGAAGCCGGCTTCGCCGATGTTGACGATCAGGATGTGGCCGCCCACCCAGAGCATGGCCGCGATACCGACCACCGTCAGTGTCGACATGATCTTGGGCATGGCGCGCACCAGGCCGCGGCCGGTCTTCTGCAGCAGGGTCGACTCACGCTGGGCGAGCGATAGGCCGATGTCGTCCATCTTCACGATGACGGCCACCACCCCGTAGACGAGTGCCGTGATGAAGAAGGCGACGACCACGAGCACCGCGAGCCGGGTCCAGAAGGGCTCGGACTCGACCGACGACAGCGAGATGACCATGATCTCGGCGGACAGGATCAGATCGGTGCGGATCGCGCCGCTGACCATGGTCTTCTCGAACTCGGGACCGGCTTCACCGGCTGTCTGTTCCTCCGCGTGATGGCCGCCGCCGACCGCCTCCCATACCTTCTCGGCGCCCTCGAAGCAGAGGAAGAGACCGCCGGCGATCAGCAGGTAGGGGAGGGCTCCGGGAAGGAACTGACTCAGGAGCATGGCGACGGGCAGGATGATGAGCAGCTTGTTGCGGATCGATCCGATGGCGATCTTCCGCACGATCGGGAGCTCGCGGTCCGGGGTGAATCCGTGGACGTAGCGCGGTGTGACGGCGGTGTCGTCGACCACCACGCCCGCCGCTTTGACGCTGGCCTTGCCGGCTGCGGCCCCGATGTCGTCGAGAGAGGCGGCAGCGGCGCGAGTGAGGGTCACGATGTCATCGAGCAATGCGACGAGACCACTGGCCACGGGAACCTCCGGGGTTCGAGGAAGTGAGTTCTCGAACAGTATGCCGAAACGGACGCGGACCACCGAGTGCGGTGGTGCCCACGTCCGTTTCGCCGGATTCGGTTGTGGCGCGACGGATGACGCCGCGCGGAGGGTTCAGGAACGGACGGGGGCGGCCAGCGCGTCGTCGGCGGTGTCGTCGGAGTTCCCGAGACCGCGCACCTTCCGCCGGATCGTCATCAGCGTGAGGAGGCCGATGGCGCTCGACACGATGAGGAAGTAGGCGGGTGCGAGCGAGTTGCCCGTGCGGTCGATCAGCCAGGTGGCGATGTAAGCGGCGGTGCCGCCGGCCAGCACCGTCGACAGGTTGAAGCCGAGCGCCACACCGGTGAGACGGACCTTCGTGTCGAACAGCGACGGGAACAGCGGTGCGGTGGCGACCTGGATCAACGGGGTGCACAGTGCGAAGACCGCGAAGGCGATGGCGGCGATCGCCAGGCCGTGTCCGGTCATCAGTGCCATGGCGGGGTAGGCGAGAGTGGCCGCCGTCAGCAGGCCGGCGATCAGGACGGGCCGGCTTCCGAAGCGGTCCACCAACAGTCCCGCGACCGGCATACACGATGCGACGAACACGATGACGCCGGCGGCGGTCCAGGTCACTGCCGTCTGGCTGTAGCCGCCCTCGCGGACGAGGTGGATGCCGATGTAGGTCAGCACCATGTAACCGGTCGCGTTCTGCGCGATCCCCAGACCGAGAACCTGCAGGACCTGAACAGGATGGCTGCGCAACAGTTCTCGCAGCGGCGCTTTCGGAAGCTCCTGGCGCTCAGCGGTCTTGGTGAACTCGGGAGAATCCTCGATGCGGGTCCGCAACCAGAGGCAGAGCAGGAGCAGGGGAAGTCCGGCGACGAACGGGATTCGCCAACCCCAACTGTCCATCTGGGCCTCCGAGGTCAGCGCGGACGTCGTCGCGACGACGATCGCGGCAAGCGCGAACCCGCTGTTGGATCCCAGCGCCACGATCGACCCGCCCAGGCCGCGGCGCTTCGGCCCGACGACCTCGTAGACGTAGGTCAGGGCACCGCCGAGTTCGCCGCCGGCCGAGAATCCCTGGAGCAAGCGGGCGACGACGAGCAGGATCGGTGCGAGGACTCCGACCGCGGCGTACGTGGGCAGCAGCGCCATGAGCGTGGTGCCGACACCCATCAGGATCACCGACACCAGCAGGGCGCGTTTGCGTCCGAAACGATCACCGAGGCGCCCGAAGAAGATGCCGCCGATCGGGCGCATGAGGTACGCCGACGCGAACACCGCGAGGCTCGACAGGAGAGACGCTGTCGGGTCGTCGCTGGGGAAGAACAGCGGGCTGACCACCACCGCGAGGTATGCGTACACCGTCAGGTCGTAGTACTCGACGACCGTTCCGACACCGGCGGCGACAACCGCTCGCCGGCTCCGTTGATCCTGGGTTGCCATGAAGTCTCTTTCTGAGGATGTGCCAAGTGAGCACTAATATGTACATATTTAGTGAGACGTGGGTTACTGTAGAACGCGTCACGAGCAATCGGCAAGAGTTCCAGAGGAATCACCATGCGTCCCACGCACTCTCCACATCCCGATCTCGCCCTGCAGTACCGGGCGGCGGGGCACTGGCGCGACCGGACGGTCGACCACTTCGTCGAGCGCGCCGCCGAGCTGTACCCGGACGCCGTCGCGGTCGTCGACGGTGAGCGCCGGCTGACCTTCGCCGACGTCGATCGCGAGTCCCTGCGTCTGGCCGCAGCTCTGTACGACCGTGGCGTGCGCCCGGGTGACGTGGTGTCGTTCCAGCTGCCGAACTCGGCCGATGCGGTCATCGTGTTCCACGCCATCCATCGCGTCCGCGGTGTCGCGAACCCGATCGTGCCGATCTACCGCGAGCGCGAGGTCGGGTTCATTCTCGGCCAGGCGCGCACCAAGGTCGCCATCGTCCCCGGACAACACCGGGGGTTCGACCACGCGGCCATGTTCGCGGCTCTGCGCCGGCGGCTTCCGGACCTGGATCTCGTGGTCACGACCGGATCCGCGGCGCCCGGCGACGGGGCCGTCGATCTCGCGTCCCTCGTCGCCTCCACGACACCGGAGATGATCGAGGCGGTACGCGCGTTACCTCCGGCCGATCCCGATGACGTCTGTCTGCTGCTCTACACCTCGGGAACGACCGCGGACCCCAAGGGTGCGTTGCACAGTCACAACACCCTGGTCTTCGAGAACAGCTCGATGATCGACACCTTCGGACTCACCGAGCGTGACGTCGTGTTCAACCCGTCGCCGGTGACGCATGTGACCGGGGTGAACTGCGCCCTGACCCTGCCGTTCCTGCTCGGCGCCCCGGTGGTGTTGCAGGATGTGTGGGACCCCGAGATCGCGTTGGCCAGCGTGCTCGAGGAGAAAGCCAGCTTCATGATCTTCGCGACCCCGTTCCTGCGGGGCCTGCTCGAGGCCGCCACCGCACGGAACGTGCGCACACCGTCGGTGCGATACATCATCTGCGGGGGCGCCGACATCCCGGACTCACTGGTGACCCGGGCGACCGAGGTCCTGGGCACCGTCACCCGAATGTACGGAGCCACCGAGGGGCCGTCGGTGACGTCGGCGAACCGGTCCGACGACCCGTATCTGCGCACCGGCACCGACGGGCGCGTGCTGGCCCCGACCGAGGTCGTCGTGACCGACGGAGCCGGGAGCCGCGCCGCGGTGGGCGTCGTCGGCGAGGTGTTGTGGCGCGGACCCGACACCTGCCTCGGCTACCTCGACGCGTCGCTGAACGACGAGGCGTTCACCGCCGAGGGATTCTTCCGCAGCGGGGATCTCGCCTACTTCGACGCCGAGGGCGGGATCCACATCGTGGGTCGGATCAAGGACATCATCAACCGCTCCGGCGAGAAGATCAGCACCCACGACGTCGAGAACGAGCTGAGTGAGCATCCCGCGGTGGCCGAGATCGCGGTCGTCGCAGGGCCGGATCCGCGTACCGGCGAGCGCGGGTGCGCATTCGTCGTCACGCGTGACGCGGTCGACCTCACCCTCGAGGAAGTCCGAGAGTTTCTCTCCGCGCGCGGGATTGCGACGCAGAAGGTCCCCGAGAGCATCTTCGTCGTCGACACCCTACCGAAGACGGCGAGCGGGAAGATCCAGAAGTTCGCACTCCGCGACTGGACGCGCGATCGCACGACCACACCGCCGCAGATGCAGGCCGTGACCATCTCCTCCTCGCACGAGAGATGACAACCGCAGCACGACAGCAACATCCAGCCTCATGGCAACACCCAGCACGACGGCAACACCCAGCACGACGGGGACACCGAGTGGGACAGCAACACCAAGCAGGACAGGGACAACGACGATGACGACCACGGTACCGAGCGAGACCACGCTCGATGACTACGAGGAACAGGCTCGGGCCTGGCTCGACGCCGAGCTGCCGGCGCGCGCTGCTCACGAGCACGAGCCGAACTACGCCATCTTCCACAATCGGACGCACGACGAGGAACGCGCGCTGATCGACGAGGCACGCGCGTGGCAGGCAAGGCGTGTCGATGCGGGCTTCGGCGCGATCACCTGGGGTCCGGAGTGGGGTGGGCCGGGCCTGACAGCAGGTCACGAGCGCGTCTACGTGAACCTCGAACGCGGCTATCAGACCCCCGAACGGCACGAGAACGTGCTGGTGACAGTGGAATTGGTTGCACCTACCCTCCATGCGCTGGGCAGCGACGAGCAGCGGCAACGGTTCGTCCGTCCGTTCCTGCGCGCCGACGAGCTGTGCTGCCAACTGTTCTCCGAACCCGGGGCGGGGTCGGACCTGGCCGGACTGTCGACGAAAGCCGTTCGGAGCGGCGACACCTGGCAGATCAACGGCCAGAAGGTGTGGAGTTCCGGTGCGCAATTCTCCGAGTGGGGGCTGCTCATCGCGCGGTCCGACCGCTCGGCGCCGAAGCACAAGGGCATGACCGCCTTCATGGTGCCGATGGACGCACCGGGCGTCGACGTCCGGCCGATTCGGCAGATGTCCGGCGGATCGACGTTCAACGAGGTCTTCCTCTCCGACGTCGAACTACCGGATTCCCTTCGGGTCGGGGCAGAGGGCGACGGGTGGAAAGTCGCACTGACCACCCTCGGATTCGAGCGGAACTCCAGTGCCGGGATCGTCAGTGCCGGCGGCAACAGCGTCGACCTCGCACGCCTCGTCGACCGTCTCGGACTGTCCGACGATCCGCTGGTCCGGCAACGTCTCGGCGAGGCTGCGATCTACGAGCGCGCGGCGGCGCTCATGGTGGCGCGGTACGCAGAACGTGAGCGCGCCGGCGCGGTCCCGGGGGTCGAGGGTTCGATCGGCAAGCTCGTGTGGACGCAGAACCTGAAGCGAGTAGGCGACGCCGCCGCATCGTTCCTCGGCGACCGGATCATCGCCGACACCGGCGAATCCGACACCTTTGCATGGTCAGAGCATCTGCTGGGCGCACCCGGATACCGCATTGCCGGCGGCTCGGACGAAATCCAACGGAACATCATCGGCGAACGCGGCCTCGGACTGCCGCGCGAACCCCGCTAGGAGTCATACATGCCCATCGAACTCACCGTGGAGCAGCGCGATCTGCAGGCCGCTCTCACCGACGCGTGGTCGGATCATGCTCCCGCCCATGATCTCTGGCCGTCGATCCGGGAACTCGGGCTGACCGAGATCCCGTTTCCGGAGGAGCTGGGCGGTGCCGGGTACGGGTTGAAGGACGCGTCGGTCGTGATGGTCGCCCATGGGCGCTGCCTCGGTGCGTCCCCGTATCTCTCATCGGTGATCATGGCCGGCCTCACCCTCCTCCATGCCGCCGACGAGGAGGGGCGGCGAGCCCACCTCCCGGCCATCGTGTCCGGGGATCGGCGAGCGGCACTCGTCTGCGGTTCCGCAATCGGATCATCGTCGATCGACGCCGAGCTCACCGAGGCGGGCACGCTCCTGCTGAATGGACGTCAGAACGTCGTCCTCGACGCCGCGTCGGCTGATGTGCTCGTGGTCGTGGCGCACACCGCATCGGGTGTGGAACTCGGTGTCGTGGACAGCGGTGCTGCCGGCGTCAGCCGCGAGGTACGGGAAAGCCTCGATCTCACAAGAGAATTCGCGTCGGTGGAATTCGCCGGTGCCGAGGCGGTCCGCGTGTCGGACTCTCGACTCGAGGATCGTCTGGGCCGGGTGAGGTCGCTGCTGATGATCGCGCTGGCCGCCGAACAGGTCGGTATCGCCCGCCAATGTCTCGAGATGACGGTCGACTACGCGAAGACGCGTCAGCAGTTCGGCCGCACGATCGGATCGTTCCAAGCGCTCAAACACCGTCTGGTCGACATGCTGGTGGCCACCGAGCTGGCCGAGGCCACTGTTCTCGCCGCGGCGGACGCGGATCGCTTCGACGATGCCGAACTCGCGGAGCGTGCCGCGTCGGCTCGCGTGCTGGCCTCGCGTGCCGCGATGTTCGCTGCGGAAGAGGCCATCCAGATCCACGGCGGGATCGGCTTCACCTTTGAGCACCCGTTGCACCACCACTTCCGCAGGGCCAAGACCGATCAGCTTCTCTTCCAGGACACCGAGGTGCATGTCGACGCGGTCGCGCGGGCGGTGACCGGACGCGTGACGACTCCGTGATCGCCCGCGGAGCGGTGTCGGTCCGGCGCATTCATCGGACTCGTACTCGCTGACCTGCGGACGTCGGGTCGGCGAGCGGCGAAATTCGCGTGCTACGAGCGGGTCTCCGTGGCGACACGACGACGGTGTCGAATTGCGTGCAGTAATCGCCACACGTGGAGGAGATCTGATGAACGCCATCGAGAACGCGGTTGATGCCCTGCGCGCCGGACGACCGGTCCTGGTGACGGACGCCGCCGATCGCGAGAACGAGGGTGATGTCATCCTGGCCGCCGACCGTGTCACCACAGAGTGGACCGCGTGGACGGTCCGCAACACCTCGGGGCTGCTGTGCGCGCCGATGACCTCCGAGCGAGCAGACATGCTGGAACTGCCGCCGATGGTGACCCACAACGAGGATCCGAAAGCCACCGCATACGCGGTGAGCGTCGATGCGGCGCAGGGTGTCTCGACGGGGATCTCAGCCGCCGATCGCGCGCGGACCCTGCGGACACTGGCGGCCGCGGCGACCGGGCCACGTGATCTCACCCGCCCGGGACACATCCTGCCCCTCCGAGCCCGGCCCGGGGGCGTGCTCGAACGCCCCGGCCACACCGAGGCTGCGGTCGATCTGTGTGCGCTCGCCGACATCGCGCCCGTCGGGGTCATCGCCGAACTCGTCGCCGACGACGGCTCGATGATGCGGTATCCGCAAGTGGCGGACATGGGTTCACGCATGGGACTGCCGGTGCTGACCATCGAGGAGCTCACCAACTACCGACGTGTCCATGACGCGCGACGCTGGACCACGGCGCCGCGTGTCCGGCGCGGCGCGGAGACCGTTTTACCCACTCCGACAGGGGAGCTCCGCGCGATCGGGTATCTCGACACCGAGACCGGTGCCGAGCACATCGCCCTCGTGAGCGACGGCATGGGCGAAGCCGGAGCCGTTGACGGTTCGGTCCTGGCCCGGGTTCATTCCGAATGTCTGACCGGAGAGTCGTTCGCGTCGCAGCGCTGCGAATGCGGCCCTCAACTCGACGCGGCGCTCGAACGGATCAGCCGCGACGGAGGCGTGGTCGTGTACCTGCGCGGCCACGAGGGGCGGGGGATCGGGCTCCTCAAGAAGCTGGCGGCATACCGACTACAGGACCAGGGTTTCGACACCGTCGAGGCGAACCTCGAGCTCGACGAGCCGGTGGATGCACGTGAGTACGGCGCCGCGGCAGCGATTCTCACGGACCTCGGTGTGACGCGTGCCCGTCTGATGACGAACAATCCCGACAAGGTGCGCGGATTGGCCGCTGCCGGTGTCGAGGTCACCTCCCGGGTACCGCTCGTCGTCGGCGTGATGCCGGCGAACGTCCGCTACCTGGATGCGAAGCGGCAACGGCTGGGACATCTGATGGGGAGTGTGTCGTAGCTGGTCCGGTCGATCCCCACGCGCGACCCTTCCCGACCAATGAACCTCAACCCGACTGGCAGACTTCGGTCGAAGTCCATCAGTCGGGTTGAGGTTCATTGGTCGGTGGCGGTCTACCTCACGCACTCAGCCGTGCGAACGAGGACCGGTGGAACACGATGGGTTGTTTCGAGTGATCATTGGCCAGACCGGTGACGCGCAGGACGACGATGTCGTGGTCGCCCGCGACGTGCGAACTCTCGACTGCACACTCGAAGTGCACCGGTGCGTCGTCGAGTAGAAGTGCGCCGCTTGGCAACACCGTCGTCGAGACGCCGGCGAAGCGCTGCGACTTGTCTTTGGCCGACAATTGTCGGATCACGTCGGTGTGGGTCTCGCCCAGCACCGACACGCCGAGCGCGGGCAGCTCGCGAAGGGTCGGCCACGTCGTGGAGGTCCGCTGGACGGCGAACATCACCAACGGCGGCTCCTGGGATACCCCAACCGCGAATGACGACGCGACGAGAACGATCGGTGCCGCATCGGATACCGCGGCCAGCGCGACGATGCCGGTCGGAAAGGCACCGAAAGCCGTTCGCAGGTCGGCGGGATCGAGGTCGGAGGCGGGAGTCAGAGTGGTGCTCATCAGTCGCCCGCCGTGACCGGCGTGCTCGCCGAGGAGAGCACGATCGAACCCCATCGGTCGATCCACGGTGCAAACGCTTCGGCGTCGTCGTGCAGCTTGTCCACTATGTAGAGGCCCGCTGCCGGGACAGTCGCGCCCAACTCGACGAGGACGGGCTTGAGCAAGAGCTCCGGGGCGAGGTAGTGGGCGGGACCAGCGCCCAGCATGAGCGGGACTGCCGTGACGTCCTGGAGACCGTCTCCGGTGGAGAAGTGGTCGAGGAACAGTTTGAGCAGACCCGTGTAGGTCGCCTTGAATGTCGGGGACGCGAAGACCACCAGATCACTGCCGGCGACGGTGTCCACGGCATGCGAGACCGACGCGTTACTCCAATTCAACAGTCCCGCACCCAATTCCACCACGTCAATCACATGGTCGGGTGCACTACCCGTCAGGCTCGTCGCCAGCAACCCGGCGGCAGTCAACGTCCTCGATGCAGGTTTCGGGTTTCCTGCCACCACGGAAACGATCACGATGCTCCTCTTCGAATGTCGCGGAATGTGCGTTCGAGTGCAGCGTGCTCGGGGGACATTGCCGAACCGTCAACCGGTCATTTCAGCCAGATTGCGCGAGCGGCCCGTCCGGAGTGCCCGTCGAACGCTGCACCATCGGATCGTGCGCGAACGATTCCTTCGTCTGCGGAGGAGTATCCGGTGTCGGGCACCATGTCACATCGGTCTGATCGATGGTCGATTCGAATCGGATGCGATCAGCCCGGAAGCGATCGAACACGATCTCCAGAGGCGCGCCGTCGGCTGTGGTGTAGAGAATCTCCCGCGAGAGCAGTATCTCTGCGGGCCGAACATCGAGCAATCGTGCGGTGCGCTCGTCGGCGCTCTCGGCTCCGATCGACACCGTCGCGACGCCGGGTGCCACGCCGAAGAACTCGGCCAGTGTCCGGGCCATCGAGATCGGTTTACCGCCAAGCATGTTGGGGTCCGCACCGAAACGTGGGGAGAAGTACGCGCTGCGCATCCCGATGATCTCGCCGCGCGCGATGAAGGAATTCTCGACCAGGCGGACCACGTCGTCGTCGATCCGGAGGCGCGATCTGATGAGGGGAAACGTCGGGACGATGCACTGGTCGGTCACCTGTATTTCGACCTGTTCACCGCCCATGTCAGAGATATCCGCCAGCGCCACACCGAGATCGCGGCGGTTGACCCTGGTCCCGACCCGGGGTCGCCTGATCACGACGCCTGCTGCACTGAGGTCATTCAACGCTGCGCGAACCGATCCGCGGCTCGAATTGAACATGACCATTAGGTCTTCCTCGACCAGCTGTGCGTCGATGTCGATTGTCCCGTTCCGGATCGACGCGAGTACGAGGTCGCGGACGCGCCGCGAGGAGACCTGCCGTCCGCGTGCGGACCCCCCACGCGAGCGGGGATGGTGAGGTGGCGGTGTGGTCATGACTGGTCACCTTCGATCTGGGTCAGCGGTCAAGAGGCCGATGACCAGTGAGTCTAGGAGGATTCTCGATACACGCACCGGTAAGTAGCGGGCGTCACATTCGGCGCAGAATCGGTGACGTCTATGGGTAATGGCCTCCTGACGTGGGCATACTCTCACGCCCCGATGATTGTGAACCCGCGCAATTGATCAGTCACGCCGCGACGCCGGTTTGGAAACAAACCACCCACAGGATCTGACCCAACAGATCGAACCCCAGTGGGAGGGATCGGGTGACCATTCAGACAAGCCGAGTCGACACACGGCTCGCATTGACAACAGCAGACGGTGGTTCCGGCACGACCGGCACACCGGTGTCGCGCGGCCATGCCGTCACGGCGCGAGTGGCCGAATGGGCGTGGATCGGCCGCGCCGCATCCCGGGCGATCGTCAACTTCCTCATCTTCGTGGTGGCGGCGTTCTTCCTGGTGCAGCTGATTCCCGGTGACCCCTTGGTCTCAGCATCCGGTGGCCGCCTCACCGGGGCGGCCCTCGAGCAGGCCCGAGAAGAATACGGACTCAACGGTTCTCTCGTCTCACAGTTCTGGTCCTATCTGTCGTCGTTGTTCAGCCTCGACCTGGGCAGCTCGATCGCGACCGGTCGCCCGGTCGCCGAGGACATGGCCACCCGCGTACCGGCAACGCTCGAACTCATCGGCACCGGCCTGTTCTTCGCATGTCTGATCAGCCTGCCGATGTCGTACCTGATCGTGACGCATCCGACCAACCGGTTCGCCAGAGTGCTTCGCTCCTACGCGAGTTCGGCCGGCGCGATTCCCGAGTACGTGGTCGGTATCCTCTTCCTGTTCGTGTTCTTCGCGACCCTGGCGTGGGTTCCCGCGCCGTCGGGCCGACTCGATCCGATCCTCATGCCTCCGGCGGAGGTGACCGGCTTCCCGATCCTCGACGCCCTGATCGCCGGTGACACTGCGGCCGCCAACTCGTACATCTCCCACCTCATCCTTCCGGTCTCCGTGATGGTGGTCTCACACACCGCGATCCTGCTCAAGTCGCTCGTACTCGGACTCGACACGGAGATCGACGACCCGGCAACTCGTTTCCGCATCGCGTCGGGTGCACCCCGACGAGTGGTGGTCCTGAGCATCTACCGGCGCGCACTCCCGTCCGCGGTCGCGATGCTCGGCATGATCTTCGGTCTGTTGCTCGGCGGGGCAGTGGTTCTCGAATCACTGTTCGGTCTCGGCGGACTCGGGCAGTATGCCGTCGACGCGGTGCGCGCGTCCGACGTCTACGCACTCAGGTCCTTCCTGGTCGTCATCGCGGCCCTGTGCCTGATCGTCTACTTCCTCACCGAGGTGGCCACCGGCCTCCTCGACTCCCGCCGCCGGGACTCCCGAGATCAGGAGATCTGACATGGTCATGGCACCCCTCACCGAGACCGCAACCCACTCGGACACATCGACCGAGGTCGAACAGCCCACGCAGACAGCGGGCCGAACCGGTGCACGGTTGCGCGAGTACGCGCCGCTGATCCCGTTCGCGATCGTGTTGCTGCTGGCCGTCTTCGGTCCGTTGCTGGCGCCACAGTCGGCGACGATGGTCGTCGGGACGCCCTCGACAGCGCCCGCGGCGGAACACTGGTTCGGCACGGACTCGAACGGTTTCGATGTCGCTTCGCGAACCCTCACCGCGTTTCGGCTGGACGTGCTCATCGCGATCGGGGTCACCGTGCTGGCGACCGGAGTGGGGATCGCGATCGGAACACTCGCCGGGATGTACGGCGCGCGCGGTGGAGTCCTCGGAGCGGCAGCCGCGACGCTGGGCCGCACCATCGACCTCGTGCAGGCGATGCCGGTGATGATCGGTGGCCTGGTGATCGTGTCGTTCTTCGGTCGCAATTCCGTGGTGATAGCGCTGGCGCTCGCACTCGTCATGATGCCGTTCCAGGGCCGCCTAATGCGATCGGAGGTGTTGCGCACGCGCAGTGACGGATTCGTCGCCGCCGCCCGTATGAGCGGCGAGTCCGAGTCGCGCATCCTCCTGCGCCATGTCATTCCGAACGCGTGCGCGCCGGTCCTCGAGAACGCCTCGGCGATCTTCGGTATGGCGATCATCTTCTGCGCCGGGCTCGGCTTCCTCGGCGTCGGAATCCCGGTCCCCGCCGCCGAGTGGGGAAACATGCTCGCCGACGGTGCCGCCGATGCCGCCGTCGGACGCTGGTGGCCGGCGCTGTTCCCTGTTCTCGCCCTGGCGTTCTCGGTGTGGGCCGCAGCCAAGGTGACCAGCTTCGTGTCGCGACGCCGGCGTACGTGACACAACCCGGACCAGACCGGTTCCTCCCCGACCCGACCCCCCATTCAGAAACGGAGCACCCGATTCCATGAGACGTCTATCCACCCTGGTGAGCGGTACCGCGCTCGCCGTCGCCGCGGCACTGACGATCAGCGCCTGTGGTGGCGGCTCGTCGTCGGAGTCGGCCACCGGCGGCGTGGTCATCGTGACCGCCGCGCAGCCGCCGAGCTTCAGCTACGAGACGAGCGCGACAGGCTACGAGTCCGCCGAGTTCTTCCTCAACACCGGTGCCACCCTCATCCGCAATCCGTACGTGTCCGGGACCGACGGCCTTGCCGCCCATCAGGAACTGTTCGAGTTCGAACCGGTCCTCGCCCGCAGCTACGACGTCAGCTCCGACGGCCTGGTCTACACCTTCCACCTGAACACCGATGCCCGGAGCGCCGCGGGCAACCCCCTCGACGCCGACGACGTGATCTTCTCCATGAAGCGCAAGTTCGGAGTCGAGACGAGCATCGTCGGCTTCGTCAGTGCGCCGGTCATCACCTCGCCGGAGCAGGTGCGGAAGGTCGACGACGCCACCGTGACCATCTCCATCGACGAGCCGTCGTACGGCTTCACCCTGTTGTCCCTGCTGTCCAACGCGCCCTATAGCATCTACGATTCCGAGGTTCTCGAGGCCAACGCCACGCCTGACGACCCGTACGGTGTCGAGTACTCGAAGACCAACGCCGACTTCGGGTTCGGAGCGTACAAGCTGGTCAGCTACACGCCGGGACAGCAGATGGTCTACGAAGCGAACCCGGGGTACGCGCTCGGCGAGCCCGGGGTCAAACGAGTCGTCCAGCGCGTGGTCGCCGACGCCGGCCAGCGATCGAATCTCGTTCGGAGTGGGGATGCGTCGATCGCGACGCAGCTCCGCCCGGCCGACCAGGTCGCGCTCCGCGACGCGAACGCCGCGCAGATCTTCACGGTTCCGAGCAATGCCTACGTCTACGTCCCGCTGACCACCTCGATGGCACCGTTCGACAATGTGGAAGTCCGCCGCGCGTTCTCGTACGCGGTTCCCTACGAGGCGATCATGAAAGACGTCTACAAGGGCCGACTGGGACCGATCTCGTCGATCCTGAACGACACCCTGCCGGATTACAACGATTCCGGACTCCGGAGCAACACCACCGATCCGCAACGAGCACAGCAGATCTTGCGCGACGCCGGGATCACGACCCCGGTGGCCTTCGAGCTCACCGTCAACAATGCGGTACCGGACCTCAAGGAAGCCGCTGTCCAAATCCAGACCGCCGCGCGTGCGGCCGGGTTCGACATCACGATCAACGAGGTCAACTCGGCGGTGTTCCAGGAGGGGCTCGCCAACAAGAGTTTCCAGGCATCGATGGGCCGTGACTATGCGGTTGTCCAGTCGCCGCCCTACGTCCTGTCCCTGTTCTACACGCCGGGTTCGCCGATCAACTGGCCGGACTTCGACTATGCGCCGATGAACACCGCGGTGGCCGAGGGCAACGCGGCGGGTGATCCACTGGGCGCGCCTGCGTGGACCAGATGGAATGAGGCCGAACGCGTTCTGCAAGAACAGATGCCCACCGTCTACATCGGATATGTACAGCCTCTGAATGCGTTCGCCAACGGCGTCGAAGGCTACGCGTTCCGCACCGACAGCGTGATCGACTACTCGGAGTTGCGGCCATGACAGTTCCGGTGCTGGAAGTCGTCGACCTGACCATTCGTTACGGCGGGGTGGAAAAGGTCCATCCCACGTCGTTCACCGTCGGCGCAGCCGAGCGCGTCGCCATCGTCGGCGAATCGGGGTCGGGCAAGTCGAGTGTCGCCAACGCTCTCGGCGGGTTCATCCCGCCTGGCGTCGGCGAGGTGTCGGCGACGACACTGTCGCTGACGGGGCGTGCACTCCTCGACGAGGGCCCGCGGCGGATTCCGTCTCGTAGGCAGGGGATCTCGATGATCTTCCAGGATGCGATGAGCTCGCTCGACCCGATCTGGTCGGTCGGGAGCCAGCTCACGGCGATCTTGCCGAAGTCGGAGTACAAGTCCCGCTCGGCACGCACCGCCGCTGCGGCGGAGCGCTTGGCGCAGGTCGGGATCGTCGATCCGCGACGCGTGCTGTCGGCGCTGCCGGGACAACTGTCCGGAGGCATGCGACAGCGTGTGATGATGGCGATCGCGCTTGCGTCCGCACCCGAGCTCCTGATCGCCGACGAGCCGACGAGTGCGCTCGACGCATCACTCGCGGTCTCGGTGATGGAGCTGATGACCGGACTGACCATCGACAGCGGCGCGTCTCTGGTGTTCATCACCCACGACATCGCGCTGGCGCGCCGCTTCGCCGACAAGATCCTGGTCATGCGCGGCGGCGACATCGTCGAGACCGTGGCCGCCCGCGACCTCGAGCACGCAGCACATCCCTACACCCGTGGGCTTCTGGAGTGCATGCCGACGCTGAGTTCTGCTCAGCTGGAGACACTTCCGACGCTGGACACGGTGATGGTCGAGGAGAACGCCGCGTGAGCACCATCATCGAGGTATCCGATGTGCACAAGCGTTACGGCCGCGGTGTGACTGCACTGGACGGTGTGACCACCACCTTCGAGGCGGGTAGAGCGACTGGGATCGTCGGTGAGAGTGGTTCCGGCAAATCGACTCTCGGCGCACTGATCGTCGGACTTTCGCAACCGACGTCGGGCAAGGTGTTCGTAGACGGCCGCGATCTGTCGCGGCTGCTCGAGCGGCGACCGGGCCGGTTGGAGTACCGGCGCAAGGTGCAGCTCGTGGCACAGGACACCACCACCACGTTCGATCCGCGCCGGCGAGTACGCGAAGCCATTCGACGCCCCGCCCAGGTGCTCGGCGGACTCGACGCCGCTGCGGCCGACGCCGCGGTCGAGGACATCGTCGGCGAACTGGGGATCGCCCCCGATCTCGTCGACAGGTATCCCCACCAGTTGTCGGGAGGCCAGCGACAGCGCCTGTCGATCGCTCGGGCGCTCGTCGTGCATCCCGACATCCTGGTGTGCGACGAGGCGGTCAGTGCACTCGATGTGTCGGCGCAAGCGGTTGTGCTGAACCTGTTGAAGAGCTACGTGCGGACCCACTCTCTCGGGCTGGTGTTCATCTCGCACGGGTTGCCCGCCACCGCGTTCATCACCGACGACCTACTGGTCATGAACGCCGGGAAGGTCGTCGAGTCCGGGGAGACCGCGGCGATCCTGAACCGGCCGTCGAATGCCTACACACAGTCCCTCGTCGGGGCCTACCGGGCGATGGAGGCCGCTGCCTGACCTCCGACGTTCGCTCTGCCCCACAACCGATATACGACAAAGGAGATCGAATATGTTCCATCTGGGTTGGTTCCTCGGCGACGGCTTCGGCATCCATCCGTGGAGTCCGACGAACGGTGACGGTCCGTGGACCGGCACCAACGCCACGGACTGGATGAAGCCGGGGATCTACGTTGACATGGCCACGAGTCTGGAACGCGCCGGCTTCGACTACATCCTCATCGAGGACACCTCGATGGTCGAGGACTCCTACAACCAGTCCTCCGAGACCTCGTTGCGGCGGGGGTTCATGGCGCCGAAGAACGATCCGTTGCCGCTTGTGCCGCTGATGACCCAGGCCACCAAGCACATCGGCGTCGTGCCGACGGTCTCGACGATCCAGTATCCGCCGTTCCTCGCGGCTCGGGCCTTCACGACGCTCGACCATCTCACCGAGGGACGCGTGGGGATGAATGTGGTCACCAGCGTCACCGACCGGGTGGCGCAGAACTTCGGCTACGAGCGGCATCTGGAGCACGATGAGCGCTACGACATGGCGATGGAATGGATCGACGTCGTGAAGGCGCTACAGAATTCGTGGGAGGACGGCGCCGTCGTCGCCGACCCCGTTGCCGGTGTGTACGCCGACCACACCAAGGTGAATCCGATTGAGTTCGTAGGCAAGTACTTCAAGTGCCGGGGGCCGCTCAACACCATCCCCGGGCCGCAACGCACTGTCCCGGTGTGCTCGGCCGGCAGTTCGGAGATGGGCCGGACCCTCGCCGCGCGCTACGACGACACGCAGATCGCCATCGTCAAGGACGGGGCTGCCGCCAAGAAGTATCGCGAGGACATGCGGGCGCGGATCACGGCGGCCGGACGCGACCCCGACAGTGTGAAGTTCCTCTTCATCGCGACGCCGACGATCGCCGCGACCGACGAGGAGGCCCGCGCCCACCATGAACAGGCGCTCGCGGCGCGGTCGTCGGACAAAGCGATCGAATACAACCTGTGGAACATGTCGTACACATCAGGCGGGCGTATCGACTTCGGGGCCATCCACCCCGACACCCCGGTCGGCGAGATCGATCTGTCGCGGCAGAACGGCGAATACACCTCGATCAAGGAGCTGTTCGAAGGGCACGAGGACAGGACCCTCCGCGAGGTCGTGTCGAAGAGTTTCCAGATCAAGAACATGGGCCTCGTCGGGTCGCCGGCCACTGTCGCAGCCAAGATGGGGGAGATCATGGAGGAGGCGGGGGGCGACGGGTTCCTGTTCTACCTCCCGACCACTCGTATGAACCTCGCGATGATCTCCGATGGTCTCGCGCCCGAGCTCCGCCGACGCGGACTCATCCGTGAGGAGTACACCGGCTCGACCCTGAAGGAGAACCTCACCGCATTCTGACCAGATATCACCCCGGCAGGCCGCTCCGCGCATCGCGCGAGGCGGCCTGTCGTGCGTGGAGATATCACCGATGCCGGACGGTACCAGCCCGTCGTCGCCGATCTGATGACGTGGGTTGTCAGACTTGATAGCCTGTCGCCACGAGCTCGCCGCTCGGCAGGCCCCGCATCGGGGCCGCGACGGTGACCCTGGTGCGAGATCGTGAACAGCGCAGCGCCGACACCGATTTGGGTGAAACGGACATCGGCCGACGGGGTCGGCAATATCCTGCACCTGTAGCACGGCTGGTGACGAGGGTGACCAGAAATGCGTCGAGCGCGCAGCCGAACCCGGAGAGAGTGACGAACGCGGCCCAGCCGCGAAAGGTGGGGTGGACATGGTCTCGGTGCCCGGTGCAGTCGGCACAGTGGTCGAATCGGCGCAGGACGCGTTCGGCGCTTTCAAGGTGTTGAGGCGGTCGGGGCTGGTCGATCCGACGCGACCCAAGGAACTGCTGACCACGGTCAAGCGGGCCAAGATCATCGGGCCGTGTGGTGCCGCGGTGGCCCACGGGGCCGACGAGTACCCCGAGGCCGGCGCCGTCGCCGACGAGCACGGTGAGCTGACCTTCGGTGAACTGAACGCACACGCGAACGCACTCGCCAATTTCCTGCTGTCCTCGGGGATCAAGCCGGGATCGGTCATCGGCGTCATCGCCCGGGATCATCGCGGGCTGCTGACCACGATGAGCGCGGCGGGCAAGGCCGGATTCCGCCTGGCCATGATGAACACCGGCTTCGGAAAGACGCAGTTCGCCGAGGTGGCCGAACGCGAGAAGATCGTCGCGATGCTCTACGACGAGGAGTTCACCGACCTCGCCGACACCCTGCCCGCCGACACCCTGCGCATCGTCACATGGATCGATGGCAACCGCCCGGTCGGCGACGGTGTCCGGACCCTCGACGACATCGTCGGCAGCGGCGACTCGTCCACCCCGCCCGAGCCGGCCGAGTGGGGCGGACTCGTCATCCTCACCAGCGGCACGACCGGCCTGCCCAAGGGTGCCCAGCGATCGAAGATGTCTCCTTTCGCCAGTGCCCTTCTCCTGGACCGTATTCCGCTGCCGCAGCGCAGTTCCATGGTGATCGTCTCGCCGATCTTCCACTCGACCGGCTTCGCGCTCTGGGGCGTGGGAACCGCCCTGGGTAACAAGACCGTGGTGATGCGCCGGTTCGACGCCGAGAAGACCCTCGCCGCGCTCTCCGAACACAAGGCGGAAGTATTGGTCGCGGTCCCGACCATGTTGCACCGCATGGTCGCTCTCGGACCCGATGTCATCGGCAAGTACGACCTCTCCTCGCTGAAGATCATCGTGCTCGCGGGTTCCGCGCTGTCGCCGACACTTTCCGAATCCATTCAGGACACCTTCGGTGATGTGCTCTACAACCTCTACGGTTCAACCGAAGTCGCGATCGCCACGGTCGCCCAGCCCGGAGAGTTGCGTCTGGCGCCGGGCACGGTGGGCCGTCCGCCGGTCACCAGCAGGCTTGCGCTCTTCGACGCCGACGGCAAGCGAATCTCCGGGACCAACGTGCGCGGAAGGCTCTTCGTGCGCAACGGCGCACCGTTCGAGGGGTACACCGACGGTCGCAACAAGGAGATCATCGACGGCTACATGTCGACCGGCGACATGGCCCGGTTCGACGAGCACGGACTCCTCCACATCGACGGTCGCGACGACGACATGATCGTGTCCGGCGGCGAGAATGTCTACCCGCTCGAGGTGGAGAACCTCCTCGGTCGGCATCCCGACATCGACGACGTCGCCGTCATCGGCGTCGACGACGACGAGTACGGAAAACGGTTGCGCGCCTTCATTGTTGTCGCAGAGAACGCCAATCCGACGCCGGAGGACATCAAGGCGCACGTCAAGGGTCACCTCGCCCGGTACAAGGTTCCGCGTGACGTCGTCTTCGTCGATGACCTCCCGCGCAACCCCACCGGCAAGCTTGTCCGCCGCCATCTCCCGACCGGGCCGCTCTGACCCCTTCGAGACTCGCTTCGCTCGCACCTCAGGGAGCGGGGGAGGGTTCGCTCGCACCTCAGTGTCAGCGGCCTGGCGGCCGTCGTGGACCACGGAAGAACTCCGCTCCCTGAGGAGCGAGCTGGCGAGCGTCACGAAGGTTTCGCAACCTCGGTCGCCAGGACCCTTCGTGACGCGCCCTCCACAAGCTCCGGGCGCTCCTCAGGGAGCGGAAGGGTGGTCGCTATCGCTCCTCGCTCCTCAGTATCTGCGGCCTGGCGGCCGTCGTGGACCACGAAAGAACACTCGTGAGTGTCCGAAATCCATGCTCCCTGAGGTGCGAGCGAAGCGAGCCACGAAGGGTCTCGCAACGTGTCTCACCAGGCCCTTCGAGGCTCGTCGCTTGCGCTCCTCGCACCTCAGGGACCAGGGGTTATGCGGTTCTTTCGGATTAGGGAGCGGGGGAGGGTTCGCTCGCACGTCAGGGAGCAGGGGGCTCGCTCGCACCTCAGGGGGTGCACAGCGGCGCTAGCTGCAGTCGCTTGCGCTATTTCCAACTAGCGCAGATCACTTCGAGATAGCGCTTCTGTGGCGGCGACTGCTTCGCGGTTTCTGTCAGGCGGTGTCCGTGTTGAGTGCGCGCACGACGAGATGTAGTGCGGCAGTGGTGGTCAGGGACCGGACGCGCTCGCGGTCACCGGGGAACTTGCGCGTGACGGTGAGGGTGGTCCGGCCGCGCAGTGCCACACCGAAGCAGACGGTCCCGACCGGTTTGGCCTCGGTGCCGCCGTCCGGGCCGGCGACGCCGGTGGTCGACACCGCGACATCGGTGCCGAATCGAGCCAGCGCACCCTCGGCCATCGCGGCGGCGACCTCCTCGCTGACGGCACCATGCGTGTCGATCAGCTCCGCCGGTACGCCGAGCAGGTCGGATTTGGCGTCGTTGGAGTACGAGACGATCCCACCCATCACGTAGGCCGACGAGCCGGGCCGGTCGGTCAGTCGCGCCGCGACGAGTCCGCCGGTGCACGACTCGGCGGTCGAGATGAGCTTGCCGTGCAGCGCAGCGACCAGCTGGTCGTCGATGGTGGAACCATCGGTCGAGAAGATCTGTCGCCCATGATGTTCGACGAGTAGATCGAGCAGGGCGTCGTAGGCCGGGGTGTCGGAGGCGGCGAATCGGGTCACCATGTCGAGTTCGCCTCGCCGCAGGCAGGTGGTGATCTCGAGTTTCCCGAAGGCGGGAATCGCGGTCTCTGCCGATCGCAGCGTCTCGGCGAGTTCCGCCTCGAGAAGGCCATAGGCGCGAATGGTGGCCTGGCGCAGGTCGTCGGCGCGCGACAAGACGTCGGCGACGGCCGCCGTGGCGATCGCGGTCGGCCACATCGCCTGTAGCTCACCGGGGGGACCGGGTAGGACGACGATGGTCGGCACGCCGGCGGCCGCGGGAATGACGACACCCGGCGCGGTGCCGGTGGGTGGCACCGGAGCAGCTCCCACCGGTACGAGGGCCTGCTTGCGGATCCCGGCCCTCGTCGGACCCGAGTCGACGTCGAATCCGACCCCGCGCCAGCGCTGGATGATCGCGGCGATGTGCTCCTCGAGTCCGGGCTCGAGGAGCAGCTCGCGGCCGCAGAAGGCGGCGACGGTGGCGACCGTCAGATCGTCGGCGGTGGGACCGAGCCCGCCGCTGGTGACGATGAGATCCACATTCTGGTCGGCAAGAAACCGCAGCTGCGCGGTGAGGTCCGCGGGCCGGTCGCCACAGATCGTGATGTGGGCGACGTCCACCCCGAGTTCGAGGAGTTCCTCGGACAGCCAGGGCCCGTTCTGGTCGGCGATCCGGCCGGTCAGGACCTCGGTTCCGGTGACCACGATGCCTGCGCGCACACTCACGGCATCGAGCCTAGTGGTTCCGACGCAGAACGCGCCCTCCGGAGAGGGCGCGTTCCACCGGGTGCGGCAGGATCAGGCCTTCTCGGCCTTGGCCTTCTCCTGTGCGGACGACCGGGCGGGATTGGCCTGGTCGTCGGCCTTCGGGTCGGACTCGTCCTTTTTCTCGGTCACCCCGGACTTGATCCGGGCGCCGATGTCGGGGTCGACGCGGTGCCAGTACTCGAAGGCCCGCTGCAAGATGGGTTCGGAGACGCCGTTGAGGAGGTGCCCGACGACGTTGTCCACGAAGCGTTCACGTTGTTCGTCGTCGAAGACCTCACGGACCAGTGTGCCCGCCTGGCCCCAGTCGTCGTCCTCGGGGTGATCGACGTACGCGCTGCGGAGGATCTCCCCGTTCGCCGCCCACTGCGGCTCGCCTTGCCCGGGATAGAGCGCGGACGGTCCGCCCTTCGAGTTCGGGGCGTACACCGGATCGGGGACGTTGTGGATCCGCATCGCGCCGTCCTTGCTGTACGAGTGGACCTCGTTGATGGGCGCGTTCACCGGGATCTGCTTGTAGTTGCCGCCGATCCGGTGGCGGTGGGCATCGGCATAGGAGAACACGCGTGCGAGCAGCATGCGGTCGGGGCTGAAGCCGATTCCCGGCACCACGTTGTTGGGCTCGAAAGCCGCCTGCTCGATCTGCGTGTGATGGTCCACCGGGTTGGTGTGCAGGGTCATCTTGCCGACCTCGATCAGCGGGTAGTCGCCATGCGGCCACACCTTGGTCAGGTCGAACGGGTTGAACCGGTAGCTCACCGCGTCGTCGAACGGCATGAGCTGCACCTTGAGCGTCCAGCTCGGGTGGTTGCCGGCGGCGATGTTCTCGAACAGGTCCCGAGTGTGGAAGTCGGTGTCGGCGGCAGCCAACTGGTCGGCTTCGTGCTGGGTGAGATGCTCGACGCCCTGGTCGGACTTGAAATGGTACTTCACCCAATGCTTCACGCCTTCGGCGTTCACCCACAGATAGGTGTGAGAGGTGTAACCGTTCATGTGCCGCCAGGTCTTGGGGATGCCCCGATCACCCATGAGCCAGGTGACCTGGTGGGCGGACTCCGGGGAGAGTGTCCAGAAGTCCCACTGCATGTCGTGATCGCGAAGGTTGTTGTCCTGCCTGCGCTTCTGCGAGCGGATGAAGTGCTGGAACTTCATCGGGTCCTTGACGAAGAAGACCGGCGTGTTGTTGCCGACCATGTCGTAGATGCCTTCGGACGTATAGAATTTCAGCGCGAAGCCGCGCGGGTCGCGCCACGTGTCGGGGCTGCCCCGCTCGCCTGCGACCGTCGAGAATCGGGCCACCATCTCGGTTTTCACGCCGGGCTGAAACAGTGCCGCACAGGTGTAAGCCGAAATGTCTTGTGTGGTCTCGAATGTGCCGAAGGCGCCGCTGCCCTTGGCATGTGGCTGGCGCTCGGGGATGCGCTCGCGGTTGAACTGCGCCATCTGCTCGATCAGGTAGTGATCGTGCAGGACGATCGGGCCGCCGGCGCCGACGGTCAGGGAGTGTTCGTCACTCCCCGCGGGTGCTCCCGAATCCCGGGTGGTGAACAGTGAATCGTCGGACATATCGCCTCCGAGAGGTCGTCGTATCCGTGCATGAACAATCGGACCCGAGGGCTGCAGGTCCGCTCCGACGATCCTACGCCGACGGGGTCGGCGGGACGTCGATCCCGAATTCCCGCAACACCGCCACGGTGTGCTGCCCGAGTGCCGGCACAGGCCCCATCGCCAGTTCCACGTCGTCGAAGGTCAGGGGCGGCAGAAGTGCTCGGACCGGCCCGACCTCGGTGTCCACCTCGCGCCAGCGGTCCCGTTCGCTCAACTGGGGATGGGCCACGACGCCCTCGAGGTCGCGGATCTCGGCTGCGGGTATGCCCGCAGCCGCCAGGCGCCGATCCAGCTCGTCGGTGGTGAAACGCTTGGTCTCCGCACTGATCACGGCGTCGACCTCGGCTCGCCGGGAGACTCGGTCGATGTTGGTGCGGTAGCGGGGGTCATCGGCGAGATCGGGGCGATCGAGCGCGACGCGGGTGAGGGTGTCCCACCCGCGGTCGTTCTGGACGCCGATCAGGATGTCGCCGTCCTGGGTCGGGTATCTGTCGTAGGGCACGATGGCCGCATGTCCGAGCCCCGCGCGGGCGATCTGCCGGTCACCGTAGAGGCGCATGTACATCGGATGGCCCATCCACTCGACCGTCGCGTCGAACATCGCCACCGAGACCCGCGCGCCGACACCGGTGGTGGCGCGTCGCAGCAGTGCCGACAGCACGGAGGTCAGTGCGTACATGCCGGCCGCGATGTCCGAGGACGGGATGCCGGTCTTCGACATCTCGTCGGGGGTTCCGGTCACCGAGATGAGTCCGGCCTCCGCCTGCACCAGCATGTCGTAGGCCTTGCGGTCGCGATAGGGTCCCGCGTCGCCGTATCCGGACATGTCGACGACCACGAGTTCCGGGTGGTCCGCGCGCAGGTCGTCGGCGGCCAGACCGAGCCGGGCCGCCGCGCCGGGAGCGAGATTCTGGACGAAGACGTCTGCCCCCGCGATGAGGGTTCGGATGGCGTTGCGTCCGGACTCGCTCTTGAGATCGAGCGCGACCGATTCCTTGCCACGGTTGAGCCACACGAAGTGTGTCGCGACGCCACCGCGCACCGCCGCGTCGTACTGCCGCGCGAAGTCGCCGTCACCGACCCGTTCCACCTTGATGACGCGAGCGCCGAGGTCGGCGAGGTGCCGGGTCGCCAGCGGTGCCGCGACAGCTTGCTCGAGCGCCACCACGGTGATGCCCTCGAGTGGCAGCAGTCCTTCGTCCTGATTCACCGGCCAAGAATCGCCGACGCCGTGACGCCCGTCAACGAGCACCCTCGCGGGCCTCGGGGTCGTTGGTGGCCTCGGTGAGACGGTGCAGCAGGTGGGTGAGCGCCCGGATGTCGTCGGGGTCCCATTGGGCCAGTCGTGCGCGCCAATCGTTGACCGCCGAGGCGAGCACCGCATCGATGCGTTCGCGACCGTGATCGGTGAGGGTGACCACGCGGGCGCGAGCATCGCGCGGATCAGGGTGTCGCTCGGCGAGTCCGAGTCGCACGATCGCGTCGATCTGCCGGGTCACCGTCGACTTCTCCATACCGACGGCGGTGACCAGATCCGACATGGGCATGGGATGGTGCCGGGCCAGCACGGTGATCAGGGGATAGCACGAGGGGTCGAGCCGCGGATCGATGGCGCGTGCCCTCAGTCGGGTGCGGACCCGGCCGCGTCGCCAGAAGTCGGTGAGTTCGGCCTCGAGACCGCTGACGGGATCGAGACCGGCGGGATCCGGACCGGTGGGGTCCAGACCGGTGGGGTCGTCGGCCGACGCGGTCATCTCCGAACCCATGCCGGTCAGGGTACCCAGCGGATGTGGGGGAGGCGACGTTGGATTACCACCGCACGTGGTGCACGATCGAGAGGTGACCACCGCACAGCGCACCGAGCCGAATGTCTGGGAGTACGTGAAGTACGCCTACTGGGCGCGTCTGCCGGAGTCGATGCTCGGCTGGGTGACCAACGATCTGGCCGGCCCGGGTGCGTCGGTGCGCATGGTGGTCCGGTGGGCGGTGCCGTGCGTCATCGTGCTGATCCCGATGCTGTTCGTCCCCGCCGACTGGGGTGTCCGGATCACGATGACCATGCCGATTCTGCTGGCGTACCTCTTCTTCTCGATCGCGTTGAACCGCGTCTACCGCCGCCACCGGCTGGTCCAGCACGGACTCGACCCCGACCTGGTCAACAAGCTCGAACGGGAGAAGAACTCCGACCTCTACGACGAGTACCACCGGAAGTACCGCGGTGAGCGCAGGCGACCGGGCGCGTCCGGTTAGCCGAACCGCCGGGTCGGCGTTCAGTACAGATAGTCCTCGCCGCTGGCCCGCACGGTCACGTCGGACAGGCTGATCCCCCACGGCTGGTCGATGACGTGAACGACCGCCCGCGCGAGATCCTCCGGAGTGATGAGCCAGTACTTCACCGAGTCGACGTCGGTGAGTTCGGCGGGCAGAGTCCCCTGCATCAATTCGCTGATGTGCTCGCGATACGACGCGGCGCGCTGCCCGACGATGCCGCGGATCGCACGGTCGTTGACGATCCAGCTCGCCAGGTTCGTGCCCGCGACGCCGGTGGGTTTGACCGTCGTGACCTTGATCTTGCCCTTCGCCTCGATACGCAAGGAGTCCGACAGCATCGTCACCGCGGCCTTGGTCGCGCTGTAGACACCGGAGCCCTCGAAGCCGCCGTTGCCGTAGATCGACGCGATGTTGACCACTTGACCCCGGCCCTGCGCGATCATCTGGTCGTACACGGCCGAGATGCCGTTCACGACACCCTTGACGTTGATGTCGATGGCCTTGTGCCACTTCTCCCATGCCCGCTCGTGGTCGGCGAAGAACGCCAGCGGCATCACCCCGGCGTTGTTGACGATCACGTCGATCGCGCCGAAACGTTCGACGGCCAGCGCCGCGGCAGCCCTCATCTGCTCCATGTCGGTGACATCGGCGACATGGGCGACAGCCGACCCGCCGGCGGCGGCGATGCCGTCGACGACCCCGGCGAGTCCGTCGGAATCGATGTCGACGCCGACGACGTGGGCGCCCTGCGCCGCGCACATCTCGGCAATGACCTTGCCGAAACCTCCTCCGGCGCCGGTGATGATGATGGTCTTGCCCTGCAGATGATCAGACATGGAACTCCCCGGCCGCGACAGATGGTCGCGTCATCGTAGCAACGCTCGGCGATGCCGCCCGTCGGGCGAATCCGTTCGTCTCCCTCGCTCGTCGGGCATCCGCACGGCGGATGCCGATCTGCTCCTCGCGAGAGCGGCTCCGCCGCAACCGCGTCCGCGTATCGGCCTCTCACCGATCGCGGCTCCATCCACGCCCGCCGACGATTCAGTCACATGACTGAGGGCTTGTCAAGGGTTGCGTCGGGAATGGCGCCGATCACGCCTGGTGGCCGGAGTAGCGCTTGACACATCGGCGCTCATGGCAAATCCTGTGTCCCGACGGCCACGCCCCGGCACGTCCTCCGCGGAGTCCTCGACCCGTGCCCGGTTCCACCCGCCTCTCACGATCGCCGAATCACGAAGCGTCGAGCGTCTTCTCGCGCACCGATGACAGGAGAACCATGACTGGGGCGTTGCCGACGAGACGCGCATTCCTCCGAGCCGCGGCGGTCGCCGCGGCGGGAACGGCGACCGCTGTCGCCTCCGGCGCCGGTACGGCGTCGGCCGACCCGTCGCGCCGAATCCGACGGACACGCGAAGAACATCGCGTGGTGATCGTCGGGTCCGGATTCGGTGGCGGCGTCGCGGCGCTTCGCCTCGCGCAGGCCGGCGTGCCGGTCTTGATGCTCGAGCGGGGCCGACGGTGGGCGACGGGTCCGAACTCGGAAACCTTCCCGCGTGCGTCCAGTCCGGACAAGCGGATGCTGTGGCACGAGTCGACCCCGAACCTGTTCGGAAAGCCGTTGAGCGTCGAACCGTATGTGGGACTGTTCGAGTCGGTCGCCGGCGCCAACATGACCGCGCTCTGCCCGGCGGGCCTCGGGGGTGGCTCCCTTGTCTACCAGGGCATGACACTGCAGCCGAGCGAGGCGGTGTTCAACGAGCATTTCCCCAACGCGCTCGACTGGCAGCTGATGAACCGGGTGCACTATCCGCGGGTGGCGCGGATGCTCAAGGTTGCGGTGGCGCCCGACTCGGTCGTGCGCTCGCGCCAGTATCTGGCCCCACGGCAGTTCGCGAAACGAGTTCGGGCCGAGGGTCTTCCGCTGCAGAAGATTCCGATGCCGATCGACTGGGAGTATGCCGCAGCCGAGTTGCGTGGCGAGATGAAGCCCGCGTACACCAATGGCGACGGGGCCATCGGCGTGAACAACGGTGGCAAGCACAGTGTCGACGTCACCTACATCCGTGAGGCCGAGGCGACCGGGCTCGTGCAGGTCCGCACGCTGCACACCGTCCGGCAGGTCGCCCGGCGCCCCGACGGCAGGTGGTCGGTCGAGGTCGAACGCACCGACGAGTCCGGAAACGTGTTGGAGCACAAGCAGTTGATCACGCGTTCCCTCATCATGGCGGCGGGCAGCGTGAACACCACCAAGCTGCTGGTGAAAGCGCGAGCGACGGGCACCGTGCCCGATCTGCCCGACGAACTCGGCCACGGATGGGGCACCAACGCCGACCGGATCTACACCTGGACCAGCCCGAGCATCGACTTCGGGGCGGTACAGGGTGGGCCGGTCGTGTTCGGCAGTCCCAACTGGAGTGACCCGAAGAGTGCGTTCACCATCATTCAGGCGTCCCTCCCGCCACTGCCCGTGTACGTCGGCACGACGATGATGGTCGGCTTCGGGGTGAGCTCGGGTCGCGGTGTCATCACCTACGACTCGACGATCGGGGATTCGCTGATTCGCTGGCCACACGAGGGGGATTCGGAGATCCAGACCAAGCACATCGACCGAACGGTGCGGCGGATCGCCGGACCCGATGCGATTCTCACCGACACCAACGCGGTGTTCCCGTCGACCTGGCACGCACTCGGCGGCGCCAACATGGGCACGGTCTGCGACCTCGAGGGGCGGGTCGAGGGTCAGCGCGGCCTCTATGTGATCGACGGCGCCCTCATGCCGGGCAACACCGCGGCGTGCAATCCGTCGATGACCATAGCCGCGGTGGCCGAGCGGGCGCTCGACCGAATCGTCGCCGACGACGTGGGCACGGTCATCTGAACCGTCCGGTGAGGACAGGGGCGGGACAAGCCCGGCGGGTCACGGGGGAGTGACCGGGGCGAGCCACATCCCGGTGAGGGCGTCGACGACGAGATCGCGCTGGTGCGGCCAGGTGACGGGGTCGAATCGGCCTGCCTCGGCGGCGCGCTCGATGTCTGCCAGCGCGTTGACGATGACGTGGCGGGTCAGATTGTTGCGCACCTCGAGCACGTCATCGGGCACGGTGGGTAGGATTCCGTAGAACCGGTCGAGGATCGTCATGAGGACTTCTGATCTCGCGGTCTCCTCGTAGAGCAGGACGGTCGCGGACGGGTCACTCGACACCTGGGCGAAGAACCGGGCGAAGTAGCTCGGCGCACCGAGCTGCGCGAGATACTCGACCTCGGGCCCGACGAGGCATCGGAGCCAGTCGCTGACCCCCGGGTCTGCGCCGACGTCCGTCAGACACTTCCGGCGGAGGCGCTCGATGGGGACGTTGTGGGAGGTCAGTGCGGCTCGGAGAAGGTCGTCCTTGGAACCGAAGTGGTGGCCGACCGCATAATTGTTGCCCTGCCCGGCTGCCTTGCTGATCTGGCGGCTCGACACCGCCGCCACGCCGTTGAGGGCGATCAGCCTCTCGGCCGACCCGATCAGCAGCGCGCGAGTGCGGGCAGACTGCTCCGTCTTGCCTTCGCTCATGAGTAGATGATGCCCCACCGACGCCGGTCGAGACGGCGGGATGCGGCCCCCGGGGGCTCGGGAACCAGACATAGCGGACAACTCCGCACGGAGCCGTATCGGCACGACGCGCGACCGACCTCCGGCTACGCGGGAAGTCCCTGCGCGAGTGGACACCCGGACCTAAGGTGAATCGACGAATGCCCGGATGATCCACTGTCCGACCGACCATCGGTCGCAGGACCCGACTGTTGGGAGGGACCCGATGGCGACTGCGCCTCCGGCCACGGCGAACCTGCGGGAACTGACGCTGAGAGGCGCCATCCTCGGCGGCATCATCACGCTGGTCTTCACCGCGGCCAACGTCTATCTCGGACTCAAGGTCGGCCTCACCTTTGCCACCGCGATCCCGGCAGCCGTCATCTCGATGAGCATCCTGCGGTACTTCGCCAACCACTCGGTGGTGGAGAACAACATCGTCCAGACCATCGCGTCGGCGGCCGGGACGCTGTCGGCGATCATCTTCGTCATCCCCGGCCTGGTCATCATCGGGTGGTGGACGGGCTTTCCGTACTGGATCACGGTGGCGGTGTGCGCGATCGGCGGAATTCTCGGCGTCATGTATTCCATTCCGCTACGTCGCGCGCTGGTCACCGGCTCCGACCTGCCGTATCCCGAAGGCGTTGCGGCAGCCGAGGTCCTGAAGGTCGGGGATTCCGCAGGCGGTGCCGCGGAGAACAAGGCGGGCCTGCGCACGATCGTCATCGGCTCGGTAGCGTCGGCCGCCTTCGCGCTGATCACGAAGTTGAAGGTGCTCAGCGACTCGATCTCCACGACGATCAAG
Source organism: Gordonia sp. NPDC058843 (assembly GCF_042743165.1). Lineage (NCBI taxonomy): Bacteria > Bacillati > Actinomycetota > Actinomycetes > Mycobacteriales > Gordoniaceae > Gordonia > Gordonia sp. NPDC058843. Next base: position 62,908 of record NZ_JBHYNC010000026.1, read on the forward strand.
ATCGGCTCGGGCGGAACGCTGTTCAGTGCTGGACTGTCGATGTCGCTGATCGGTATCGGTCATCTCGTCGGGGTGACGGTGGGCATCGCCATGCTCGTCGGGGTGGTGATCTCCTACGTCGTATTGCTTCCCATCGAGAGCCAGGGGCAGACGGCCGGCGAGGATCTCGGCGATGCGATCAGTTCGATCTTCGCCAACGACGTGCGGCTCATCGGCGCCGGGGCGATCGCGATCGCGGCCATCTGGACCCTGATCAAGGTCATCGGTCCGATCGTGCGTGGCATCAAGGCCGCCATGGTCTCGTCACGATCGCGCCGCGAGGGGGTCACGGTCGACATCACCGAGCGGGACATGCCGATCAACATCGTCGGCGGCAGCATCCTCGTTCTGCTGATCCCGATCGGTGTCCTGTTGTGGGACTTCGTCCACGACACGGTGCTGGAGGGCAGCGCCACCGGGATCATCGCGGTCAGCATCGTCTTCGTGTTCGTCATCGGGTTGGCGGTCGCGTCGGTGTGCGGCTACATGGCGGGCCTCATCGGGTCGTCGAACAGCCCGATCTCCGGCGTCGGCATCCTGGTGGTCCTCATCGCCGCGCTGCTCATCAAGCTGACCTTCGGGCCCGCGGACGCCTCGCAGACCGACGCGCTCATCGCCTACACCCTGTTCACCGCGGCGGTCGTCTTCGGTGTCGCGACCATCTCCAACGACAACCTGCAGGACCTCAAGACCGGTCAGCTCGTCGGGGCGACGCCGTGGAAACAGCAGGTGGCCCTCATCATCGGCGTGCTCTTCGGATCTGCTGTCATCCCACCCATCCTGCAGCTGATGTACGAGGCCTTCGGGTTCGTCGGCGCTCCGGGAGCCACCGAGGACGCGCTCGCGGCACCGCAGGCCGGCCTGCTGACCACCCTGGCTCAGGGGGTGCTGGGGGCGGACCTCAACTGGGGACTCATCGGCATCGGGGCGCTGATCGGCACGGTTGTGATCGTGATCGACGAAATCTTGAGCCGCGCAGGACGATTCCGGCTCCCACCGCTGGCCGTCGGCATGGGAATGTATCTGCCGATGTCGGTGGTCCTGGTCATCCCGATCGGCGCTTTCATCGGCCACTACTACAACCGATGGGCCGAACGCAGCGGCGGCGCAGTGGAACACAAGAAGCGGATGGGCGTCCTGCTCGCCACCGGCTTGATCGTGGGTGAGGCGCTCTTCGGTGTCGTCTTCGCCGGGATCGTGGCGGCCACCGGTGACGACTCGGCACTGGCGATCGTCGGTGACGGGTTCGAGACGTGGGCCCAGATCCTCGGCGTCATCGTCTTCGCCGCGACCGTCGCCTTCCTCTACGACCGCGTCCGCAAGATCGCGACCGCGAGCGGGTCCGAGTCGCCGACCACCGCCGGTGTCGAGAAGGACTGAGGGATGGGCGAGGAGTCACTGGCGCGCGCGATCGACGACTTCACCTCGGGCGCGGAGCATCTGACGCACTTGGTCGACCTGATCGCCGACGATCGCTGGGACGGTCCGGGTCTCGGCGACTGGTCGCTGCGATCGTTGGTCGGACATGCGAGCCGATCGCTGACCACCGTCGTCAGCTATCTCGCCCAACCCGGGTCCGGGATCGACTTGGAGTCGACCGCAGCGTATTTCGCATCGATTCGTGGCTACGGTGATCCCGCCTCGGTGCGGCAGCGGGGAGTGGACGCCGGGCTGGCACTGGGTGAGGACCCCCGAGCCGGTGTGGTGGAGCGTCGAGCGGAGGTGATCGAGGTCTTGGTCGGGATGACAGATCGGCCCGTGCAGACACCATTCGGCGGCATCATGCTGTCCGACTATCTTCCGACCCGAACCTTCGAACTCGCGGTGCACGGACTCGACATCTCGCGCGCGATCGGGTCGGATCTCCCACTGCCACCGCCGGTACTGGCCTCGGCGCTGTCGACGGCAGCGGCAACAGCGGCTCTCACCGGTCAGGGCGAGCAGGTGCTGCTCACCCTGACCGGCCGGGAGAGCGCACCGATCTCCATCGTGTGAGACGCCTCGACAGACCAGCGGTACGCGGGAGGGTCAGTGCGCGACGCCGGTGTGGGCGAATTCGGCGACGATCGTGGCGTTGAACGCCGCCAGGTCGTCGGGCTTGCGGCTCGTGATCAGCACGTTGTCTCCGTCTCGGCACGTCACGACCTCCTCGTCGACCCAGGTGCCGCCGGCGTTGATCACGTCGGTGCGCACACTCGGGAACGACGTGAGCGTTCGCCCGCGAACCACGTCGGCCTCGATCAGCGTCCACGGCGCGTGGCAAATGGCCGCGACCGGTTTGCCCGCCTCGAAGAATGCGCGCACGAAGCGAACGGCGGGTATGGAGGCGCGCAGGAAGTCCGGGTTGGCGACGCCGCCGGGCAGGACGAGTGCGTCGAAATCCATGACACGGGCGTCCTCGAGGGTGACGTCGACCGGGAAGGTGTCGGCCCTGTCGAGGTGATCGAAGGCCTGGACGGTGCCGGAGTCGGTGGACACCAGGACGGGCTTGCCGCCGCATGCCTCGACCGATTTCCACGGTTCGGTGAGTTCGACCTGCTCCGCGCCCTCCTGGGCGACCAGGAATGCGACGGTGATGCCGTTGAGTTCTTCGGCCATGGCTCTCGTGTACCTCCTTGTGCGCGCCGCAAGCGGCAGCGGCGCCTCGTGAGGTCCGATACCCGCCGGTGCCGCGCACCAAACGGTCGCACCCCGCCCGGACCCGGCCCGGTCGGTGTGTGTTGAATGTCCCCGGACGATGACTGGGAGGTATCGGTGGGCGGTTTCGACGGCGTCGCGACGCTGGTTCATCTGGCACGCGGCGGAGAGATCGGCGAGTCCCACGAGACCCCGTACACGCTGATCGCAGACGGGCCGCATCGCACACTGCGCCGGTACGGCACCGACGACGAGGTGATCGCAGCCGTCGGCTCGGGGCATCGCCCGGTGCTGCTGATCCCACCACTCGCGGTGTCGACGGCGTGCTACGACCTCGCCGAGGGTCTGTCGGTGGTGCAGTTCCTGCTCTCGACCGGTCGGGTGCCGTACGTGCTCGACTTCGGCGACATGACCCGAGCCGACCGTCACCTGGGGTTCGCCGACTTCTTCGACGACATCGTTCCCGAGGCCGTCGCGGCGACCGTCGCTGACTTCCACGGCAACGCAGATCATCCTGAGAAAGAGAAGTCGCCGGATTCCGCGAAGGTCGATCTTCTCGCGTGGAGTATCGGCGGGACCATCAGCCTGTTGACCGCGGCGGCCGACCCGGAACTGCCGCTGGCCTCGGTGGTCGCGGTCGGAACCCCGCTCGACTACGCCAAGGTTCCGCCGTATCCGCTGGTGAAGGCTCTGATGCGGCCCGTCGGTACGACGCCGGTGAAGCTGGCGCTGCGGGCGCTCGGCGGAATTCCGGCCCCCCTGGTCCGCCTCGCCTACCGGGGGACCGCGTGGCAACGAGAGTTGAAGAAGCCGGGTTACATCCTGCGCAATGCCGACGACACCGAGGCGCTCGCACGGATGAAGGCCATCGACCGTTTCCAGGCGACGATGCCCGGCTACCCGGGTACGGTGTCCGAGCAGATGTGGGAGAACTTCATCATGCGCGGCGAGCTCGCCGACGGTGTGCTCGACTTCGGTGGCCGCGTCGTCAACCTCGCCGACGTTGCTGTGCCGGTCGCGCTGTTCGGCAGTCACCGCGACGCAATCGTCAGCTGGGCAGCCGCCCATCACGGGGTGGAGCTCCTGTCCGGGTCGCCGCGCGTGGAGTTCACCACGGTGGAGACCAGTCATCTGGGACTGATCGCCGGGTCGGCCGCGGTCGAGCACACCTGGCCGCGGATCGACGAGTTCCTGACCTCGCTGGACGCACGCGTCCCGTAGATGAAAAAACCTTCATCTTCGGCTCATGGACGGCTCACCGGCGTCCGACAGAGTCGTTGACATGAAGATCTCACGAGTACTCGCCACCTTCGCCCTCGGTGCGCTCGCGGTCGCCGTCGTGACCGCCAGCTTCTTCCTCATCCGTTCACCCGAGCCCAGCCTGGCCTCGGACGCCGTGTCCGTGGACGTGGCGTCGCAGACATCGCAGGGTCCGACTCCTCAGGCGCAGACCCCGCCGGCCCCGGCGCCGGTTCCCCAGGTCCCGGCCGGAGCGCCGGTGCAGCGGGCCGTCCCGCCGAACCTGAGCTCCGATGACGACGACTGGTGCGACCCCCGGTCGGCCGGTCGCGACGACGACTGCGACGACGATCGGGACGATCACAACGACGATTGGGACGACCAGGGCGACGATCAGGGCGACGACTGGGACGATGACATCGATGACGACCAGGACGACTGACGACGCGACACCGGAATCAGCCGGCGCCGGGAGCGGAGCGAGCGGGCCGAGTTCGGCCGGCGCCGGGAGCGGAGCGAGCGGGCCGAGTTCAGCCGGCGCCGGGAGCGGAGCGAGCGGGCCGAGTTCAGCCGAGAGTGCGGGTGTGCGGCAGCGCCCCGCGCTCTCGGCGCGTTGGCGTATCACGGCCTGGATCATGCTCACCACGTTCCTGCTGCTGGTGGTGGTGTTCGTGGTGACGCGCAACCTGCTGCTCCGCGACGTCGACACCCGCGTGAACAACTACGTCGCGCAGGAGGCGAGCGAGTTCCGGACGTTCGCGGCCGAGGGGGTCGACCCGACGACCACAGAACCGTTCACCTCGGTGTCGCGGCTGCTCGAGGTGTTCCTGTCGCGGCAGTCGGCCGGTGAGGGCGAGGTCATGGCCGGCGTCGTCGGTGACACCGAGATCCTCGAACTACCCGGCAACGCCTGGCCGGCCGCGGGAGAGGGACGCCGTGTGCTCGACGAGCTGCGCGCCCAGACCGGGGCGGCTGGGGTCCTGATGACCGATCATGGCGAGATCCGTTGGGGCAAGGTCGACCTGGAGCCTGCCGGCGGCGCTTCGGCCGACCCGGCGTCGGGGGCGGCGCAACCGGGGACGTTCATCGTGGGCATCTACACCGATCCGGGCCGGGAACTGGTGGACCGCACGATGCGGGTTCTCGCCATGGTCGGCCTGGGCGGGATGATCGTCACCACCGGGGTGGCCTACCTCGTCGCGGGACGGATCCTCGCGCCGGTCCGGAGCGTGCGGATGGTCGCCGCGGAGATCAGCGAGAACGACCTCACCGCTCGTGTGCCGGTCATCGGTCGCGATGACGTGGCCGAGCTGGCCCAGACCTTCAACGCGATGCTGGACCGGATCGAGGGCGCCTACACGACGCAGCGGCAGTTCGTCGACGACGCCGGGCACGAGCTGCGGACGCCGATCACGGTGGTGCGCGGGCATCTCGAGTTGTTACCCGATGATCCGGAGGAGAGACGCAAGACCCTCGACCTCGTGGACAGCGAGCTGGGACGGATGGGCCGGATCGTCGGCGATCTGCTCATGCTCGCGAAGTCCGAGCAGCCGGACTTCGTGGTGGCCAGGCCGACCGATGCGGCGCAGCTGATGCTCGACATCGAGTCGAAGGTGCAGCCCCTCGGTGATCGGCAGTGGTTGCTCATGGAGGTTGCCGAGGGCCCGTGCACCGTCGATCACGAGCGGATCACCCAAGCGATGCTGCAGTACGCCTCCAACGCGGTTCGGCACACGAGTGAGGGTTCCGTCATCCAGTTGGGGTCTCGCTTCGCCGGTGTCGGAGCGGGGCGCCACCTGTCGATCTGGATCACCGACGACGGTCCGGGGGTCGAGCAACAGGACGCGGCTCGGATCTTCGAACGATTCCAGCGCGGGCAGACGGCATCGGCCCCTCAGCACTCGTCCGGCGCCGGACTGGGACTCGCGATCGTGCGGGCCATCGCCGACGCCCATCACGGAATCGCCTGGGTGCGAAGCGTTCCCGGGCACGGAGCGACGTTCGGCCTCGATGTACCGGTCCCCGACATGACCACCTACGTCGACACAGCGTCGTCGGTACCAGGAGAAGGAGATCGGCGATGAGCCGTGTTCTGATAGCCGAAGACGATGCGCGGATCGCCTCGTTCATCGGCAACGGATTGCGTGCGGCCGGTTACAGCACCGAGCACGTGTCAGACGGCTTGTCGGCGCTCGAGGCCGCGCGCAGCGGCGGTTTCGACATGGTCGTCCTCGACATCGGTCTCCCGGCGATGGACGGCTTCGACGTGTTGTATTGCATGCGCGGCGAGGGGATCTCGACGCCGGTCGTCGTTCTCACAGCGCGAGACAGCGTGAGCGACACGGTGAACGGACTCGAGGGTGGGGCCAATGACTACATGACCAAACCCTTCCAGTTCGCCGAGTTGCTGGCCCGCATCCGGTTGCGACTCGTCGACGATTCGGCGGTCGCGTCGGAGAACCTGCTGTCCGCCGGGGACCTGCGTCTGGACCTGAAGTCCCGGCGGGCGCGCGTGGGCACGGAGACGTTCGACCTCACCGCCCGCGAGTTCGCTCTGCTGGAAGTGTTTCTGCGGCATCCTGATCAGGTGTTGTCACGCGAGCAGATCCTCGGGCACGTGTGGGGCTACGACTTCGACCCGGCATCGAATGTCGTCGACGTCTACGTGCGCGCCCTCCGGAACAAGATCGGGTCACACCGGTTGGAGACGGTCCGCGGTATGGGCTATCGGCTCCGCGCAGTCGACTAGGTCGGCCTCATTCCGGCGCCACGCTGAACCAGTCGGCAAATCCGGAAGGGTCGTGCCGGCCCAGGGCTCCGTGCTCGAACAGGCCCCAGCCGGTGCGCGCGGTGCCGTCGGCTTCCCGGCATTCGGCGCGGCCGACGTGATCGATCACACCGAACGGCATGCGTCCCACGATCTCGGCGGCGGTCATGTCGTAGGTCAGGCGTTCGGTGAAATCCGCTCCGCGCCAGACTCCGTGGGTCCAGTCGGGGTCGCCACCGTAGCCACCGCCCACGTGGATGGGCACAGGCAGAAGCGACTCCACCTCCAGAGTCACCGGGGAACCTCCGGCGCCTGTTGTGGAGATCGTTGCGCCGGTGGGTACCCGGGTTCCCGGCGCGTAGTGGACTGAGACATTCGGCCAACCCAGCTGTTCGACGCGCCCGTCCTTCCATACCCGCGAGCAATCATTCAAGCTCCGGTAGCCGTCGGGATCCTCCTGGATGATGAAGACGAGCTGGAAGTCGTCGAAGGCCATCGGGATGTAGAGCCACCACATGCCTTCGAACGGCGGGTCCGACGGCCGACCCGCCGGTTCGGGCTCGCCGACCGGCCTGATCCCCCACGAACGATCGCGGGTGCCGACCCAGGTGGACGGATCCACGACGATCTGTTCACCGTCGACCGTGATCGACCCCCGCCAGCTGCCGACCTGAGCGAACCGTTGTGCGTTCAAGGTGACCTTCGCGCCCTGTCGCATCACGTGGGGTTGTTCGAGGAGGGCGTCGAACATGCCCTCCCAGTGCAGGTCCAGGGCGATGCCCTCGGTCTCGGTCAGCGTCAGATGGAGGGTTCGCAGAGGGTCGTCGACGGTCAACCGATAGTTACCGACCCGCTGTTCGAGCCGGTTGTCGTCGATCACGTCACCGAGGTGCACCGCGGTCTGGGTGTCGGTGCCGTCGGGCAGGCGGCGTCGGATCAGGACGAACGCGTCCTTGACCCCCAGGTTGGGGTAATACCCGATGCCGGTGATCAGGAACATGGTGCCGCTGCGATCGTGTGCGTTCAGATAACCGCGGTCGTAGAAGTTTCGGTCGGAGTTGCCCGGCCATGCGATCGGCTGCGGCAGTTGATGAATCGGGTACTCGTCCATCGGTCCCAGGCCGGATCGGCTCATGCGGTCAGTCCTCCTCGAGGAGTCGTTCGAGCAGTGGTCGGTGGTAGAAAAGGGTGCCGTCGACGTCGTCGGGGCGCTCGAGTTCGCCGAAGTGCACGCGGCGGGCGCCGGTTCGCATGAAGACGCAACACCACTGCACCGCCGCGTGGACGTAGAACCAGCGCAGATCGCCCAGCTCGACGCCGGTCCGCTCGCGGTAGGTGTCGCGGACGTCGCTCTCGCGCAGCAGGTCCGGTAGGCCGGGAAGACCCGCCATCGTCGCGAGTTCCTGGAAGACCTGGTGCGCGAACACCAACCACGCGATGTCGAGCTCACGGGGGCCGGTGCGAGCCATCTCCCAATCGAGCGCGGCTGTGGGCGTGAAATCGACGAACATCATGTTGCCGATGCGCGAATCGCCCCAAGACAGGACTGGTTCGGCGTTCGCGGCCTCGTCGGGGAAGTTGTCGGTGAGCCAGTCAAGTGCTCGCTCGACCAGCGGTGAGCGGCCGATTCCATCGACCGAGAAGTCGTACCAGTCCCGCAACCAGGCGAGCAGTCGTGCGAGCGGGGTGTCGCCGGCGGGCAGGTCGTCGGAGAGGAAGCCAAACTGCCGGGTCGCGTCCGGGATGGTGTGGAGGTCGGCGATCATGCCGATGGCAGACTCCTGGGCTCGGCGACGGTCGGTCGCGGAGGCATTGCCGAACCAGTTGTCGCCGAACGTATATGGCATGACGTCGGGTGGGACCTCGCCTTCGCACCGGTCCATCAGGAAGAACGGGGCACCCAGTAGCGAGCCGCTCGGTTCGAGGTGGTGTACCGCAGGAACGGGGACGTCGCTCAGTTGCGCGATCAGCCGCATCGTCTCGTACTGGTGATCCATGCGGTAGGAGCGGAACACCGGGACGTCGGCCTTCGACGGTGCCATCCGCATCACCCAGTGCCGGGTCGGCTCTCCGGGCCAGGACACCGACACCGGGATGGTCTCCGACGACATGCCGTTGCTGTCACCGCCCGCGGCGACCGTGACCTCGGGGGTGGCGTCGGACGTGTCGTCCTGGTCGGCCAGCCAACGGGCGAGTGTGTCCGGGACCGAGGTGGTGTCCCGGCTGGAACGTTGCAGATGGTCGACCTGCTCGACGGCGGGTTCGGTGGCCATGGCACCCCCTGGGATCATTACCGGCAGATTCGCTACGGTGAGTAGCGTTATGACAGCAGAGCGGTCGTGCGATCCGCAGCGACTTCGGGAAATCTCCGGTAGGAGAGATGGAAACAGATGAGTGCTGAGACGTCAGAAGCGGTCTCGGGGCGCCCACGCGATGCGCGTATCGACTCGGCAGTGCTCGACGCCGCGGCCGAATTGCTCGTCGATCTCGGGTATCGGAAGCTCACGATTGCCGCTGTCGCCGATCGGGCAGGGACGACGAAGACCGCGCTCTATCGTCGCTGGACGGGCAAAGCGGAGCTGGTGCACGACCTGGCGTTCTCCCGGATGACGCGATTGCCGCCGTCGAGTGGGGAGGTCGACGCCGACATCCGCACGATGGTCGCGGCAGCGCGCGACCTCTTCGCCAGTCCCGTCACCCGTGCAGCGCTGCCCGGTCTGATCTCGGACATGGCGGCCGAACCCGAGCTCGCGGCGCGGGTGCACGCCGGGTTCGCGGAAGTGTTCGGTGCGCTGCGTGACCGGCTGGTGATCGCGGTCGACCGGGGTGAGGTGCATCCCGACGTGGATCCGGATCGCCTCATCGAAGCCGTCGGTGGGGCCGCGATGCTGCACGCGCTGTTGCTCGACACACGCGAATTCGACACCGTGTGGGCCGATCAGCTGAGCGCGATCGTCGTCCACGGAGTTCTCCGATGAGAAGTCCGAACCCACTTACACTCGTGAGATGACTGCACCGAGCAAGAGCGCCGACGAGGTCGTCGAGCAGATCCTGTCCACGTACGACGCGATCACCGTGGTGGGTGCGAGCGCCAATCCCTCGAAGGCCGCGAACGAGGTGCCGGCGTACATGAAGAACCGCGGGTGGCGGATCATCCCGGTGAACCCTGCGGCCGACGAGATCGTCGGGGAGAAGGTGTACCGAACCCTCGCCGACATCCCCGAACAGGTCGGCCTCGTCGACGTGTTCCGTCCCGGACCGGAGTGCGCCGACGTCGCCCGGGCGGCCGTCGCGGCCGGCGCGACCGCGCTGTGGCTGCAGCTCGGTATCCGTTCGGCGGAGGCGCGGGCGATTGCCGAGGACGCCGGCCTTCTCTACGTCGAGGACCGCTGCCTGATCATCGAGCAGCGTCGCACCGGAATCGCTCCCGGCTGACGGCGACGGTGGCCCGGTGAACCTCCTCGACGAGCTCACGCATCAACGACTCCCGCTGTTCCTGTTGTTCGCGTCGTTCGTCGTCACATTCGTTGTCACGCGGGTGATCACACGACTCATCCGGGCGGGCAAGGGGCCCTTCCGCAACAACGTGTCGGACGGCGTGCACGTGCATCACATGGTGCCGGGTCTGATCCTGACCATCGTCGGCGCGTTCCTCTCGGTGGGCGTCAACGGGACGTCGCCCGGCGCCGAGATCAGTGCGGTGCTGATCGGTGTCGGTGCCTCACTTGTGCTCGACGAGTTCGCGTTGATCCTGCGCCTGCAGGACGTGTACTGGTCACCGGAAGGACAACTCTCGGTCCAGGTGGTGGCGCTGACGGTCGCCGCGCTGGGGATGGCGTTGCTCGGATTCAATCCCCTCGACGACGCGAACGTCGAGATCGGCCCCGTCGCATTGGTGGCCACAGTCCCGATCAACGTGGCGTGCGCGATCCTGTGCGTGCTCAAAGGCAAGTTCTCCACGGCCATCGTCGGGGTCTTCATTCCGGTGTTCGCCTGGTCCGGTGCGATCCGACTGGCTCGGCCGCATTCGGCCTGGGCCCGACGGCGGTACACCCCGGCCAAGACCGACAAGGCTCGCGCCCGCGCGAAGAGCTTCGACGACCGCTGGGGCCGTTGGGGTCTGAGCATCGGCGACCTCATCGCCGGCAAGCCCACCGACACCTCCGACGTGGTGGTCAAGGCGCCGGACGGCACGACGGCCGCAGATCCCAGGCCGGCCCCGCCCGCCAACTGATCTGGTGCCCGAGGGACCTTCTGAGCCACTGCTCCCTGAATCCGAAAGAACGCCAGACCCACTGGCTCGCTCAGGGAGCAGAGATCGACGCTCGCAAGCTCGCTCCTCAGTGTCTGCGGCCAGACGGCCGTCGTGGACCACGAAAGAACACTCGTGAGTGCCCGAAATCCATGCTCCCTGAGGTGCGAGCGAAGCGAGCCACGAAGGGTCTCGCAACGT
>NZ_JBHYNC010000027.1:0-73560 GCF_042743165.1 Gordonia sp. NPDC058843
CTCGTCGCTTGCGCTCCTCGCACCTCAGGGAGCAGGGGTTATGCGGTTCTTTCGGATTAGGGAGCAGGGGTTATGCGGTTCTTTCGGATTAGGGACCAGGGGTTATGCGGTTCTTTCGGATCAGGGGGCAGAGCGGTGATCGCCGAGTCAGGAAGCCGCGTGACCGGCGGGCATAGCGCGGTACCCGACGGCGGAACGGTAGAGCGAGCCGATCGCGTTCACGACGTCGGGGTGTGTGCCGAGGGGTCCTGCCACGAGCGTGTCGTCGACCAGGGCGTCGAGTGCCGACTCGACCCGCTCGGTGAGGAGTCCGGCCGACAGGAAGTACGGACTGAGGGCGATCCGATGTGCGCCGCCGGCACGCAACCGGCGCACAGCCGTGGCCACCGCGCGCTTCCCCGGGCCGAGTTTGGTCGCGAAGACCACTTCCACCGGTCGGTGCAGTCGTGTCGAGAGTTCGATCGCGCGTAGGCGCACCGAACGATCGGCGGCGGGGTCCGAGGACCCGACCGCGGACAGGATCACGCCGTCACCCGGTCCCAGACCGGCCTCGAGAAGACGGTCCGCCAGGGCGCCGGTCAACGACCGGGCACCCATGACATCGGTCTGTCGGGCCGTCGGCCGACGCGAGGCGATGATCGACGGCAGGTCGATCTTGTGGTGGTACCCCGCCGACAACAGCATCGGTACGACCACCGGGCCGGCATCCGATGCCTCAGGCCCGCCGAGCCCGCCGAGGACGTCGCCGACAAGCGGCTCGTCGAGGTCGAGGTACGACAGCACCACCTCGACCCCGGAGAGGCTCGAGGCGACGGCGTCGCGCACGCGGCGCGCGGTCGCGCCGAAGCGCGGATCGCGACTGCCGTGTGCGACGAGAACGAGAGTCGGTGTCACACCAGCTCTTTGAGATGCAGCGGCGCCAGCGCGTCGCCGACGAGCCCCGCGGCCAGTGTGTTGCCGCCCTGCGGGTCGATGAGCAGGAAGCTGCCCGACTCCCGGTTGACCTGGTAGTCGTCGGCCGGGATCGCCTCGGCGGTCTGCACCGAGATCCGCACGATCTGGTTGAGCTCCACCGACTCCGGTGCCTCCACCAGGGCGAGGTTCTGCTCGTCGAACAGCGCATCGAGGGCGCCGACGATGGCCTGGGTGGTCTTGGTTCCGTGCTTGAGCAGCAGGCGCGCGCCGGGACGCAACGGCTTCTCGGCGAGCCAGCACACGGTCGCGGTGAACTGTTGCAGCGGTTCCGGGGCGTCGGCCGCGGTGGCGATCAGGTCACCGCGGGAGATGTCGACGTCGTCCGCCAGCAGGATCGTCACACTGCGTCCGGTGTGGGCGGTGGCCAACTGGCCGTCGGCGGTGTCGATCTGGCTGACGGTGGTGCGCTGCCCCGACGGCAGGATGACCACCTCGTCGCCGACGGAGACCCGGCCGGCGGCGATCTGACCCGCGTAGCCGCGGTAGTCGGGGTACTCGGGCGTGCGGGGGCGGATGACGTACTGCACGGGGAAGCGCAGACCGACCTCGCTACGCTCTACCAGATTGGGCACGGTCTCGAGATGCTCGATGAGCGTCGGCCCCTCGTAGAACGCGGTGGTCTCCGATCGGTTCGCGACGTTGTCACCGTGCAACGCCGACACCGGGATCGCGGTGACCTGCTCGTCGGACCAGCCCAGCGATCGGGTGAGTTCGGCGAACTCGGCAGAGATGTCGGCGAACACCGACGCCTGGTCGGCGACGAGGTCGATCTTGTTGACCGCCAGCACCAGTTGCGGCACGCCGAGGAGCGCCATCACCGCGGCGTGGCGGCGGGTCTGGGCGACGACGCCGGTCCGGGCGTCGACGAGGAGGATCACCAGCTGAGCGGTGGACGCGCCGGAGACGGTGTTCCGGGTGTACTGCACGTGGCCGGGGGTGTCGGCCAGTACGAACGACCGAGCGGGCGTTGCGAAGTAGCGGTACGCGACGTCGATTGTGATGCCCTGTTCGCGCTCGGCGCGCAACCCGTCGACCAGCAGTGACAGGTCGGGGGTGTCGAGGCCGCGGTCCACCGAGGCCTTGGTGACTGCATCGATCTGATCGGCCAGAACGGATTTCGTGTCGTACAGCAGTCGGCCGACGAGCGTCGACTTACCGTCGTCGACGCTGCCCGCGGTGGCGATGCGGAGGAGATCGGGGGCGTGCTTCATCAGAAATATCCTTCGCGCTTACGGTCTTCCATGGCGGCCTCGGAGACCCGGTCGTCGCCACGGGTGGCGCCACGTTCGGTCAACCGCGATGCGGCGACCTCGGCGAGAACGGCTTCGTTGTCGGCGGCGTCGGAGAGCACCGCTCCGGTCGACGAGCCGTCGCCGACGGTGCGGTAGCGCACCGAGAGTCGTTGCGTCTCTTCGCCCTCGCGAGGTCCGCCCCAGACGCCCGAGGTCATCCACATGCCGTCGCGCTGGTACACGTCGCGCTCGTGCGCGTAGTAGATCGACGGGAGGAGCACCTGCTCGCGGGCGATGTAGCGCCAGATGTCGAGCTCGGTCCAATTCGACAGCGGGAACACCCGCACGTGCTCACCCGGTGCGTGACGGCCGTTGTACAGGTTCCACAGCTCCGGACGCTGGCGCTTCGGGTCCCACTGACCGAAGGCGTTGCGCAACGAGAAGATCCGCTCCTTGGCGCGTGAACGCTCCTCGTCGCGGCGACCACCGCCGAACACCGCATCGAAGCGGTTCTCGGTGATCGCGTCGAGCAGGGGAATGGTCTGCAGCGGGTTGCGGACACCGTCGGGACGCTCGGTGAGGCGGCCGTCGGCGAGGTAGTCCTCGACCTTGGCGACGTGCAACCGCAGGTTGTGCCGCTCCACGACCTGATCCCGGAACTCGAGCACCTCGGGCAGATTGTGCCCGGTGTCGACGTGCAGCAGCGAGAAGGGCAGCGGCGCGGGCCAGAACGCCTTCAGCGCAACGTGCAGCAGCACGGTGGAGTCCTTGCCGCCGGAGAACAGGATGACCGGCCGCTCGAATTCGCCCGCGACCTCCCGGAAGATGTGGATCGCCTCGGACTCCAGGGCGTCGAGCGTGGTGAACTCGTCGGCCTCCGCGGCGGCGCCGCTCGTCTGGCGAACGGACGGTGTTTCGGTCACGGTCATGCGTGCAGCCCACATTCTGTCTTGGCGCGGCCGGCCCAGCGGCCGCTGCGCGGATCGGATCCGGGTTCGGGTTTGACGGTGCACGGTGCGCACCCGATGGAGGGGTATCCCTCGTCGACAAGCGGATTCACCAACACCCCGTTGGTGTCGATGTAGTCCTGCATCGTCTCGTCGGACCAGGCCGCGATCGGATTGATCTTCACCAGTCCGAAGCCCTCGTCGAAGGAGATGAGCGGTGCGTTGGCCCGGGTAGGTGCCTCCACGCGCCGGATGCCGGTGATCCACGCGTCGTATCCGGCGAGGCCGGCCTTGAGCGGCAGGACCTTGCGCATACGGCAGCATTCGCCCGGGTCCCGTGCGAAGAGGTTGCGCCCCAGGAGTTCGTCCTGTTCGGCGACGCTGTGCTCGGGGGTCAGATTCACCATGTCCACGCCGTACACCTGCTCGACGGCGTCCCGGGTGCCGATGGTCTCGGCGAAGTGGTAGCCGGTGTCGAGGAAGAGCACCTTGACCGGGTCCCCGTCGAGGAGATCACGGTCGATGTGCTTGACGGCGAGATCGACGAGGGCCGCGTCCTGCATGTTCGACGCGACCACGAAGTTGGTGCCGAAGGTCTGCGCGGTCCAGCGGATCAGTTCCTCGGGAGTGGCGTCGGAACCGAGGTCCGCAGCACCCTTCTGCGCGATGTCGCGCAGCTGGTCCTCGCTGAACCGCCGCCCTGCACGGGCAGTCGTCTCGATGGTCATCGCAGTGCCTCCTCGTCGGCACGAACGGCCCACTGTGCGAACCGTTCACCTTCTTCACGCTGGTCGACGAAGTTGCGGACCACGCGCTCGATGTAGTCGCCCAGCTCGGTGCCGAGCACCTTGTGCTGGCGAAGCTTGCGCCCGAAACCCGAATCCAGGCCGAGGCTGCCGCCGAGGTGAACCTGGAATCCGTCGGTCTGATTGCCGTCGGCGTCCTCGACGAGCTGCCCCTTGAAACCGATGTCGGCGATCTGCGATCGCCCGCAGGAATTGGGGCAGCCGTTGATGTTCACCGTGATCGGCACGTCGAGCTTCGAGTTGATGTCGGCGAGCCGCTCGTCGAGCTCCGGGGCGAGGACCTGCGAGCGCTTGCGGGTCTCGGTGAACGAGAGCTTGCAGAACTCGATACCGCTGCACGCCAGGAGGTTCCGGCGCCATCGAGTCGGCCGGCCGTGCAGGCCGAGCGGCTTGAGCTCGTCGATCAGCCAGTCCACCTTGTCGTCGGGGACGTCGAGGACGATCAGCTTCTGGTACGGGGTGAAGCGGACGCGGTCGGAACCGGCCGCGGCGACCGCCTCGGCGGCCTTGGTCAGGATCGTGCCCGAGACGCGTCCGGCGATGGGGGAGAAACCGATCGCGTTGAGCCCGTTGCTCAACTTCTGTACACCGATGTGGTCGATGGGGCGTTCGGGCTGCTCCGGGGCCGGACCGTCGATCAGCTTGCGGCCCAGGTACTCGTCTTCGAGGACCTGACGGAACTTCTCGATGCCCCAGTCCTTGATGAGGAACTTCAGGCGGGCCTTGGCGCGGAGACGTCGGTATCCGTAGTCGCGGAAGATCGAGACCACGGCCTCCCAGACATCGGGCACCTCGTCGAGGGGCACCCATGCGCCGACGCGCTGGGCGAGCATCGGGTTGGTGGACAGCCCGCCGCCGACCCAGAGGTCGAGGCCGGGGCCGTGCTCGGGATGGACCACGCCGACGAAGGCGACGTCGTTGATCTCGTGCACCACGTCCTGCTGGCCCGAGATCGCGGTCTTGAACTTTCGCGGCAGGTTCGAGTACTTCGGGTCGCCGATGTAGCGGCGGACGATCTCGTCGATGGCCGGGGTCGGGTCGAGGATCTCGTCGAGGGACTCACCGGCGAGCGGTGAGCCCAGCACGACGCGGGGGCAGTCGCCACAGGCCTCGGTGGTCTTGAGTCCGACGCCTTCGAGGCGTTCCCAGATCGTCGGGACGTCCTCGATCCGGATCCAGTGGTACTGGACGTTCTCGCGGTCGGAGAGGTCGGCGGTGTCACGGGCGAACTCGGTGGAGATCTCGCCCAACGTCCTCAGCTGCTCGACATTGAGCGCGCCACCGTCGCAGCGCACGCGCATCATGAAGTGGCTGTCTTCGAGGATGTCGATGTTCTCGTCGCCGGTCCAGGTGCCGTCGTAGCCTTCGGCGCGCTGGGTGTAGAGACCCCACCAGCGCATACGGCCGCGGAGGTCCTGCTTGTCGATCGAGTCGAAGCCCTGCTTCGAGTAGATGTTCTCGATGCGCGCCCGCACGTTGAGCGGGTTGTCGTCCTTCTTGACCTGCTCATTCGGGTTCAACGGCTCGCGGTATCCGAGCTTCCACTGGCCTTCGGCGCGGCGCTTGGTCGGACGGGCCTTGCGGGCCGGACGCGCGGGCTTGTCGGCGGCCGGTGCGGCAGCAGCGTCGTTCGGTGAACCCGGGCCGGAAGCGGCGGGGGCGTCGGTGGTGGACGTCATGAACTCTCCTGTGCCGGCACACAGGGCCGGCGTTCGTTGCACGAATTACGGGCTGAAACGTGCCGGCATCCCCCGAGAAACGGGGACAAATCGGGGCCGAGACGTCGCTAGATGCGACAGAAAGCGCTGTTGACGCGCTTGAGATCAATGTGGCGTCGAGCTGCGAGCCACACCCCGGGGAAAATCACGCGCTCCATAGTGCCACGCTCCGCATCGGCTCGTCTACTTGGGGTTATTTTCCATCACGATGATGGAAACCGGGCGGGGCCGGTCCCTACCTGAGCCGCACAACGCCGACGAGGTCGACGCTGTTCCCGTCGCGGTCGTCGATTTCCTCCCATGTCGGGGTGATCGGCATGATGGAAGGGTGAATGTCGACGTGATCCCCGCGGCCGATCCGGCCCCTGCCGCGGGTCGCGACGCCGATCCGGCTGCGGTGCCCGCGGACGAGCTCGTCGCGGCCGCGTGCAGCGATGTCGACCCGGGTGTGCCCCTCGCGCTGTACCTGCATGTCCCGTTCTGCGCGACCCGGTGCGGGTATTGCGACTTCAACACCTACACGGCGGGGGAGCTCGGTTCGTCGTCGTCGCCGGAGTCGTGGCAGGACGCCGTCGCCCGCGAACTCGAGACCGCGTCGCAGCTGCTGTCGCCCGCACGGCCGGTCTCGACGATCTTCGTCGGCGGCGGCACGCCGTCGCTCCTCGGTGCGGCCGGTCTCACCCGGCTTCTCGATGCTGTGCGGGCGAACATCGATCTCTCCGACGACGTCGAGATCACCACCGAGTCGAATCCGGAGTCGACCTCGCCCGAGTTCTTCGACGGACTCCGGTCGGCGGGCTTCACCCGGATCTCGCTCGGCATGCAGTCGGCCGCCGAGCATGTGCTCAGACTCCTCGACCGCACGCACACACCGGGCCGGGCGGTCGCGGCTGCGAGAGAGGCGCGGGCGGCCGGGTTCGACCACGTCAACCTCGACCTGATCTACGGCACGCCCGGCGAGACCGACGCCGACCTGCACGCCACCGTCGACGCAGTGTTGGACGCCGGGATCGACCACGTGTCGGCCTACGCGCTGATCGTCGAAGACGGCACCGCATTGGCGCGCCGAATCCGCCGCGGGGAGATGCCTGCCCCGGACGACGACGTGCTCGCCGACCGTTACCAGATCCTCGACCGTCGCCTCCGGGCCGATGGCCTCGACTGGTACGAGGTGTCGAACTGGGCGCGCAGCGACGAGTCGGTGTGCCGCCACAACATCGCCTACTGGCACAGCCACGACTGGTGGGGCGTCGGCCCGGGTGCGCATTCCCACGTCGCCGGCGTTCGCTGGCTGAACGCGAAACACCCTGCGCGCTACGCGAAGTCGTTGTCGGACGGCGTACTGCCGATCGCGTCGGCGGAGCAGCTGAGTCTCGAGGATCAACACCTCGAGGCCGTCATGCTGACCACTCGGTGCCGCAGCGGACTGCCACGCGGTCTCCTGGACGAGTCCGAGACCGCGAATGCCGAACAGCTCTGCGCCGACGGTCTGCTGAGCGCGACCGAGGACGCCTATGTGCTCACCGACGCCGGCAGGTTGCTGGCCGACGGCGTGATCCGCCGCGTGCTCTGGGGCTGAGTTCGGGACCGGTGTCGGCCTACCAACCCTGATCGGGGCGAGGCGGCGGACTCGTCCATCCCGTCGACCGGGCGCCCCGACGGTGTGCGCCTGCGCTCTCGGGCGCGGTCGGGGGCCGGCGCGCGGGGATCTCGGCGGTGTCCTCGAGTTGCTCGTCCAGGGGTTTGGCCGCGTCGGTCAGGTCCAGGGCGTCGAGATCCAGGGTTCGCGCGTGGATGATGTGGCGGTTGCGCAGGGCCGACCGGACGGCGCGATGCAGCCCGTCCTCCAGATAGAGCTCGCCCTCCCATCGAACGACGTGCGCGAACAGGTCGCCGTAGAAGGTGGAGTCCTCGCTGAGCAGCTTGTCCAGGGCGAGGACCTTGGTGATCGGGGTCAGCTGGTCGAGGCGGAGTTGTCGCGGCGGGATCTTGGCCCAGCCACGCGTCGACAACCCGTGGTCGGGGTAGGGCTTGCCCTCCCGAACCCCCTTGAAGATCATCCGAACTCCTCCGACGCTCTGCCTCGGCGACTGCCGCTCGTCGACGATGCGTCGACGGTCGGTGCGCGACACCACGCCGTGGCACCGTGATCGCGATCGGCGTTTCGTACTATGGAACGCACCCAACTGTATGGCAGGGATCCGAGTCAGGAGGTGTACCGCGTGTCTACCACCGATGATCGTCGCTTCGAGATCCTGCGTGCGATCGTGACCGACTACGTCGGCACGCAGGAACCGATCGGCTCGAAAGCTCTCGTGGAGCGCCACCAGCTGGGCGTGTCGAGTGCCACCGTCCGCAACGACATGGCGGTCCTGGAGGCGGAGGGGTACATCACCCAGCCACACACCAGCTCCGGTCGGGTGCCCACCGACAAGGGTTACCGGATGTTCGTCGACCGGATCAGCGAGATCAAGCCGCTCTCGGCGGCCGAGCGTCGAGCGATCCTCTCGGTGCTCGACTCCGGCGTCGACCTCGACGACGTACTCCGGCGTTCGGTGCGGCTCCTCGCCCAGCTGACGCGGCAGGTCGCGGTGATCCAGTATCCCGTGCTGTCGGCGGCGACCGTGCGTCACCTCGAGGTCGTCACCCTCTCGCCGTCGCGTCTGCTGATGGTCGTCATCGTCGACAACGGCCGCGTCGAACAGCGCATGGTGGCACTGAACGAAGACCACGACGAGGACGAGATCGCCCGGCTGCGTGATCTGTTCTCGGCCGCGCTGCACGGCAGACGACTCGAGGCCGCGTCGGCCGCGGTGGCCGAGCTCGCCAACTCCGCGCCCGAGGATCTGCGCGGTGCGGCCCTCAACATCGCGACCGTGCTGGTGGAAACCCTCGTCGAACGCGGCGACGATCGACTGGTGCTCGGCGGCACGTCGAACCTCGCCCGTTCGGCGGCCGACTTCACACCCGTCGTCGGCGGGATGGACACCGTGCTCGAGGCACTCGAAGAGCAGGTGGTGGTTCTCAAGATCCTCGCGACGACGCAGGACATGGGGCAGGTCACGGTGCAGATCGGTGAGGAGACCCAGACCGAGAACCTGCGTGGTACGTCGGTCGTATCGACAGGGTACGGTGCATCGGGAAACGTGTTCGGCGGCGTCGGTGTGCTCGGCCCCACACGAATGGACTACCCGGGAACCATTGCCTCGGTCGCGGCCGTTGCCAAGTACATCGGCGAGGTGCTCGCCGAGCGATGACCGCATATTTCCCATGACCGCTGCTCGGCATGCCGCCGCGTCGACGGCGGCGGCCGCGCACGACCCGGAGTCGGGGACCGCGTGGGACGGTTCCCCGCACACGTCCCGCGCGATCGTGAGAGCACACGCCGCCAGGCACCACTGAGACCGAAGGATCACTACAACCGTGGCACGTGACTATTACGCAATCCTGGGTGTGGCGAAGGGCGCTACTGATCAGGAGCTCAAGCGCGCCTACCGCAAGAAGGCCCGCGAACTGCACCCCGATGTCAATCCGGGCAAAGAAGACGAATTCAAGGAGGTCAGCACCGCCTACGAGGTGCTGACCGATCCGGAGAAGCGCCGCATCGTCGATGCCGGTGGCGACCCGCTGGCCGGTGCGGGTGCGGGTGGCTTCGGCGGTTTCGGTGGCGGCGGCGGGGGATTCGGCGACGTCTTCGAGGCGTTCTTCGGCAACGGTGGCGGCTTCGGCGGTGGCGGGGGCTTCGGCTCCGGTCGCGGACCCAAGTCACGTGTGCAGCCGGGCGAGCCGGCCCTGGTGACACTGACCCTGGATCTCGCGGAGTGCGCGAAGGGGGTCGCCAAGGAGATCACCGTCGACACCGCGATCCTGTGCGACGTGTGCACCGGCTCCGGAACCAACGGCGACAGCAAGCCGGTGACCTGTGACATCTGTAAGGGCGCCGGGGAGATCCAGTCCGTCCAGCGCTCGTTCCTCGGCCAGGTCATGACGGTGCGCGAGTGCCCGACCTGTCACGGTGTCGGCGAGGTGATCCCCGATCCCTGTCACAAGTGCGGCGGCGACGGACGCTACCGCTCGCGGCGCACCATGACCGTGCGCATCCCCGCCGGGATCGAGAACGGCATGCGCGTGCGTCTCACCGGTCAGGGCGAGGTGGGCCTGGGCGGCGGTCCCGCGGGCGATCTGTACGTCGAGGTCTCCGAGCGGCCGCACGAGGTGTTCCTGCGCGACAAGGACGACCTGCACTGCACGGTCAAGGTCCCGATGGCCGACGCGGCGCTCGGTGCCGAGTTCGAGGTGGAGACCATTCTCGGTGACCCGGTCACCGTGACGGTCGCTCCCGGCACCCAGCCGGGGCAGGTCGTGAAGCTGCGCGGCCAGGGCATGCCGCACGTCAGTTCCGGTGTGCGCGGAACCATGCACGTCCATCTCGACGTCGTCGTCCCGACCAGGCTCGATGCGGCACAGACCGAAGCGCTGAAGAAGTACCGTAAGGTCGCCGCCGACGAGATCGAGATCGTGAACACCTCGGCGGCCGCGGCCCCGGGTGGCCTGTTTTCGCGGCTGCGCAACGCGTTCGCCGGGAAGTAGACGCGGCGTGTCCGCGGCGGTGAGGTCCCGGCGGGTGTACTCGTCTCGAACGGCGGGTGCGCAGTGAGCCCACCGCTGTTCTGGGCGGAGTCCGTGCCCGCGCCGGGCGCCGATCTGATCCTGAGCGGACCCGAGGGTCGCCACGCGGTCACCGTCGCCCGACTCGCCGTCGGCGAACGAATTCTCGTCGGTGACGGTGCCGGTTCGGTGGGTGGTTGCGAGATCCGGGAGATCACCGCGAAGGACACGCTGGTGGCGACCGTTCACGACCTGTCGTTCGAGGCACGCCCGACTCCGCAGGTGACCTTGGTGCAGGCGCTGCCGAAATCCGAACGATCCGAGCTCGCGGTCGACCTCGCGACCGAGGCCGGCGTCGACGTCATCGTGCCCTGGCAGGCGCTGCGATGCGTCTCGCGCTGGACGGGCAAGGCCGACAAAGGTGTCGGCAAATGGCGGGCCGCGGCGTCGGCCGCCGCCAAACAGAGTCGGCGCCCGTGGATTCCGGAGGTCACCGACCTCGCGACCACCATCGACGTCCGTGCCCGCTGCGCAGATGTCGTGGCCGGGGGTGGGGTCGTCGCCGTCCTGCACGAGGAGTCCGCGCAGCCCCTCGCGCAGCTGCCCCTCGCCGACGCCACCGAGATCCTGCTCGTGGTCGGGCCCGAGGGCGGTCTCGACGGCGGCGAGATCGCGGACCTGACCGCGCTCGGTGCTCAGTCGGTGGTGCTCGGTCCGGAGGTGTTGCGCACGTCGACGGCCGCCGCGGTGGCCCTCGGCGCGATCGGGGTGCTCACCCGCCGGTGGACGCGATGAGTGTCCTCGGACGCCGTGCGGTGCGTCGTACGAAGGTCGAATATGGTTCGGCACCTTCACAATTCGGTCATCTCTACGTGCCCTCCGAAGGTCTCGGGGTCGCGTCGCCCGCGCGACTCGTGGTCCTCGTGCACGGCGGGTCCTGGTCTGTCGAGTTCGGTTCGACGACCCAGACCGCGATCGCGCGCATGCTCGCCGAGCGCGGGGCGGCGGTGTGGAACATCGAGTACCGCCGGGTCGGTGAAGAGGGCGGCGGGTGGCCGAACACCGGCCGGGACGTCATCGACGCGCTCGCTGCCCTGGACGGTCCGGTACGTGACCTGCTCCCGCCCGACAGCGTCGACTTCGCCTCGACTGCGGTCGTCGGGCACTCGGCGGGTGGCCAGCTCGCGGTCTGGGCGGTCGGGCAGATCGGCGCACGCACCGCCACGGCCACCATCACCACTGTCGTCGCCCAGGCGGCGGTGCTCGACACCGTCGGTGCGGCAGATCGAGAGTCGGTGCGCGCGTTCATGGGTCGGCCGTTCAGCGAGTCGCCGCGCCGGTACTCCGACGCCTCGCCCCTGCTGGCGCCCGTCGTGGACGCCCACGTCGTGGCGGTGCACGGCGAGACCGACGACCTCATCCCGGTCGAGTCCAGCCGCAGGTACGTCGACGCCGCGATCGCGCGCGGACAGTCCGCCGAACTGATCGTCGTACCCGGCGAGGGACACGACGCCTTCGTCGACCCGCGCAGCGTGTGCACGCGGCAGACGATCCGGGTGCTGGGGATCTGACGGAAATATTGCCTGCTGATCGGCTGTTGCACCGCGATACACTGACCACATCCCTGCGCGCCGGGACCCGGCGCGCGTGGTCACCGCATCCAGAACAGAACACCAGGAGTGATTTCATACGTGAGTGACGACAACCCCGACCCGAGCGGGCAATCCAGCCGTACGCAGCCGCGCCGGTCTGGGGTCACATCCACTGTCGAAGTCTCTCCCGGAGTCGTATTCGGGCTGCTCGGCGCCAGTGACGTCAACCTGCGAACCCTCGAACAGCTCCTGCCCGCCGACATCCACGTCCGCGGCAATCAGGTGACGCTGACCGGCGAACCCCCCGAGGTCGCCGCCTCCGAACGTGTCATCGCCGAACTCGTCGACCTCGTCGGCCGGGGCACGCCGCTGACACCGGACCTCGTCCGGCACAGCGTGTCGATGCTCTCCGACGGCACCGAGGAGTCGCCTGCCGACGTCCTGTCGCTCGACATCCTGTCTCGACGCGGCAAGACGATCCGGCCCAAGACGCTCAACCAGAAGCACTACGTCGACGCCATCGACAACCACACCATCGTGTTCGGTCTGGGTCCGGCCGGTACCGGCAAGACCTATCTGGCGATGGCCAAGGCCGTGCAGGCGCTCCAGTCCAAGTCGGTCAACCGCATCATCCTGACGCGGCCGGCGGTCGAGGCCGGCGAACGCCTCGGCTTCCTGCCCGGCACGCTGAGCGAGAAGATCGACCCCTACCTGCGCCCGTTGTACGACGCGCTGCACGACATGATGGACCCCGAGGCGATCCCGAAGCTCATGGCGGCCGGGGTCATCGAGGTCGCACCGCTGGCGTACATGCGCGGCCGCACCCTCAACGACGCGTTCATCATCCTCGACGAGGCGCAGAACACGACGAGCGAACAGATGAAGATGTTCCTGACCCGTCTCGGCTTCGGGTCCAAGGTCGTCGTGACCGGCGACGTCACCCAGGTGGATCTGCCGGGCGGTGCGCGGAGCGGACTCCTCGCCGCCTCGGAGATCCTGGAAGGCATCGACGACATCCACTTCGCCCGGCTCACCAGCCAGGACGTGGTCCGGCACCGATTGGTCGCCGACATCGTCGACGCCTACGGGCGTGCCGAGGAAGCGCAGCGCGGACTGCCCAACACGGCGATCGGCGGCAACCGCGCCACGCGTCGGGCGGCCCAGGGTCGTCGCTCATGAGCATCGAACTGGCCAACGAATCGGGGGTCGACGTACCGGCCGAGCTGATCATCGACGCCGCACGCTTCGCGGTGAACGCGATGGACGTCAACCCGGCCGCGTTGCTCTCGGTGCTGTGCGTCGACGAGGACACCATGGCCGACATGCACGTGCAGTGGATGGACCTGCCCGGTCCGACCGACGTGATGAGTTTCCCGATGGACGAGTTGGTGCCCGGCGGACGACCGGACGCGACCGACCCGGGCCCGGCGATCCTCGGCGACATCGTGCTGTGCCCCGACTTCGCCCGCAAGCAGGCGCGGGAGGCCAAACGTTCCTTCGAGCACGAGCTGGCGATGCTGACCATCCACGGAGTGCTGCACCTTCTCGGCTATGACCACGCCGAACCGGA
Organism: Gordonia sp. NPDC058843; assembly: GCF_042743165.1. Lineage (NCBI taxonomy): Bacteria > Bacillati > Actinomycetota > Actinomycetes > Mycobacteriales > Gordoniaceae > Gordonia > Gordonia sp. NPDC058843. The sequence goes on from NZ_JBHYNC010000027.1 coordinate 13,449, forward strand.
GGAGGAGCGCGAGATGTTCGGGCTGCAGAACCGCATCCTCGACGCGTTCTACGCCGAGCGCCACCGCCGTGCCCAGGAGCAACGACAGACCGACCGTGATTCGCGGTTGCTGTCCAACATCGGTTTCACCGGCGTCGAGGGCGGGTCACCGGCCCCCGGTGCCCCGACGCGGTCCGAGGAGGACCGAGGGTGACCTCTGACTACTGGTTCATCGTGGCCGCAGTCGTGTTGATCGGGGTCGGCGGTGTCTTCGCGGCCGTCGACACCGCGGTGTCGACGGTGTCGAACGCCCGCGTCGACGACATGGTCCGCGAGGGGCGTGCGGGCGCGCGCCGCCTGGCGGGCATCCTCGACGCACGTGCCACCTACGTCGGGCTCGTCGTGCTGCTCCGCGTGGTGTGCGAGACCGCGGCCGTCGCGCTCGTCGCCGTTTCCGCGACGCAGCTGATCGGCATCGGCGGGGGACTGGCCGTGGCCATCGCCGCCATGGCAGTCGTCTCCTACGTCGCCGTGGGCGTCGGCCCGCGCACCCTGGGCCGGCAGCACGCGTACACCATCGCGCTCGCATCGTCGTACCTGCTCTTCGCGCTCGGCGTGCTGCTCAAGCCGCTGACCCGTCTGCTGATCCTGATCGGAAACGCCATCACGCCGGGTCGCGGATTCCGCAACGGCCCGTTCGCCACCGAGATCGAGCTCCGCGAGGTCGTCGACCTCGCGGAGGCCTCCGGCGTCGTCGCGGCCGACGAGCGCCGCATGATCCAGTCGGTGTTCGATCTCGGCGACACCAGCGCCCGCGAGGTGATGGTCCCGCGCCCGGAGATGGTCTGGATCGAGGCCGACAAAACAGCCCTTCAGGCCACGAGTCTCGCGACGCGGTCCGGGCATTCGCGGATCCCGGTCATCGGGGAGAACACCGACGACGTCCTCGGCATCGTGTACCTCAAAGACCTGGTGGCCCGCACGGTCGCCCAGCGCATCGACCCCGCCACCCTGCGTGTTGTCGACGTGATGCGTGACGCCGAATTCATCCCCGACTCCAAACCGCTCGACCGGGTCCTCGCCGACATGCAGCGCGAGCGCAACCACATGGCCATGCTCGTCGACGAGTACGGCGGCATCGCCGGACTGGTCACCATCGAGGACGTACTGGAGGAGATCGTCGGCGAGATCACCGACGAGTACGACACCGACGAACTCGCACCGGTCGAAGACCTCGGCGACGGGTCGTATCGGGTGTCGGCGCGGCTCCCGGTGGAGGATCTCGGCGAACTGTTCGACGTCGAGATCGACGACGAAGAGGTCGAGACGGTCGGCGGGCTCGTCGGTCTGGAACTGGGCCGTGTGCCGCTGCCCGGCGCCCGGGTCGAATCCCACGGGTTGCAGCTGGTTGCCGAGGGCGGGCCCAATCGCCAAGGGCGGCAACGCATCATCACGGTGCTGGTAACCCGAGTCCCCGACGCTCAGGAGAATTCCCGACGCGACGAACACCGCGGATACCCGAGCCGATCGCAGGGACGCTCGGGACGCGACCACGACGACGAGCGGCGGGCCGGGGACGAGCGGCCGGGGAACGAGCAGGGCCCCGACCCGGACGCGGACACCGCCGGTCACGGCAGCACAGACGAGTCGAGAGCAAGGATGAACCAGTGACCGAGACCCTCACCGACGAGGATCGCAAGCTCGTGGTGCTCGCCCGGGGTGCACTGGCGCGCGCCGAGACACCCACGGGTGCGGCGGTTCGGGACGGCGACGGTCGCACATATGCCGGTGCCGACGTGGCGACCCGCACCCTGACCCTCACCGGGCTGCAGGTCGCGGTGGCGTCGGCGATCTCGAGCGGGGCCCGCTCCTTCGAGGCCGCGGTCGTCGTCAACGGCGACCCGGACGACCCGGGCCTGGACACCCTGCGCGAGCTGAGTCCCGAGGCGTACGCGGTCCTCACCGACACAGCGGGTCACCCCCGGCAGCGGCTGGGGCGCGCGGATGTCTGAGTTCCGTTCGGGTTTCGTGTGTTTCGTGGGCCGACCGAACACCGGCAAGTCCACGCTCACCAATGCCCTCGTCGGCGAGAAGATCGCGATCACCTCGAACCGGCCGCAGACCACCCGCCACACCATCCGCGGGATCGTCAACCGTCCCGATGCGCAGCTGATCCTCGTGGACACCCCGGGTCTGCACCGCCCGCGCACCCTCCTCGGCCAGCGGCTCAACGATCTCGTCCGCGACACCTACTCCGAGGTCGACGTGATCGGCGTCTGTATACCCGCCGACGAGGCGATCGGTCCGGGTGATCGCTGGATCATCTCGCAGGTTCGCGAGATGGCACCGCGCACGACGATCGTCGGCGTGGTCACCAAGATCGACCGGGTCGGCCCCGAGCAGGTCGCCAAGCAGCTACTCGCGCTGTCGCAGGTGCTCGGACCGCAGTCCGAGGTCGTCCCGGTGTCGGCGAAGTCGGGCAAGCAGCTCGACGTGCTGTCCGATGTGCTCGTGGGCCTGATGGAGGAGGGACCCGCGTTCTACCCGGACGGCGAGCTCACCGACGAACCCGAACAGGTCCTCATGGCCGAGTTCATCCGCGAGGCCGCGCTCGAAGGCGTGCATGACGAACTGCCGCACTCGCTGGCCGTCGTCATCGAAGAGGTCATCGACCGCGAGGACCGCGATCCGAAGCTGCCGCCGATGGTCGACGTCCACGCTGTGCTGTTCGTCGAGCGCGACAGCCAGAAGGGCATCATCATCGGGCACAAAGGTGCGCGCCTGAAAGAGGTCGGTACAGTTGCCCGCGCACAGATCGAGCGGCTGCTGGGGACCAAGGTGTACCTGGATCTGCATGTGAAGGTCGCCAAGGACTGGCAACGCGACCCCAAGCAGTTGCGTCGATTGGGTTTCTAGCAGCGCAGACTGCCGGCCTCCACGCCGACGGACGCCGCCTGCGGGGGAGGTACGCCGATGGGTACGCACGAATTGCCGGAACAGCCGGGAGATGCGCTCGGAAAGGGCGCCCACGAGACGCCCGACTCCAATCAGCCGACCGGGCGCACGATCGCGGGTGTCCTCGGATCGCCGCGCTTCTGGCTGGCGCCACTGGCCCTCGTCGCCGTGATGTTCTCACTGATGGCCGGGCTGTACATGGCGGCGGTCGTGGATCCGCAACGGCACCTGCACGACTTCCCGATCGCGCTCGTGCAGGAGGACGCCGGCGGTGAGGTCGAGAACGCCGAGGGACAGTCCACGCGGCAGAATTTCGGCGACCAGGTCGCCGAGGGCATCATTTCCTCCGCGGCGGAGAACGGGATCGTCGTGACCCGCACCGACCGGTCGACCGCACTGTCCGAACTCAACAGCGGCAAGGTGTACGGCGTCATCGTCGTCGGGTCCAATTTCACGAACAGGGCTGTCGCACTTGGGCGGTCGACTGTGCTCACGGCGGAGCCGACGAGGCCGAACGTGGACATCTTCATCAACCGGGGTTCGGGTGCGTTCGCCTCGTCGATCACCACCACCCTGGCCGACCAGGTCCGTGAACGGGTCAACGCCCAGGTCGGCGCTCAGCTGACCGATCAGGTCCGCACCCAGCTCGACCGCAACGACATCACCTTCACGGGGGCGGCGCAGCTCGCCCTCGCGACGCCGGTCGCCGTCCAGGTGTCCGAACCGACGCCGCTCCCCAACGGTGCGGGCAACGGGCTGTCGGCGTTCTATCTGACGCTGCTGCTGGTGCTCGCCGGCTTCACCGGGGCGATGATGGTCAGCATCGTCGTCGACGGCATGCTCGGCCAGACGCCCATCGAGTACGGGCCGTTCTACCAACTGCGCGAACGGCTCGCGATCAGCCGGTGGGCGACCCTCGCGGCGAAGTGGACGATCATGTTCCTGGTCGCGCTGGTGCTCTCGACCCTGTTCATCGCCGTCGGCGCGATGGTCGGGACATCGATACCGAACGGCTTCGTGCTCTGGATGCTGTCGGTGCTCGGCATCTTCGCCGTCGGCGTGAGTGCCAGCGCGATGATGGCCGTGTTCGGCAACGCCGGGCTGCTGTTCAACTTGCTGTTCTTCGTCGTGTTCGGTCTGCCGTCGTCGGGCGGGACGCTCCCGCTCGAGGCGAGTCCGCGCTTCTTCGAGTGGATCGCCGCGATCGAGCCGATGCACGTGATCTATCTCGGCGTGCGGGCGGTTCTGTACTTCGACGCCGATCTGTCGGCCGGCCTGGGCCGGTCGATCATCCAGTGCTTCATCGGTTTGCTCGTCGGCGTACTCCTCGGCCTGCTCGGCACCAAGTTCTACGACCGGAAGGGCTGGCACCGGTATCCGGGTGGGATGACGCTGCCGCCGAAGCTGGACAAGATCGTCAACGCCGGCTGAAACGCGGCCGCGTCCCGACCGTTCACCCGGGTCTGACACGGTGGCGCGATGGGTAACCCCGGTGTCATGTCGATCCCCGAACTGTCCTCGGCCCTGCACGAACTGCGCGACGACCTCGACCGCGCCGAGCTGCAGGCAGCGTCGCTCATTGCCGCCGTGGCCGACCGGCATCGGCACAGTGCGCGCAACCTCGTGCACTACGTGACGGTTCGACGCCGCGACCTGCGTCCGTTGCAGGAGTCGATGTGCGCGCACGGACTGTCGAGTCTCGGCCGGATGGAGTCGATCGTCTATTCGTGGATCGAGACGGTCATCGAGACCGTGGACGCCTTGGCCGAAGGTCGCACCCGGCACCCGATCTGGGGTGACCTCGCCGGCGGGGTGCGGACCCTGACCCGCAACCGCGACGGGCTCCTCGGGCCTGTGCATCCCGGTGGTGGCGACGATGCCGCTGCCGACGGGTCCGGCGCCGAGCGCGGCGGGCGGGCCACCCGGGTGATGGTCACGATGCCGACCGAGGCGGCCGACGATCCCGAGCTCGTCCGCGCCATGGGTGCCGCCGGCATGGACCTCGCGCGCGTGAACTGCGCACACGATGGACCGGCCGAGTGGTCGCGGATGATCGAGTCGGTGCGTGCCCTGCCCGGTCGGGTGCGGGTGGCCATGGATCTCGCCGGGCCGAAGTTGCGCACGGGGCCGCTGGAACCGGGGCCGCAGGTGGTCAAGGTGAAACCGGTCCGCGCCGACGACGGCACCGTCGAACGACGGTCGCGGGTGAGGTTCAGCGCGACGCCCTTCGATCCCGGCGCACGCCTGCCCGACGGTATCGACGCGGTCATCCCGGTGCGCGCACTCGACCACGCCATGCAGCCGGCCCGGCTGAGACTGCGTGACGCCCGCGGTCGCCGACGCCACCTCGAAGTGGTCTCGGTATCCGAGGCGGGGATCGACGCCGACAGCGATCGCACCGTCTACTACGAGTCGGGCATGACGATCGATGTACCTGGTTCCGGCAGCGATCACACCCTCCGGAATGCGGCCCGCTCGCTGCGCTCCCGACGCCGCATCGTCGTCGACGAACTGCCCGAGAAGCGCCAGCACCTGCTCGTGCGCACGGGCGACGAGATCCGGCTCCAACGCGACCTCGCGCCGACCCCGGCGACCCGGACCGGACCGCATCGGATCGGATGCGAACTCGGGGAGGCCTTCGACGACGTGGAGACGGGCCACCGGGTGCTGTTCGACGACGGCAAGATCGCCGGGCGTGTCCGGGAGAAGCTCGACGACGAGATCGTCGTCGATGTCGAGCGCGCCGCCCCGGGCGGGACGAAACTCCGCGCCGAGAAGGGCATCAATCTGCCGGACACGACCCTGCACATCCCCGCGCTCACGGCGGCCGACCGGCGCGATCTCGAATTCGTCGCGGCGCACGCCGACATAGTGAACTGCTCGTTCGTCCGGTCGCCGGAGGACGTGGCCGACCTGATCGACGAATTGGGCCGTCTGCGTGCGCCGGACGTGGGCATCGTGCTGAAGATCGAGACCCGGGCGGCCTTCGAGTCGCTGCCGCAGATGCTGCTCGAGGCGATGCGCTGGGACGCGGTCGGCGTGATGATCGCCCGCGGCGACCTCGCCGTCGAGGTCGGGTTCGGCCGGCTCGCCGAGGTGCAGGAGGAGATCTTGTGGCTGTGTGAGGCCGCACATGTGCCGGTCATCTGGGCGACGCAGGTGCTCGACGGGCTGGCGAAGAAGGGCGTACCGTCGCGCGCCGAGGTCACCGACGCCGCGATGAGCCGACGTGCAGAGGGCGTGATGCTCAACAAGGGGCCCTACATTGTCGAGGCGATCGAGGCGCTGACCTCCATCCTGGACCGGATGGGCGGCCATGTGGAGAAGAAGCGTTCGCTGCTGCGACCGCTGAACTCGTTCGACATCGATCCGGGGTAGGCCGGCGGGCATGTCGGGGACGGTCGTGTCGGTGCACGGTGGGAGAATGTGCCGGTGAGGTTCTACCGGGATGAGGCCGTCGTGCTGCGCCAGCACAAGCTGGGCGAAGCCGATCGCATCATCACGCTGCTCACCGCCGAACACGGTCTCGTCCGTGCGGTCGCCAAGGGCGTGCGGCGGACGCGGTCGAAGTTCGGCGCCCGGCTCGAGCCCTTCGCTCACATCGACGTCCATCTGTATCCCGGCCGCAGCCTCGACGTGGTCACCCAGGTGCACAGCCTGCACGCCTTCGCCGACGCCATCGTCGCCGACTACGGGCGCTACACCACGGCGTGTGCGGTCCTCGAGACCGCGGAACGGCTCGCGGGCGAGGAGCGAGCGCCCACCCGCCAGCTACACCGGTTGACGGTGGGGGCGCTGGCGGCGCTGGCCGAGGACCGTCGGCCACGAGAGCTGATCCTCGACGCCTACCTGCTGCGCGCCATGTACAGCGCGGGGTGGATGCCGGCGCTGGAGGAGTGCGCGCGCTGCGCGACGCCCGGTCCGCACCGCGCCTTCCACGTCGCCGCGGGCGGAGCCGTGTGTCTGCCGTGTCGGCCACCTGGATCGGCGACGCCGTCGCCGGGCGTGCTCGACCTCATGGAAGCCCTGTTTCGCGGGCGGTGGGACGACGTGATCGAGGCCACCCCGTCGCTGCGTCGCCAGGCCAGCGGACTCACCGCCGCGCATCTGCAATGGCATCTGGAACGTCAGCTCCGAACCCTGCCGCTGATCGAACGCACCGCCCCTCATAGGCTGATGGAAACGGGTGTGGACACGGGTGTGAGGAGGGTCGACGATGGCGTTGCGGCCGGGTAGTTCGGCGAAGGCACGCAAGGCCGCGAGCCAACGCACCGAGGTCCGTCCACCCGATCCGCATCCGAGTGGTGCGCGGCCACCTGCCATTCCCGCCGAGTTCGTGCCCAAGCACGTGGCGCTGGTGATGGACGGCAACGGTCGCTGGGCCACCGACCGGGGGCTTCCGCGCACCGAGGGTCACAAGCGCGGTGAGGCCGTGCTGATGGACACCGTGTGCGGCTGTATCGAATTGGGGGTCGGCTGGTTGTCGGCCTACGCGTTCTCCACGGAGAACTGGTCTCGCAGCCCCGACGAGGTGCGGTTCCTCATGGGCTTCAACCGTGACGTCATCCGGCGCCGGCGCGACGAGATGCACGAGATGGGTGTCCGCGTGCGCTGGGCCGGCCGCCGTCCGCGATTGTGGCGCAGCGTGATCCGCGAATTGGAGATCGCCGAGGAGATGACCCGGGACAACACCGCGATGACGCTGACGATGTGCGTCAACTACGGCGGCCGCGCCGAGATCGCCGACGCCGCTCGTGAGATAGCGCGGCGCGCGGCGCGTGGCGAGATCGATCCCGAGCGGATCTCCGAGTCGACGTTCGCACGGTATCTCGACGAGCCGGACATGCCGGACGTCGACCTCTTCCTGCGTCCGTCCGGCGAGCAGCGGATCTCGAATTTCCTGCTGTGGCAGTCGGCGTACGCGGAGATGGTCTACCAGGAGAAGCTCTTCCCGGACTTCGACCGCCGCGACCTGTGGGCCGCCTGCCTCGAATACGCTTCGCGCGACCGGCGTTTCGGCGGGGTGAAGCCGTCGTGACCGATGCCGCCACGCTCCTCGACCGGGCTGCCGACATCGTCGCCGAACTCGGCCCCGTCGACCGTCCCGACGCCGACTCGCTGGTGGTGCGGGTCGGCCCGACTCGTGCGTCGATCCGGGTACTCACGCTGGCCGACGGGCTCGATGTGCTCGCTCTGACGCAGATGGTCGCGATGGACCTGCCCAACACGCCCAGCCTGCGGGATGATGTCGAGGCGTGCGCCGCGCAACTCAGCTTCGGCAGCCTACGACGCTCCGATCGCGCCGGGGTCACCACAGATGTGTTGCAGTACTACACTTTTCCGGCCGGACAACTCGACGACGTGCCGCTGCTGACGGTGTTGCACATCGTGCTCGCCGCGGGTGTCGACGCCGCCGAGCGACTGGTGGGTCCGGCTTCGGCGACCTGAGGTGTGAGGCGTGGCCGACCGCCGTTCTGTCGCCAAGGGATGACGCGCTTTCGGTCGCGGGTTCTGGTCGCAGCGGCCGCGTGTTCTGCTCCCCAATCCGAAAGAAGCGACCCACCTCTGCTCCCTGAGGAGCGGAAGGGGCTCGCGCACCTCAGGGAGCAGAAGGGGCTCGCGCGCCTGGGGGCGAGAAGGGTTCTCGCTCAGTCGTTCCCGGAGGCCCGGCACTCGCCGCAGCGGCCGAAGACCTCGACGGTGTGGTTGATGTCGGAGAAGCCGTGTTGGGCAGCGATCTTCGCGGCCCAGCGCTCGACCGGCTCCGCCTGGACCTCGACGGTGGTTCCGCACTCACGGCACACCAGGTGATGATGATGTCCCGACGAACAGTGACGGTATCGGGTCTCGCCGGAGCCGTCCCACAGGACATCGATCTGCCCGGCCTGACTGAGCGCCTGCAGATTGCGGTAGACCGTCGTCAGGCCGATCGATTCGCCTCGGGCCTTGAGGATCTCGTGGAGTTCCTGGGCGGAGCAGAAGTCGTCGGTGCCGGCCAGGGCGTCGGCGATCGCGGCGCGCTGGCGCGTCGACCGGATGCCGGTGACCGGCTGCGGTCCCGAGGCAACCCCGCTCATTCGTTCACCGCCCGGGAGCGCTCGACGGCCGTCACCGCGCGGCCGTCGGTGGTCTCGTTCGCGTGGATGAGGGCATCGCCGACGATGTGTGCCACGTGGTCGTCGAGGAGTTCGTAGGTGATCTCACGACCGTTGCGCTGGCCGCGGACCACTCCGGCGTCCTTGAGGACGCGCAGATGCTGGCTGACCAGCGGCTGGCTCAGACCCAGGTGCCCGACGAGCTCGTGCACGCACTGCACCCGTTCACGCAGGGACAGCACGATCGCGACGCGGGTGGGGGAGGCGAGGGCGCGCAGGAGGTCGGCGGCGGCTTCCCGTGCAGCGGCATCGGCCGCCTCGACCGGGTCGGGCCCGTCCAACGGTTGGGTCGACATCGCGCTCCTCTCGCCTGGCTCGCGCCACTGATCCCGCCCATTCTAACGGAAATGGTTTTCAATCCTTGAGCGGGTGTCGTCGCTGGTCAACCGTCGTTCGTGCGGCGCCGCTCGCCCACCGGCGGCACACCGTCGGCTCCCGCGGTCGACAGCGCGTAGGTCGCCACCGCCGAGGCGACCGCGGACGAGTTGACGGCCAACAGATCGGTGTCGATGTTGTCGAGGGTGTCGCGCGCGGTGTGATAGTCGGGGTCGAAGGGTTCTCCCGCCCGGCCGCCCCACATCTCGGCCTGTGCCTCGCTCTTCTCGCTCTCCGCCCCGGTGAACACACCGCCGGAGGGGATGCCCACCGCGATGAACGGACCGTAGTCGGAGCGGCCGTCGAAGTCGTCTGGGGCGAGAGGGATCCCGCGATCGGCATAGAATTTCTCGAAGGTCCGCTCGATGCCCGCGGAGCCGCTCGGACCGGCGCCGGCGCCGTTGCGTTCGGAGTCGTCGCCGTCGTAGGTGAAATAGCCGCCGTTGGGAGAGGCGAGCATGTCGAAGTTCAGATACAGGGCGACCGCGGCACGACCGGCCGCGTCGAGTCCCCGGACGTACTCCGTGGAACCCACCAGTCCGTCCTCCTCCGCGCCCCAGAACGCGAATCGCACCCGGTGAGGGACCCGAGGCGACGAACCGAGCCTGAGCGCGGTCTCGAGTACGGCCGCGCTGCCGCTCGCGTTGTCGTTGATGCCGGGGCCTTCGACAACGCTGTCGAGGTGTGCGCCGGCCATGACGACGTCGTCGGGGGTGCCCGTCCGGGTCTCGGCGATCAGGCTGCGCGTAGTGATGCGTGTGGTGTCCGCCTCGACCGCGAGCGTGACCGATCGGGCCGACCGCACCCGTTCGGCGTCGTCGGAGGAGATGCCGAGCACGGGGATCGCCGGGCGGTCGTTCGGCCCGAGCGTGGCAGCGGTGAGAGGGCCGGGCTCGTTGTTGACCATGATCGCCCCCACTGCGCCGGCCGATTCCGCGTTGCGCGCTTTGTCGGCGAAGGTGCATGTGCCCCGAGAGATCACGGCGACGGCGCCGCGCACCGAACGCGGGAAGTCGGCGCTCGTGCATCCGAGCCCGGTGACGGTGACGGGGGCGGCGGTGACCGGGGTGTCGCCGGTCCCGGCCGAGTACTCGACAATGCGCGTCGCCACCTTCAGGTCGTCTGCGGTGAGACTGACCGGCCCGGCGTCGAAGCGTTCGTAGTCGACGGACGGCGTGGTCACGTCGAAACCCGCCGTGCGGAGCAGTCCGGCGACATAGTCCAGAGAGGCGTCGTACCCGGGTGTGCCTGCTGCGCGGTTGCCGTCGTTGTTGTCGGCGATCTGCGCGAAGGCGCGAACGTGGGCCATCACGTTCTCGATGGTCACGGCCTCACCCAGGGCGTTCGGGGTGACCTCGTCGATCGGGGGTGCGGGCGAGGGTGTGGAGACCGGTGCCGATGAGGGTCCCTCGGGTGAGGACGTCTGCTCACCCGTGCATCCTGCGACCAGCGCCAATGCCAGCATGAGGCCGGTCACCCCGTAGACGGAGCGGCGACCAGCAGCCGGTTCCTCGACGCCGACGCGTCGTCGTACTCGAACGATCACCATGCCACTGTGGCAGTTCCGGCCCGCTCGTGTGTGCCCGATGGTTCGCGGCGACGGGCATCGCTTGCCGGTGCTTTCGGGGAACGGGGCGTCTGCTCGGTAGTCTGTACGGGTTGCCGCCCGCATCTCGTCGATGCATGCCGAGCACAACGCGCGTCAGCAGGACCGTCCCAGCCGAATACCGAACCCGTGGAGAGCAGTTAACCGTGGCCGCCCAGTCCAATGTGGAATCCGTCGTCAACCTCGCCAAGCGTCGAGGCCTGGTCTACCAGTGCGGTGAGATCTACGGCGGTACCAAGTCGGCGTGGGATTACGGCCCGCTCGGCGTCGAACTCAAGGAGAACATCAAGCGACAGTGGTGGCGCACGATGGTCATCGGTCGTGAGGACGTCGTCGGTCTCGATTCGTCGGTCATCCTGCCGCGCCAGGTGTGGGAGGCCTCCGGACATGTCGAGGTCTTCTCCGACCCGCTCGTGGAGTCGCTGCACACCCACAAGCGCTATCGCGCCGACCACCTCATCGAGGCGTATGAGGCCAAGCACGGGCATCCGCCGGAGAACGGTCTGGCCGACATCAACGACCCGGAGACCGGGCAGCCGGGCAACTGGACCGAGCCCAGGGCGTTCAGCGGTCTGATGAAGACGTTCCTCGGCCCGGTCGACGACGAGGAGGGGCTGCACTACCTGCGGCCCGAGACCGCGCAGGGCATCTTCGTGAACTTCAAGAACGTGATGACCACCGCGCGCAAGAAGCCACCGTTCGGCATCGCGCAGATCGGCAAGAGCTTCCGCAACGAGATCACACCGGGCAACTTCATCTTCCGTACCCGCGAATTCGAACAGATGGAGATGGAGTTCTTCGTCAAGCCGGGCGACGACGAGGAATGGCACCAATACTGGATCGACCAGCGCTTCGACTGGTACGTCAATCTGGGCATCGACCCGGAGAACCTGCGGCTCTACGACCACCCCAAAGAGAAGCTGTCGCACTACTCCAAGCGGACCGTGGACGTCGAATACAAGTTCGGCTTCGCCGGTAATCCGTGGGGCGAGCTCGAGGGTGTCGCCAATCGGACCGACTACGACCTGTCCACGCACAGCAAGCATTCAGGTGAGGACCTGTCGTTCTTCGATCAGGCGTCAGGGGAGCGCTACACCCCGTTCGTCATCGAACCGGCTGCCGGCCTGACACGTTCGCTGATGGCGTTCCTGTGCGACGCCTACACCGAGGAGGAGGTGCCGAACGCCAAGGGCGGCACCGACACTCGTACGGTGCTCCGGCTCGACCGGCGGCTGGCGCCGATCAAGGTCGCCGTGCTGCCGCTCTCGCGGAACGAGAAGCTGTCGCCGAAGGCCCGCGACCTCGCCGCCGAACTCCGTAAGCACTGGAACGTCGAGTTCGACGATGCGCAGGGCATCGGCAAGCGGTACCGCCGCCAGGACGAGATCGGCACGCCGTTCTGCGTGACCGTCGACTTCGACACCCTCGACGATCAGGCCGTCACGGTGCGTGAACGCGACACGATGAGTCAGGAGCGGGTCGCGCTCGACAAGGTCGCCGAGTACTTGGGCGGCAAGCTGCTCGGCGCCTGAGCTCGTCCGCGTCGCCACGAGGCGCGTACTCGCGATTCAGCCTGACCTGCGGATGTCTGTCACACTTGATGGCGAGTTGTCGCGCGGAGTAGGGCATGGGGTCCGTCGTGCGCGCGGCGAGAGAGTGAGTGGAGTCGTGTCTGTCAGCGGGAAAGTCGTTCACTACGACGCAAATCGGGGATTCGGTTTCTTGGCACCGGAATCGGGCGGTGCCGATGTGTTCCTCCACATCAACGACATCGACATCGACGAGAGTTCGTTGAAACCGGGCGCGAAGGTGTCCTTCGACGTCGAGGAGACCGACCGCGGTTCCAAGGCGATCAACGTCGCGGTCACCGAGGCCGCACCCGCCGATGAGACCGCGGGCGCACGGGCACACCGCCGCGACGATCATCACGGCCGGGACCGGGGCGATCGAGGTGACCGTGGTGACCGTGGGGATCGCGGGCGCCACGATGACCGTGGTAGCCGGAAGCCGCGTGCTGCCGGTTCGCTGGATGCCGCCGCGTTCACCGAAGAGCTGACCGAACTCCTGCTCGACGCCGACGGTGCACTCACAGCGCGCCAGATCGTGGCGATCCGGCAGCGGGTCACCGACTTCGCCGTCGCCCGGGGTTGGGTGCTTGACTAGCACCCGACAGGGTCCCGAGAGCGTAGGCCATGTTGTCCCGGCGGTGGCCGCCTACGGCGACGAGGCCGTCGAGCGCTTCGTCCCCGAAGGTGCCAAGGTCGCGAGCCTGCCGGGCACCCGCACCGATCATCGGAGCGACTTCGCGCGCGACCGCGCACGGGTCCTGCACTCCGCCGCACTCCGTCGACTGGCGGACAAGACACAGGTCGTCGGACCGCGTGAGGGTGATACGCCCCGCACTCGGCTCACGCACTCCCTCGAGGTCGGGCAGATCGGACGCGGCATCGCCATCGGCCTCGGCGCCGAACCCGACCTCGTCGAACTCGCCGGCCTCGCCCACGACATCGGGCACCCGCCGTATGGGCACAACGGCGAACGCGCACTCGACGAGGTGGCCGCGGATCACGGCGGCTTCGAGGGCAACGCCCAGAACCTGCGAATCCTGACGAGGCTCGAACCCAAGCTGCTCGACGCCGACGGGCAGAGCGTCGGCCTCAACCTCACCCGCGCGTCCCTGGACGCGACCCTGAAGTATCCGTGGACCCGGCGCACGCCCGGCGGGAAGTTCGGGGCCTATGACGACGACGCCGGCATGCTGGCGTGGATCCGTCGGGACGCGCCCGCGAACCGACAGTGCGTCGAGGCCCAGATCATGGACTGGTCCGACGACGTCGCGTACTCCGTGCACGACCTCGAGGACGGGGTCATCGGCGGCCGGATCGACCTGCGGACGCTCGGTGACCCGCAAGACCAGCGGGCACTCGCCGACATCGGCGCCAAGGAATTCCCCGGTCTCGACCCAGAGGCCCTCGTCGATGCCGCCGCGCGCCTGCATCGCATGGACATCGTGCGGTCGGTGGGCGTCTTCGACGGAACGCTCGACTCATACGTCGCACTCAAACGACTGACCAGTGAGTTCATCGGCCGGTTCGCGTCGGCCGCGATCACCGGTACCCGCGAGGTCGTCGGGGACCGACCGGTGTCGCGGTACGACGCCGACCTGGAAGTGCCGGAACTCATCGCCGCCGAAGTCTCGATGCTCAAGACCCTGGCGCTGCGCTTCATCTTCAGCAACGAACGCCACAAGGCGACGCAGCGTCGTCAGCGGGAACGCATTCACCGGGTCGCGAACTGGTTCGTCGAGGCGGCGCCCGGGGGTCTGGATCCCGTCTTCGTGCCGTGGTGGAACGCGGCGTCCGACGATGCCGCCCGCATGCGCGTCATCGTCGATCAGATCGCGTCCATGACCGAAGGCCGGCTCGAGCGCACCGACAAGCACAATTCGGGGGCGCAGGCGCACCTCGGGTAGACCCTCGCTGGGTTCCGTGCAGCGCGCACCGAAATCCGCCCCAGGAAACCACCCTCCACAGCGCCGCGGGCGACATATCGTCCGCGGTGTGGCGCTCAGGGGCTGTTTTCCGGGGCGGTTTTGCGGTCGGGGACCTGCCGGGGCGTCGGCTCCGGTCGTTGGACTGCCGGTGTTGACTACCCGGCCGGGTGCCCTCACCGACGTCACTACACTGGGTGCGTGGCAGGCCGAATTCCCGATCGCGACATCACGGCGATCCGTGAGCAGACGAGGATCGAGGACATCGTCGGCGATTACGTCGCCCTGCGTCGAGCCGGTGCCGACAGCCTCAAGGGTCTGTGCCCGTTCCACGACGAGAAGTCGCCGTCCTTCCACGTCCGACCCAACCACGGCCACTTCCACTGTTTCGGCTGCGGCGAGGGTGGCGACGTCTACAGCTTCCTGCAGAAGCAGGAGCACGTCAGCTTCGTAGAGGCAGTCGAGCAGCTCGCCGACCGGATCGGTTACCAGATCAACTACGAGGGCGGCGGCACCGCCATCAAGCGCGACCGCGGTACACGCGCCCGCCTGGTGGCGGCCAACGCGGCCGCCGCGAAGTTCTACGCCGCCGCGCTGCAGTCACCGGAGGCCCAGCCGGCCCGCGACTACCTGAAGGAACGCGACTTCGATGCGGTGGCGGCCGTCCAATTCGGTTGCGGTTATGCGCCTGCCGGATGGGACACGATGACCAAGGCGCTGTTGTCGCAGGGTTTCGAGTTCAGCGAGCTCGAGGCGGCCGGTCTGTCGAAGCAGGGACGCAAGGGGCCGATCGATCGGTTCCACCGCCGTCTGCTGTGGCCGATCCGCAACCTGGCCGGCGACATCATCGGTTTCGGCGCCCGCAAGCTCTTCGACGACGACAACCTCGGCAAGTACATGAACACGCCGGAAACCATGCTGTACAAGAAGTCTCAGGTGCTGTTCGGACTCGACCACGCGAAGAAGAGCATCGCCAAGGGGCATCAGGTGGTGGTCGTCGAGGGTTACACCGACGTCATGGCGATGCATCTGGCCGGCGTCACCACCGCGGTCGCATCGTGTGGCACCGCATTCGGTGAGGATCACCTGGCACTGATCCGCCGTCTGATGATGGACGACTCGTACTTCCGAGGCGAGGTGATCTACACCTTCGACGGCGATGACGCGGGAAAAGCGGCCGCACTCAAGGCTTTCGAGGGGGAGCAGTCCATCTCCGGGCAGACGTTCGTGGCGATCGCACCCGACGGCATGGACCCCTGCGAACTGCGTCAGGAGAAGGGTGACGCCGCCGTCCGCGATCTGATCGCGCGCCGGGTGCCGATGTTCGAGTTCGCCATCAAGGCCCTGCTCGCCGGACACGACCTCGATACCGCGGAGGGTCGCGTGCATGCTCTGCGCGATACCGTGCCGGTGGTCGCCCGGATCAAGGACATCGCCCTGCGCGACGAGTACGCGCGACAGCTCGCCGGTTGGGTCGGCTGGGAAGAGGTCGCCCAGGTGCTCGGTCGGGTGCGCGAGGAGGGCGCCAGAATCCGTAAGGCACAGGGTGTCCCGGCGGTGAGCGGGCGCGGCAACAGTCGCGGTGGCCGCAACCGGCCGGAGGCGGAGTCGGCGCCGACCTCGGCTCGACCCCAGCCCAACGATCCGCGCCTGTGGCCGCAGCGGGAAGCGCTCAAGGCGGCGCTGCAGTATCCGGCGATCGCCGGCACGGTCTTCGACTCGCTACCCGTCGAGTGCTTCAACGAACCGGCCTACGCGATCGTCCGCCAGGCGATGACCGGGCTCGGAGGAACCTCGGCCGGTCTGGGTGGCGCCGCATGGGTCGATGCCGTGCGCAACGCCGTCGACGACCCGATCATCGATCCGCTGGTGACCGAACTCGCCGTCGAGTCGATGCCGGTCGACGAGGACAACATCCCCCGCTACATCTCGAGCGTGCTCGCCCGGCTGCAGGAGGTGTGGGTCGGCACGCAGATCGCCGACATCAAGTCGCGCCTGCGTCGGATGGCGCCCAGCGACGATCCGGACGGCTACAACGCGGTCTTCGGAGATCTGGTCGCGCTCGAGGCCTACCGTCGCAGCCTGCTGGAACAGGCGGTCGACCCCATCGTCGGCGCGGGCTGACGCGCCCGTCGAGGTCGTCACCCCTGTGGGTTGAGCCGGCGACGAGCGCAGCGAGGAGTCGAGTCGAAGCCCCCCCCGGAGACCGATGAGTTCGCGTGGTCGCGCCGGTCTACCCCGGCGTCACCCCGACGAAGGGCAGAAAGCATGGCAACCACCATCTATTCGGCAACGGCATCACTCGACGGGTTCATCGCCGGGCCCGGCGGCGACATGTCGTGGCTCACCCGATTCTTCGACGCCCCGGGTGAGGGCCGGGCCCAGGACGCCGCCGACGACGCCGCCTCGCGGTTGATGCGGGGTACCGGCGCGCTGCTGGTCGGCAATCGGTCGTTCCGCGGCGATGATCCCAACCGGGGCACCGACCGCGAAGGAGCATTCGCCGGTGAATACGACGGGCCTGCCGTGGTTCTCACCCACAACCCACCCGCGGACACCGTCGACGGCGTCACGTTCGTGTCCGATCTGCACGAGGCGGTCGAGACCGCCACGGGGATCGCCGGCGACGCCTACGTCGCCGTCATCGGCGCCGATGTCGCGCGACAGATGATCGATCACGGGTTGCTCGACGAGGTGCTCGTGTTCTTCGTCCCGGTGTTCCTCGGTGCGGGCGTGCGGCTGTTCGACCGGCCCGACGGCGGCGAGGTCCGCCTCGCGCCCATCCCCGGGGAGACCGAATTATGGTGTCGCGTCGAGCACTGAGCTCGCGCGGTCGTCAGCGAACCGGAGTTGAACAGTCGGCGACGGTTGGTGTTCCCGGCAGCGGGTGCACCGAATGCTGCCTAACGTGGGAGCGTGGACGCGAATGACGAGCGCCGGCAGGTCACCGAAGTGCAGCACCGCCTGATCGGGATGTACACCGACAAGAAGCCCGAAGATGTCGCCGAGGCGGTCGAAGCCGCGTACCGACACTTCGACGGGATCGACGTACGCGACTTCGTGCCGTTGCTGGTCGAACGTCGTGCCAACCAAGCACTCAGCGGGTCCGCGGTGATGGCGGATTCGGGTGAGGTGCCGCCGGCGCTGGGTGGGTGACCCGACGGTCGGCGTCCGGAGTGCACGAGCCTGTCCAAGTGGATCAGGTTGTGTCGCAACTGAACTCGGTGGGGCGGGCGGGGCTCGAACCCGCGACCTACGGATTATGAGTCCGCGGCTCTAACCGACTGAGCTACCGCCCCGTGGGCCCGAAAGCCCGCTGCTGGACATTACCGCACCGTTGACTCCCGGATGAATGCGGACCGACGGGACTGCCGGACACGAGAAAGCCCGTCACCTGCTCTCGCGGGTGACGGGCTTGTCTGCTCCCCCAACTGGACTCGAACCAGTAACCGTTCGATTAACAGTCGAATGCTCTGCCAATTGAGCTATGGGGGACTGCCTCGGCCCTGTTCGGCGCTCGTCGAGTGCGTCACCAGGACCGAGGACAGACTTTAGCGCATGGTCGCGCCGGACGACAAAACGCGCGGTCAGCCGCATGTGATGGTCGTACCGACGCCGCGAACCCTACTCGCGGGGGTAGTCCTCGGGGTCGGTCTCGACCTCCGCGGCCTGCTCGGCGACGTCGGCTGCATCGGCGTCGAACGGCACGGTGGGCTCCGGCGCAGCGGCCTCGTCGGGTCCCGCCGACTGGGCTTGCTCGATCGCATCGGCCTCATCGGCCTCGATCGGCAGGTCGGCATCCGGTGATGTCATCGGGTCGCTCCTCGGGTCGTCGGATGGGTACGTATCCACGTGTACCCGACGCTGCGTACCCACGAGACGCTCGAGTCAGTCCTGTCCGCTGCGCCGCTCGTCGTAGTGCGCCTGCGCGTCCCGGACCACGGGCATGTTGTCCTGTACGAGTTCGATCAGCCCGCTCAACTGGTCGGCGACCTGGCGGCCCAGTGGGGTGAGGTGGTACTCGACCTTCGGCGGGATGGCCTCGAGGACGGTGCGCACGATCATGCCGTCGCGCTCGAGGTTCTGCAGCGTCTGCGACAGCATCCGTTCGCTCACACCGTCGACGCGGCGACGCAGCGCGCTGAACCGATAGTTGCTCTCGCCCAACGCGATCAGCACGAGGCTGCCCCACCGTCCGGTGACGGTCTGCAGTGTCGTCCGGGACGAGCAGTCCCGGGCGAAGACATCCGCCTCGATGGACTCGTCGCTGATCTCGGTCACGCCATCAACGGTAACCGAAGCACCGAGATCTAGCTAACAATGTGTGTTGTACTTACTAAAAGTTAGTGCATACTGTGACCATCCACCCCGAAGAGAAGAGGAAACGATGACCACAGCAGTGACCGGCGCAACAGGGCATCTCGGCGGACTCGTGATCGAGGAACTACTCGCTCGGGGCGTCGTCGCTGCCGACGTCGTCGCGATCGTCCGAGACGAGTCGAAAGCGTCGACGCTTCTGTCGCAGGGCGTTTCGGTCCGTGTCGCCGACTACGACGACCCGGACTCGTTGCGGAACGCGCTCGCGGGAGTCGACAGGTTGCTGCTGATCTCGGGGTCGGACGTCGGGCAACGTCTCGCTCAACACACGAACGTCATCGAGGCCGCTGAGGTCAACGGTGTCGCGCTCGTCGCGTACACCAGCCTGCTGCACGCGGACACGAGCGGTCTGAGTCTGGCTCCCGAGCACGTCGCCACCGAAGCCCGGCTACGCGAGTCGCCGATTGCCGCCGTGATCCTGCGGAACGGCTGGTACTGGGAGAACTACCTGTCGACCATCTCGCAGGCGGCGTCGACGGGGACGCTGTTCGGTGCCGCCGGCCAGGGGAGGCTCGCGGCCGCTGCCCGCGCCGACTACGCAGCCGCGGCTGCGGCTGTGCTCACCGCCGATACCGATCAGGCCGGGAAGGTCTACGAGCTGGGCGGCGACGAGCGGCTGACCTACGGCGAGTTCGCCCGCGCGATCGGTGAGGCGTCCGGTTCGACCGTCGAGTACCGCGACCTATCCGAAGACGAATACCAGGCGACCCTGGTCAGCGCGGGCCTGCCCGAGCCGGTGGCCGCGATGCTGGCGAGCTCCGACGCGGGTATCGGTCGCGGTGAACTGGACACCACCTCAGGTGATCTCCAGTCGCTCATCGGCCGGTCGTCGACCCCCCTCGCCGACGTCATCGCACAGGCGCTCGGCTGAACCTCCGTCACACGACTCCGTCCCGGCGTGTTCCACCTGAGTCGCAACGATGAGTTTTCCGGCGCCATCGGGTCTGTCCGCGTAGATTGCTCGTGCCGACGACGACAGGAACGCCAAGCCATGCCACAACTACTCAGAGTCCAGAACTTCTCCATCTCGCAGGACGGGGTCGGGGCGGGGGAGAACCAGACGTTCGAGCGTCCCTTCGGGGACCGTGTCGAACCGTGGGAGCTGATGTCGTGGGCGGGTGCCACCGCGAGCTGGCCCAACCGGACCGACCCGGGTGGCACCCGCGGCCTCGACGACTACTTCACTCGCGACTTCACCCACAACATCGGCGCGGAGATCATGGGCCGCAACAAATTCGGTTATCAGCGCGGCCAGTGGACCGACCATGAGTGGCAGGGCTGGTGGGGCGACGAGCCGCCCTTCCACACACCCGTCTTCGTGCTGACGCACCATGTGCGCCCGTCGTTCACGCTGAGCGACACCACTTTCCACTTCATCGATACGACGCCGGCCGAGGCCGCGGAACAGGCCAGAGCGGCGGCCGACGGCAAGGACGTACGTATCGGCGGCGGCGTGGGTACCGTGCGGGAGTTCCTCGATGCCGGCCTCGTCGACACCCTGCACATCGCCGTCGCGCCCGTCACGATCGGAACCGGGCTGAAGCTCTGGGAGTCGCCCGAGGAGCTCGAGGACCGATACCACCATGAGTCGGTCCCCAGCTCCAGCGGGGTCACGCATCACCTGTTCTGGCGTGAGTAGCACCGGCCAGTCGACCACACTGCGATCCGGTTGTGTGCTGTCCCGGCATCCGGGAGAAAACACAACCGGATCGCGGCGATGGTGGAATGCACCCGCCCATCGGCGTAGTTGTAGGGACCATGACGGAACTCTCCAGCAAGGCCACCACTCTGCTCGAACTCCATAAGCCCGGAAACCCGGTCATCCTGCCCACCGTGTGGGATGCCTGGTCGGCGAATCTCGCGGTGTCTGCGGGATTCGCCGCGCTCACCGTCGGCAGTCACCCGGTGTCGGACTCCATCGGCAAGCCTGACAACGAGGGCATCACGTTCGAGGAACTGACCACCCGCATCCGGCAGATCACCGCGGCCGTCGACGTCCCGATCTCCGTCGACATCGAATCAGGTTACGGCGAGGACCCGAAGACACTCATCGACGGACTGATCGCGGCGGGCGCCGTCGGTCTGAACATCGAGGACACCGTGCACAGCGAGGGCGGTCGCCTCCGCGAGGCCCAAGAGCACGCCGACTTCGTGGGCGCCCTGCGGGCGGCGTCCGACGCCACCGACGTCCACGTGGTGATCAACGCGCGCACCGACCTGTTCGTGAAGCAGGTCGGAGACGAATCCGACCGCGTCGCTCGCGCCATCGAGCGACTGAAGCTGGCCGCCGAAGCAGGCGCGGACGTGCTGTACCCGGTCGGTTTCCACGACGACGCCACGCAGAAGCGACTCACCGAGGAGCTGCCGTTGCCGGTCAACGCGATCGGCCATCCGACCAAGAACTCGAAGTCGGCATTCGCCGAACTAGGCGTCGCCCGGGTCAGTTTCGGACCGATCTTCCAGATGGTGCTCGCCGAACGCGCCGCCGAGGTTCTCGAACCCTGGAAGTAGCCAGAGCGTTCCGTCCGGGTCGTCGAACACGGGTCGTCGAACCCGGGTAGTCGAACCCGGACGGAATGTCGGTGATGCGGTCTACCGTCGGCCCATGGCACTCACGAAATCCGAGCGAGAAGCGTTCTTGTCCGAACCCCACGTCGCGGCGCTGTCGGTGGAGGCCGAGCCCGGCCGGGCGCCGCTGACGGTCCCGATCTGGTACCACTACGAGCCGGGCGGACGTCCCTGGCTGCTGACCGGAACCGAATCGCGCAAGCTGCAGCTCATCCGGGCGGCCGGGCGGTTCACGCTGATGGTCGACGAGGTGTCGCCGCGGCTGATGTACGTCGCCGTGTCGGGGGATGCGGTCGACATGGTCGCCGGCACCCGCAGCGATCTGCAGGAGATGGCGGCACGCTATCTCCCGCCCCAGGCGGTCGAACCGTACGTCGAGATGGCCGAGAAGGACCACGGTCCGCAGACGAAACTGTTCCTCGAGCCGCAGCAGTGGGTGTCATTGGACCTCGGCAGTCTCTGATCGGGCGGGTGTTGATCCGGCAGCGAGACGAACCGCCAGGGAACGTCTCGCTACATTGAACGCATGCCGAAGTCGCGTTCCACGTCCGACCAGCCCGACTCCGGGGCCGCCGGCTCCGCTGATGAGTCCGATCGCTCTGTCGACGCCGCACCGGCCCACGCGGGTGGTACTCCGGGCGGCAGCATGGGTGTGACCCCTCTGGACGGCAACGAGTTCTTACAGGCCAACCGCAGCAACCGTGACAAGTACCGCGCCGAGGCCGAGGCCAAGGCAGCGAAGGCGGCCCGTAAGGCCGAGCGCGCACGCGGGGCAACGGGTTCTGCGTCCGACTCCGCGGACCCTGACAGATCGGACCCTGACAGATCGGACCCTGACAGATCGGACGCCGATGCCGCGGCGTCGGGTTCCGCAGACGATTCAGATGCCGCACCGTCCACTGCCACCACCGACCGGACGCCGCGCAAGCTGGACGCCCCCGCGGCCCGCCGGAGCGGTTCGGGGTGGACCGGATGGACAACGGCCGTCGGCACCCGCCCCTGGGCCGTGATCGCGCTGATGGTCGCGGTCATCGCGCTCGCGGCATCGACGGTCGTGCTCGCCGTGGCCTATGTCGACGCCGACGAACGAGCCGGCACGAGCTCGTCGGCCGGCGAGACGACGTCACTGCTCGAGACCGCCCGGAGGTACGCGGCCGAGATCTCCACCTACAACTCCGCCGACTACGGTGATCTCGATCGGCGCATCCGGGAGATCGCGACGCCCGCGTTCACGCAGACCTACATCGCGTCCTCGCAGGACGCGCGTCGCGGATCCGCTGCGGCCGAATCGGTCTCGACGGCACAGGCCGACAATGCAGGCATCATGTCGATCGACGATGGCAAGGCCGTCGTCTTGGTGACGCTGGACCAGACGCTGAAGTCGCCGCAGACCGCTCAGGAGTTTCCCGAGGGATTCCCGTACCAGTCGCGGGTCAAGGTCACCCTCGTCGAGCAGGACGGTCGCTGGCTGATGGACGACTTCGCCGTGCTGTAGGGAGCAGGTCCTGCCGGCCGAGCAGCGCCGACTGAGCATGGCGAGCACGCCGCGCCAGTCGAGGTCACTTGTCGGTCGTGGGGTGGTGGTGTCGGCAAGCCCAACCAGCGGGGACGCTCACTCAGCGGAAGGTCGGTGTGGGCGCAGCAGTATCCGCGTCGTGAGAGCTTTGATCCGCTCCGGGGAAGGCTGGGGGGACTGACGCGACAGGTCGGTGACCACATTCAGGGCTGCGTGTACCAGGAACCGTGCCTGGGCGAGGGACAGGTCGTCGCGGTCGCGAGTGACCCAGGTGGCGAACTCGTCGACGGTGATGCGTTGCTGGTTGCGCAGCGCCTCGCGGGCCTGCGGTGTCGTGTGGCCGATCTCGGTCTCATATGTCGTGATCAGTTCCGTTGTGCTGGAGGACAACCGGATGTAGTGGGCGAGCATGGCGACGATCCCCTCCCGGGGCGTGGTCGATGCGGCGAGGGCGTCGGAGATGCCCGACGTGACCCGATCGGTGGCACGCCAGAACGACGCCTCGAGGATCGCGACCTTGCTGGGAAAATGGCGGTATACGCCCGAGGCGGGGAGGTCGGCCGCCTGTGCGATGTCCTCGATCGTCACATCCCGGAACCCGCGGGCCGCGAAGAGATCGATCGCCTCGGTCAGGATCACCTCCCGCTTGGCGGCCGGGGCCAGGCCGGGCGCCGTCGGCACGTCCGGTCCGGTGTCGGCGGGCAGCTCGACGTCGAGCAGGCCGGCGGCGGCGTCGGACATCAGAACCGCCGCGTCGCGGGCGGGCAACGAAGCCCGGTGCGTCGTCGGACTCGCCGCGACGCTGATCATCGCGGCGGCGACGAGGTTGGCGTCGGGATCATCCAACGACGGTCGCAACCGCCGGGCGGCCGCTCGCACGCGACGGTGCTGATGGACGACGACGTCGCGGACGATCGCGGCGTCGTCGGGCTCGAGATACCGAGACTCCCACCGGTACAACCCGCCACGGCGTCGGTTGTCGAACGAGGTGGCCGTGATCGCTTCGAGGAGCGCGCGCAACTCGTCCTGCCCGCCCTCGGGGACGGTGTCGAGAGCGCTGCGTAAACCGGTCGCGAGCTCCGCGGTGGTCTCGGCGAACAGTGCGTACTTGTTCGGGAAGTGCCGGTACAGCGCGGGTGCGGATATGCCGACGGCGTCGGCGATGTCATCGAGCCGCACCGCGTGATATCCGCCGTCGCTGAATGCCTTGGCGGCAGCGTCGACGATGAGACGTCGCCGATCGGCGGGGCGTCGACGTCGGGCGCCGGTATCGGAGCGCGACGTCTGAGGGCGGGCGGCCATGACGACACAGCGTAGCCGGAGGCCAGGTTCTCGTGACAGGATTCGGCCCGGCTCGACAAAAGCCCAGGAAGAGCGCGCATCCACTTCTGAGAAGTTAACGAGTATTCTCGTGATCTGCGTCGCACTGTGATAGTAATCTAGGCGATGGCACAGATGCGGGGCGCTGTGTCTATCTGAACCGGCCATGAGTGGGGAGAGGTAGTGAGCGACGAGATCACGCACGGCGGAGTCGTGACGTCCGTGGACGACTCCGGAATCGGGCGTCTGACGATTTCTCGACCCGAACGGATGAACGCCCTCGACGGCGGCGCCCATCAGGCGATCGAGGAGACCTTGGCCGAGTGGTCGAGCCGGGACGACGTGCGCGTGGTCGTGATCGACGGCGCGGGCGGCAGTTTCAGTGCCGGGGCCGACGTCCGGGGCTTCGCCGAGCGATCGACCGAGGGCGGTGCGTCCGGCTTCACCCGCGAGCAGGCCCGACAAATCATCTCCGGGGGCTCCGATCTCCTGCGCGCCGTACGGTCGGTCCCGGTTCCGGTGATCGCCTCCGTCGACGGCGCGGCAGCCGGAATCGGCGCGTCACTCGCGCTCGGTGCCGACCTCATCTACGCAACCGCGCGGTCGTACTTCCTCCTCGCATTCGTCAACATCGGTCTGATGCCCGACGGTGCCGCGTCGATGTCGTTCGCCACCGCGGTCGGTCGCGTGCGTGCCAATGAACTGGCGTTGCTCGGCGAGAAATTGCGTGCCGGAGAAGCGCTCGCGGCCGGCCTCGTGAACGGGGTCGTCGACGACCGTCCCGCACTCGACGAGACCGTCGACAAGGTCGCGCGCAAGCTCGCCGGCAAAAGTGCTGCGGCGCTTCGGCTGACGAAGGCCGCGCTCGACGCGCACACGATGGCCGGTTTCGACGCCGCGATCGAGCGCGAGCTCGAAGGCCAGACCGAACTGCTCCAGTCCCCGGAGTTCCAGGCGGCGATCACGGCGTTCGCCGGCGCCTCCAAGTGATTCCTGCGTCGCGCCGGACGCACTGCACCACAACCGTTCCCGACCCCATCACCAGAGAGACAACGAGGAGACCGATCGTATGACCGCGACCGTCGACACCTTCAGCGACCTGGCCACCGAGCCGCTGCGCTCGCGCCGCAACCACTGGAACAACCAGATCCGCCGTCACGCCTTCATGACCCCGGACAAGCCGGCGCTGAAATTCCTGGGCAACATCACCACGTGGAAGGAGCTCGACGAGCGCAGCCGGGCCTTCGCCGCCGCGCTGAGCCGGCGCGGTGTGCAGTTCGGCGATCGAGTCCTGATCGTCCTGCTCAACCGCTCGGAGTACGTCGAAGCGGTCCTCGGCGCCAACCTGATCGGCGCCATCCCCGTGCCGGTGAACATTCGGATGAGCCCGGCCGAGGTCGCCTTCCTCGTCAACGACAGCGGTGCCAAGGTTATCGTCACCGAGACCCTGTTGGCCCCGCTGGCCGATGCCGCGGCCGCCTCCACCGGCGCGATCGAGCACACCATCGTGGTCGGTGGTTCGGACAAGGAGAACCACCTCGACTACGAGACTCTGGTCGCCGAGGACTCGTCGGATCTCGAGGAGATCGACGTTCCCGAGGAGACCGTCGCACTGATCATGTACACCTCGGGCACGACCGGAAAGCCCAAGGGCGCCATGCTCACCCATACCAACATGCAGGCACAGGCCGTCACCTGTCTGCAGGCTCTGCAGACCCGGTCCGACGACATCGGGTCCTGCGTCGCGCCGATGTTCCACATCGCCGGCCTCGGCGCGATGGCGCCGCTGTTCTACATGGGCGCGCTCTCGGTCATCCATCCGCTCGGTGCGTTCGATCCCAACGACATGCTCGACACCATCGAGAAGGAAGGCACCACCTCGATCTTCCTGGTGCCCGCGCAGTGGCAGGCCGTCTGTGCCGCGCAGCAGGCCAAGCCGCGCGACCTCAAGCTCCGGGTGATCAGCTGGGGTGCCGCACCGGCGTCGGACTCGGTCCTGAACGCGATGAACGAGACCTTCCCGGAAGCGCTGAACGTCGCGGTCTTCGGGCAGAGCGAGATGTCGCCGATCACCTGTGTCCTCGAGGGCAAGGACGCGCTGCGCAAGATCGGCTCCATCGGCAAGGTGGTCCCCGCGGTGACCGCGCGCATCGTCGACCCCGAGGGGAACGACGTCGCACAGGGTGAGGTCGGCGAGATCGTCTACCGGGGCCCGAACATGATGAAGGGCTACTGGCAGAACGAGCAGGGCACCGCCGACGCCTTCGCCGGTGGCTGGTTCCACTCCGGCGACCTGGTCCGCGCGGACGAGGAAGGCTTTCTCTACGTCGTCGACCGCGCCAAGGACATGATCATCTCCGGTGGCGAGAACATCTACTGCGCCGAGGTCGAGAACGCTCTCTTCGGTCATCCGAGCATCACCGAGGCGGCGATCATCGGTCGTGCGCATGAGAAGTGGGGCGAGGTGCCGGTGGCCGTGGTGGTGCTGGCCGAGGGGGTCGAGGACCTGACCCTCGCCGACCTCGAGCCGTACCTCAACGAGAACCTCGCGCGGTTCAAGCACCCGAAGGACATCGTCATCGTCGACGAACTGCCACGGAACGCCGGCGGCAAGGTCGTCAAGCCGACACTGCGCCAGAGCTACGGCAGCAAGGACGCCGGCCTGTCCGACTGACGTAGTCGTCTACATCAACACCCTCCGACCTGGGCGCGAGCACTCGTGTCCAGGTCGTTGTGTCCTCGTCCGTCTCGATCGCGCCAGGCCCCGGCCCGGCCCTGAAACGCGCACTAGAACACGTTCCAATTTTGTGGTTGAGTGACTACTGTCACGTCATGGCGGCAACCGTCGGAGTGAGTAGATCCTCCCGGTGTGAGACGCCGCCGGGTTCGAACGGAGGAGTTCAGTGAAGACTAAAGGTGCACTGCTGCGGGAGCACAACAAGCCGTGGGCGATCGAGGACATCGAGATCGGCGATCCCAAGGCCCACGAGATCAAGATCAAGATGGAAGCCGCAGGCATGTGCCATTCCGATCATCATCTGATGACCGGTGGCATCCCGATGGCCGGGTTCCCCATCCTGGGCGGGCACGAAGGTGCGGGCGTCGTCGCCGAGGTCGGGGAGGGTGTCACCGATTTCGAGGTCGGCGACCACGTCGTGCTGTCGTTCATCCCGTCATGTGGCAAGTGTCCGTCGTGTCAGTCGGGAATGGCCAACCTGTGCGACTTCGGCGCCATGCTGCTGCAGGGCGAGGCGGTGTCGGACAACACCTTCCGCATCCAGACCGCATCCGGTGAGAACGTCTATCCGATGACGCTGCTGGGTACCTTCTCGCCGTACATGGTCGTGCACGAGGCGTCGGCTGTGAAGATCGACAAGGATATTCCGTTCGAGGTCGCGGCACTGTGTGGCTGCGGCATCCCCACCGGTTACGGTTCGTCGACGCGCAGCGGCGACGTGCGTCCGGGCGAGGACGTCGCGATCGTCGGTGTCGGCGGAGTGGGAACCGCGGCCCTGCAGGGTGCGGTCATCTCCGGCGCCCGCAATCTGTTCGCCATCGACCCGGTGGAGTGGAAGCGCGAGCAGGCGCTGAAGTTCGGGGCCACTGCGGCGTTCGCCTCGGTCGAAGAGGCCGCGATGGCGATCGCGGAGACGACCCACGGCGGCATGTGCCAGAAGGTGATCGTGACGGTCGGCGAGGTCCACGGCAAGGACGTCGATCTGTGGATGGGAATCACGGCCAAGGGCGGCACCTGCGTCCTGACCGGCATGGGCAACATGCTGGAGAGCGATGTCAACCTCAACCTCGCCATGCTGACCCTGCTGCAGAAGAATCTGCAGGGCTCCATCTTCGGTGGTGCCAACCCGAAGCTCGACATCCCGCAGCTGCTGTCGATGTACAAGATCGGCAAGCTCAACATCGCCGACATGATCACGCGGCAGTACCGGTTGGACCAGATCAACGAGGGTTACCAGGACATGTTGGACGGCAAGAACATCCGTGGTGTCATCCGCTACACCGAAGAGGACTGGTGAGCACCCGGGTAACGTGACCCGATGTGTCTGTCCTTGAATCTCTGAGTGAATGGCCCGTCGACCAGGTGTCGGCGGCGATCATCACCCGTGACGGGGTCGCCGAGCAGTTCGGCGACCCCGCTCGCGTTTACGAACTCGCCTCGGTCACGAAGCCGTTGGTGGCCTACGCGGTCCTCGTGGCCGTAGAGGAAGGGGCGGTGGAGCTCGACGACCCGGCCGGACCGTCGGGGTCGACTCTCGCCCATCTGCTCTCACATGCGTCCGGCCTGGCCTACGACAGTCGCGAGGTCGAGGCATCTCCGGGGGAGCAGCGAATCTATTCGAGTTCGGGCTTCGAGGTGGCCTCTGAGTTCGTCGCGGAGGCAACCGGCATCGAGTTCGGTCGCTACCTGTCCGAAGCCGTGTGCGCACCCCTGGGGTTGTCATCGACGACGCTCTATGGGCCGGCCGGCCACGCCGCGCGATCGAGCGCGGCCGATCTGGCGGTCTTCGCGCAGGAGCTGCTGGACCCTCGCCTCCTGGCGCCGGAGACCTTCGGAACGCTGACGTCGGTGCAGTTTCCCGGGCTCGACGGCTTTGTGCCGGGTTACGGCAAGCATCGCCCCAACGACTGGGGGATCGGCTTCGAGATCAGGTCGGAGAAGAGCCCGCATTGGACCGGCACGAGGAACTCACCGCGCACGTTCGGGCACTTCGGGCAGGCCGGCACGTTCCTCTGGGTGGATCCGGAACTCGACGCGGCATGTGTGGTGCTCACCGACCGACCCTTCGGACCCTGGGCGAAGCCGCTGTGGAGCGAATTCAACGATCGTGTCGTTGATGAACTCTCGTCACAGAACTGAATTTTTCTCGCACGAGAAACTAGCGCAACACGTGCATCATGGGGCACAATTGACCTCACGAGTGTGATATCCGCTGTCGCGAGGTGTGTTGGGGAAGACGTTCCTCGTCGACAACGGAGGTGAACAAGTGCGCAACCTGAACCAGTTTGCGGACATGACAACAGGAGTGGTCTACATCCACTCGGCGCCGGTGGCGCTGTGCCCGCATGTGGAGTGGGCTCTGTCGTCGACCCTGAATGCGCGCGCCAACCTGAAATGGTCGGCACAGGATGCCGATCCGGGCATGCAGCATGCCACTGTCGACTGGGCAGGGCCGGTCGGCACTGCCGCGCGTCTGGTGACCGCTCTGCGCGAGTGGTCGGCGCTTCGGTTCGAGGTGACCGAGAACCCGAGCGAGGGGGTCGATGGCGAGCGGTTCTGCTACGTCCCCGGCCTCGGTCTGTGGCGCGGCTCCACCAGTGCCAACGGTGACGTCATCATCGGCGAGAACCAGTTGCGCTCGATGATCGAGTCACAGCCCGACAGCGCCGGTCTCGCCGGCGAACTCGAAGGCGCGCTCGGTACCGCATGGGACAACGCGCTCGAGCAGTACCGCATGGGCGGCGCCGGCGCCGAGGTCACCTGGTTGCAGCAGCGGGTGGGCTAGCAGGAAGCAGACACGACAACGAAGAGTGCCCCGGTCCTTCGAGGACCGGGGCACTCGTCATCTGTGCAGAAGAGTCAGAGCGGGATGTTCTTGTGGCGCCCGCGGCGTGCGGGTGCCGCGGCAAGGGCCTCGGCGATGATGCTGCGTGTCTGTGCCGGGTCGATGATCTCGTCGACCACGCCGATGGACTGCGCACGGCCGACACCGCCGGCGATCGCCTCGTGCTCGGCGGCGAGGCGATCGTGCAGAGCCTCGCGCTCGTCGTCGGGCGCAGCCGCAAGAGCCTTCTTGTGCAGGATGCCCACCGCAGCCTTGGCGCCCATCACGGCGACTTCGGAACCCGGCCAGGCGAAGACCGCAGTGGCGCCCAGGGCACGCGAGTTCATCGCGATGTAGGCGCCGCCGTATATCTTTCGGGTCACCAGGGTGACACGGGGGACCGAGGCCTCGGCGAAGGCGTGCAGGAGTTTCGCGCCCCGTCGGACGACGCCGTTCCACTCCTGGCCGACGCCGGGCAGGTAGCCCGGCACGTCGGTGATGACGATGAGCGGGATGCCGAAGGCGTCGCAGAGGCGGACAAACCGTGATGCCTTCTCCGCGCTCTCGGAGTTGAGGCAGCCGCCCATCCGCAGCGGGTTGTTCGCGATGATGCCGACGCTGCGACCGGACAGCCGACCAAAGCCGACGACGATGTTCGGTGCCCACTTGGCTTGCAGCTCTTCGAAACTGGAGATCGGTGTCTCCCCGTCGGCGCCAACGCCCGAATCGAGCAACTGCTCGACGACGGGGTGAACGTCGTAGGCACGGCGATTGGACTCGGGCAGCAGAGCCTTGAGGTCGGTGTCGCCGGCCCGGGCGTGTTCGCGGTCGAAGTGCCCCTGCTGGGTGAACGTCGAGACGAGACGCCGTGCGCGCCAGAGCGCGTCGGGCTCGGAGTCGGCGACGATGTGGCAGACGCCGGACTTCTTGCCGTGGGTGGTGGGGCCGCCCAGCGACTCCATGTCCACTTCTTCGCCGGTGACGCTCTTGACGACGTCGGGGCCGGTCACGAAGACCCGGCCGGCCGGCGCCATGATGACGACATCGGTCAACGCCGGGCCGTAGGCGGCGCCGCCGGCGGCGAAGCCGACGACCACCGAGATCTGTGGGATGTAGCCGGAGGCACGCACCATCGCCTCGAAGACCTGTCCCACCGCGTGCAACGCCTCGACACCCTCGGCGAGGCGCGCGCCACCCGAGTGCCAGATGCCGATGACCGGCGCCTGCTCGGTGATGGCGGTGTCGATGGCGTTGACGATGTGCGCACACCCCACGACACCCATGGCGCCGCCCATGACGGTGCCGTCGGTGCAGTAGGAGACCGTGCGAACCCCGTGGACGAGACCGATGGCGGCCTGGACTCCCGATTTGTCGCGCGGATGGAGCAGCGACATCGTGCCTTCGTCGAAGAAGTTCGTCAGCCGCAACAGGGGGTCGCGGGGATCGGCAGCCTCTTCGCGGCCGGCAACGGGAGCCAAGGTCGTCATCGATGTCTCCTGGGTGTCGGGGGTGTGGCGGGAGTGCTCAGTAGCGACCGAAGGCGAGCGCCACGTTGTGCCCACCGAAACCGAACGAGTTGTTGATCGCGTAGTCGATCTGCCCGTAGCGGGGTTCACCGTGGACGACATCGATCGCGCACTCCGGGTCCAGATTCTCGAGGTTGAGGGTCGGCGGGATGACGCCTTCCTCGATGCTCTTGATGGTCAGGACCGACTCGAGCGCCCCCACGGCACCGATGGAGTGTCCGAGCGCGGACTTCGGCGCGTACACCGCGGCGTGCTGACCGATGGCGGCGAGGATGCCCGCTGCCTCCGCGGTGTCGCCGATGGGTGTCGACGTGGCGTGCGCGTTGATGTGGCTGATGTCCGACTTCTGGAGACCGGCGGTCTGCAGCGCGCGTGCCATGGCCCGCGCGTTGCCCTGACCGCTGGGATCAGGTGCCACCAGGTGGAAACCGTCGGAGGTGATGCCGGAGCCCAGGAGGCGGGCGTGGATGTGCGCGCCGCGCGCTCTGGCGTGATCTTCGCGCTCGAGGATCAGCATGGCCGAGCCCTCACCGAAGACGAAGCCGTCGCGATCCTTGTCGAACGGACGCGAAGCCGCGGCGGGATCCTCGTTGCGCGTGCTCATCGCGCGCATCATCGAGAAGGCTGCGATCGGCACCGCGTCGATGTGTCCTTCGACACCGCCGGTGACCACCATGTCGGCATCACCCATGACGATGTGACGCCATGCGTGGGCGATGGCCTCGGCACCAGAGGAACAGGCCGAGACCGGAGTGATGACGCCGGCTCGTGCGCCGACGTTGAGTCCGACGACGGCGGCCGGACCGTTGGGCATCGCCATCGAGACGGCGAGCGGGGACACCTTGCGGTAGTTCCCGGTGCCCTCCATGGCCTTGACCGCGTCGATCATCGCGTCGGCGCCACCCTGGCCGGTGCCGATGACGACGGCGAGGCGGTCCTTGTCGACGTCGGGTTCGCCGGCCTGCGCCCAGAGGCGCTTGCTCATCACGTGGGCGATGCGTTCGACGTAGGCCATCCGTCGGGACTCGACGCGCGTGACCTCCTCGGCAGGATCCTGGAGGAGACGACCGCCGATCCGTACCGGCAGGTTGTACTTGGTGATGAAGTCGTCGGTCAGCTCACGGATGCCCGATTCGCCGGCCAGCAGGTTCTTCCAGGTCGAGTCGAGATCCCCACCCAACGAGGTGGTGGCCACCATGGAGGTGACCACCACACTCGGGAAGTTCCCACCCAGCGTGTTGTACTCGCGGAGGGAAGAGGGGGTCATCAGGCCTCGTCTGCCTCGACCTGCGCCTTGATGGCTGCGGCGGCCTCGGGGTTCTCGTTCTCGAGCTTCTGGATGTAGGCGACGGCGTCACCGACGGTGCGCAGGCCGGCCAGATCCTCATCGGGGATCTTGACGCCGTACTTGTCCTCGGTCTGGACCGCGATCTCGACCATGGACAGCGAGTCGATGTCGAGGTCGTCGACGAACGACTTCTCGAGAGTCACCTCGGACGGCTCGATGCCGGTGACTTCCTCGATGATCTCGGCGATGCCGGCAATGAGTTGTTCCTGGGTGGCAGCCACTGTGTGGTTCCCTTTCGGTTTTGCTTCATGGACGTGGGTTTCCGGAGCGCAGGACGGACCGAAGAGTCCGCGCGCTTGGACACGTCGGCCTCAGGCCGACGTTCCGGGGGTCGCGAACCAGTCGCGACCGCTATCCAAGTTCGGTGATCTTCGCGATGTCGCCGGGCTCCTTGAGCGCCAGCGCCGGGGTGCCCTTGAGTTCGCGCTTGGCGATACCCACGAGCGTGCCCGCCGGGGGCAGTTCCACCACGGCGGTGGCGGAGTGATCACGCAGGTACGCCGAGCAGAGATCCCAGCGAACCGGCTTGGTCACCTGACCCACAAGTTTTGTCAGTGCGTCGGCGCCGTTCGTTACAGGCTGACCGTCGGAGTTCGACAGCAGGGTCCGGGCGGGATCGGCGGGCGTGATCTGCGCGGCGGCGGCGGCGACGGCGTCCTGGGCCGACGCCATGAAGTGCGTGTGGAACGCGCCGGCGACCGCGAGCTTGCGGATGCGTGCTTTCTCCGGCGGTGACGCGATGAGCTCGTCGATCTGCTCCACCGCGCCGGCGGCGACGATCTGGCCGGCGGCATTGCGGTTGGCGGGCACGAGCTCCAGTTCTTCGAGCCGGGCGAGGACCGCCGCCTCGTCGCCACCGAGGACTGCGGCCATGGTCGTGGGCTGCAGGGCGCAGGCCTTGGCCATCTCGGCACCGCGGATCGCGGCCAGCGTGACTGCCTCGTCGGCGGAGATCACGCCGGTGATCGCCGCGGCGGCGAGTTCGCCCACCGAGTGACCTGCGACCACGGCGTCGGCGGGCAGTTCGCCGTTCTTGCGCACCTCGTCGTACGCCAGCAGAGCGGCGACCACGACCAGCGGCTGCGTCACCGCGGTGTCGGTGATCTCCTCCGCCGTGGCGGTGGTGCCGAGACGCTCGAGATCCAGTTGTGTCTGTTTGGACCACGTGGCGATCTGGTCACGCGTGCCCGGCAGTTCGAGCCATGGCACGAGCATGCCGGGTGTCTGTGAACCCTGTCCGGGAGCAAGCATCGAAAGCACGTGACCAGAGAACACCCTTTACCCCGGGGATGTGGGTGTGGAGAAGCATGAACCTTGTTGCCGCCTTTTGTGGGGTTCCCACAAAGGTGACCTGGAGGTCACCTGGTTCGTCACCAGTCTGAGATTTGTTATCGAACCGTGTTCTTAAGGCTTCTATCAGGGGAAACGGTGAATCGGACATGAAACCGGTGTGACTCATGTGGCGGATGATGGCAATTTGTGCCGGAAGTGTGTCAGACGACCCACCGTCGACGCGATCCTCAGAACGTAGGCATCTCGCGGGTTAGTTGGGTCACGTCCTGTGATTTCTGAAATTTTCTTCAGTCGATACCGAACGGTATTTGGATGTATGTACAGAACGCGGGCGCACGATTCGACCGAGCCGCCCGAGTCGAGGTACGCGTCGAGCGTGATGGTGAGCGTCGCGCCGCCGTCGGCGAGCGGATGGACGAGGGATTCGATCAAAGCGGTCATCGCTGACTCGTCGCCGTTGAGGGCGCGCTCGGGCAACAGTTCGAGACTGTGGACAGGCCGGGGAGCGCTCGGCCAACCGGCCACCGCCTCGATCCCGGCCATGGCCTCGGTGGCGCTCGAGTGCGCACTACCGAGGTTCGGCATAGTCGGGCCGATCACCACCGGACCGTCGGCGAAGTGGGAGAGCAGGGCCGCGACGAACTTCTCGGTCGGACGGGCGGGCCCGCTCACGATGGCCACCAGTACCGCGCCCTGCACCACCGACAGGGCCGACCGGTCGAAGGACTTGGCCGTGTTGTGGATGGCCAGCGGTACCGACACGTTCTGTTCCGGTGGCGGTGTCCCGACGATGACGGTGGCGGTCGCATCCGAGTCCCAGTTGAGTGCCGCTGCGCGAGACAACAACTGGGGGCCGGTGTCGCCGCGGACCACCGCGTCGACGACGAGGGCCTCGAGCCGGGAATCCCACGCGCCCCGCGACTCTGCGGCCGAGGCGTAGATCGATGCCGCGGCGAAACCGATCTCCCGCCCGTACCGCAGCACCGACTCGGTGAGCGCGCGGAGCTGGGCGTCGTTGCGGGCCAGGAGCGGGAGCCACTTCTCGAAGAACTCCATGGCGACGCGGACCATCTCGACGGTCTGCAGGAGGGTGATACGTCGGGCGAGGTCCTGGGGAACCACCTGGAAGGCCTGGACCGTGAATTTCACGTTGCCCTCGGGGTCCTGGATCCACTCGACGAAGTTGACCACTGCGGTCTGCACGACGAGCTGCACACTCGCGCGCTGCGCGGCGTCGAGATCGGAGAAGTAGGGCAACTGGTCCTGCATCGAGTGGACCGCTTCGGTGGCGAGCCGACCGCTGTACTGCTTGACCCGGCGGAGCAGCGTGTCCGGGAGTGCGTCGTGGACGGTGGCGGGGGCCGGTACGTGGGCACCCCGCTCACCGAACACGTCAGCCGGTGGTGGCTTCCTGTTCACGCGAGGATCGGACACGACCTCAATCTAGACCCTCTGCCGGGCGCAGTACCCGACCGTGGGGCGAGACGAGGTCGCGTCCGACGCGCGACGCTCAGGCGACGCCCGGATCGCTGGTCTGCTCGGGTGCGGCCGCGACGTCGTCGATCCGGTACTTGTCGGCGGCCTGCTTGGCCACCGACATCTCGATGTTGCCGTCCCGGGCGAGCGCGACGAGTACCGCCACCACGATCGACTCGGCGTCGACGTTGAAGAACCGCCGTGCCGCCGGACGCGTGTCGGAGAAACCGAAACCGTCCGTGCCCAGCGTGAGATACGAGCCCGGGAGATACGCCCGGATCTGCTCCTGCACGCCGCGCATGTAGTCGCTCACCCCGACGAACGGGCCGGCGGCATCGGCGAGCAACTCGGTCAGATACGCCGGGGCCGGCTCGGCCGCCGGGTCGCGCAGTGCCTCGCGATCGGCGCGGATGCCGTCTCGGGCCAGCTCGCTCCACGAGGTGACCGAGTAGACGTCGGCGCCGACGTTCCATTCCTCCGCGAGCAAGTCGGCGGCGCGCAGTGCGTCGGGCATGGTCACACCGGAGACGAGGATGTTGGCCGGGTGTTCCTTGCCCTCCGGCGCCTTCTGGAACCGGTAGGCGCCCTTGACGATGCCGGTCGGGTCGAGTCCCTCGGGCTTGGCCGGCTGACTGATCGGCTCGTTGTAGACGGTCAGGTAGTAGAAGACGTTCTCCGGGTCGTCCCCGTACATCCGCTCGATGCCGCTCTCGACGATGTGGCCGAGCTCGTAGGCGAAGGCCGGATCGTAGGCGACGACCGCGGGGTTGGTCGCGGCCAGCAGCGGCGAGTGCCCGTCGGCGTGCTGGAGTCCCTCGCCGGTCAGCGTCGTGCGGCCCGCGGTCGCGCCGATGACGAAGCCGCGCGCCATCTGATCGGCGGCCGCCCAGAAGCTGTCGCCGGTGCGCTGGAAGCCGAACATCGAATAGAAGATGTACAGCGGGATCATCGGCTCGTCGTGAGTCGAGTACGACGTGCCGACGGCGGCGAAGCTGGCCGCCGAGCCGGCCTCGTTGATGCCCTCGTGGAGGATCTGTCCCTCCGAACTCTCCTTGTAGGCGAGCATCAATTCGGCGTCGACCGAGGTGTAGAGCTGACCGTTGCGGTTGTAGATCTTGAGGGTCGGGAACCACGAGTCCATACCGAACGTACGCGCTTCGTCGGGGATGATCGGGACGATGCGCTTGCCGATCTCCTTGTCGCGCAACAGATCCTTGAAGACCCGCACGAGCGCCATGGTCGTGGCGACCTGTTGCTTGCCCGACCCCTTCGCGGTGGCCTTCAGGGCCGAACTCATGTCGGCCTTCAGGACTTTCGCCTTCGTCCGCCGGCTCGGCAGGAAGCCGCCGAGGGTCTTGCGCCGGTCGAGCATGTACTGGAGCTCCGGCGAGTCCTTGCCGGGGTTGTAGTACGGCGGCAGATACGGGTCCTTCTCGAGCTGCTCGTCGGTGATCGGGATTCGCGTGCTGTCGCGGAAGGCCTTCAGGTCGTCGAGGGTCAGCTTCTTCATCTGGTGCGTCGCGTTGCGGCCTTCGAAGTGCTTGCCCAGCGTGTAGCCCTTGATGGTGTGGGCCAGGATGACCGTGGGCTGTCCCTTGTGGGTCATCGCCGAGGCATAGGCGGCGTGGATCTTGCGGTAGTCGTGACCGCCGCGCTTGAGATTCCAGATGTCGGCGTCGGAGAGGTCCTTGACGAGCTCCTTGGTACGCGGGTCGCGGTTGAAGAAGTGCTCGCGGACGAACGCGCCGTCGTTGGCCTTGTAGGTCTGGAAGTCGCCGTCGGGGGTGGTGTTCATCAGATTGACCAGTGCGCCGTCGCGGTCGGCGTGTAGCAGCGAGTCCCACTCACGTCCCCAGATGACCTTGATGACGTTCCATCCGGCACCGCGGAAGAAGGATTCGAGTTCCTGGATGATCTTGCCGTTGCCGCGCACCGGACCATCGAGACGCTGCAGGTTGCAGTTGATGACGAAGGTCAGGTTGTCGAGGCCCTCGGTGGCCGCGAAGCTGGCGAAGCCGCGCGATTCCGGCTCGTCCATCTCGCCGTCGCCGAGGAATGCCCACACGTGCTGGTCGGACGTGTCCTTGATGCCGCGGTCATGCAGGTAATGGTTGAAACGTGCCTGGTAGACCGCGTTCATCGGGCCGAGGCCCATGGAGACAGTCGGGAACTCCCAGAAGTCGGGCATCAGGCGCGGGTGGGGGTACGACGGCAGGCCGCCGCCCTCACCCGCGTGGCTGTGTTCCTGCCGGAAGCCGTCCATGCGGGCCTCGTCGATCCGGCCTTCGAGGTAGGCGCGGGCGTAGATGCCCGGGGAGGCGTGGCCCTGGATGAAGATGTGGTCGCCGCCGCCGGAGTGATCCTTGCCGCGGAAGAAGTGGTTGAAACCGACCTCGTACAGCGATGCCGACGAGGCGTAGGTGGAGATGTGACCGCCGACGCCGACGCCCGGGCGCTGCGCCCGGTGCACCATGATCGCGGCGTTCCAGCGGATCATCTGGCGGAATCGGCGCTCGACGTCCTCGTCACCGGGGAACCAGGGCTCGGCCTCGGTGGGAATGGTGTTGACGTAGTCGGTGGAGGTGAGCGCGGGGATCGACACGCGCTTCTCGCCGGCGCGTTCGAGGAGTCGCAGCATCAGGTACCGGGCGCGACCGGGGCCCGCGGCCTCGAGAAGGGCGTCGAACGAGTCGAGCCATTCATCGGTCTCGTCGGGGTCGATGTCGGGCAGATAGGACGCGACTCCTTCACGGATGACACGGACTCGCTGTCCGGCGGCGCGTCCGTTCGAGCGGGGGCCGGTGTTCCCGGCGGGTTCGCTCGGCGAGACGTCCTGTGTCGCATGGTCCATCTGGTTGGTCACGGTGATGCCTACTCCCTCTGACAGGCCGGACTCGGGGTGGTGGTCCGACTGCATGGCGTCGGGCACCGCGCTCCGATGTTGTGCGGTGCCTCCCTTCATCGTGCCCCATGTGGGGTGGCTTGGCACCGGGTGGATCCGTGTCGGGTGTCGCGATCGCTCCGATGCGGTAGCGTCCAGAAACTGTTACTGACCAGTAGGGGGAGTGGATGCCGGATCGAGGAGCGGCGGCCGTCGGTGGCCGCCGGGGCCGCGCCGTCCGGTCGGTGACCGCGGCCACGATCGCGCTCGGTGCCGCGCTGTCGGGTGCGTGCGCCTCGACGGTCGGTGGCGCCGGTGCGCCGGCACCGGGCGACGTCGCGATCTACCGCTCCGAGCTGTCGGCCTCGGCGGCCGCCGAGGTGCGGGCCGAGGGCGTCGAACTGTGCCGCGAGTCGATGGCGTCGATGGTCGTGATGGTCCGTGGGTTCAACGCCTTCGTCGCCAGGCTGAACACGGCGCAGTCCTATCCCGGGGTCGGGGATCTCGACGAAAAGGCACGGGCCAGCCTGATCGCCGGAGCCGATCAGATCCGTCCCAAGATCACCGAGACGGCACCGCCGGACGTCTCGGCACCGGCGCGGACGTTCCTCGCCTCGACGGCACGCCTCGAGAACGCGATCCGTCGCGAACTGAGCGCCGGCCTCAATCCGGTGTCGGGCCAGTGGTCCCGGGACAAGCAACGGCTGCTCGACGTGTGCGGCGCCTACACGCCGCTCCCGGCGGCGTCGTCGGCCACCCCGCGCCCGTCGGTTCCCTCGACGACGTCGCCGGACCGACCGCGCGGTTGACGCTGCCGCGATCGGGGTACCGGTACGGAACAGCCGATCGCGAAACGCCCGAAATCCATGACGGCGTTCAGCTTGCAATGTGAGGCTTTAGGCTGTTGCCTATGCTGACAGGCGAACAGCGTGCGGAAGCGTACGCGGATTCGGCACAGACGACGCACACAACGATTCACAAATCTTCAGGAGGTCACGCGCGGTGGTAGCCGCCACAGACGGTAACAACGCCCAGAAACTGGGCTTGACCGCAGGCTTGGTCGTGCAGGAACTCGGCTGGGACGAGGACACCGACGACGAACTGCGCGCTGACATCGAGGACGCGATCGACGCCGAGATGGTCGACGAGGATGCCGATGACGTGGTCGACGTCGTGGTCCTCTGGTGGCGCGACGGCGACGGTGACCTCGTCGATGCGCTGATGGACGCGATCGGTCCGCTCGCCGAAGACGGATTCGTGTGGGTGCTCTCGCCGAAGACCGGTCAGCCGGGCTATGTCGACCCGAGTGAGATCGCCGAGGCGGCCCCGACCGCAGGACTCACCCAGACCTCGGCCATCAGCCTCGGGGACTGGTCGGCGGCCCGACTCGTTCAGCCCAAGGCCCGCGCGGGCAAGAAAGCATGAGCGATGCGCTGCCTACTGCGCCTCTGACCGTCGGCGACCGCGCACCGGACTTCGCCCTTCGCGACCAGAACAACCAGCTCGTGTCGCTCTCGGCACTGCGGACCGATCGCAACGTGCTGGTGGTGTTCTTTCCGCTCGCGTTCACCGGCACCTGCCAGGGCGAGCTGGGCTACATCCGCGACCAGCAGCCCCGCTTCGACAACGACGACGTGACGACGGTGACCGTCTCGGTCGGTCCCTCACCCACACACAAGGTGTGGTCGGCGGCACAGGGTTTCCTGTTCCCGCTGCTGTCGGACTTCTGGCCGCATGGCGACACCGCCCGCGCCTACGGCGTGTTCAACGAGGACCGCGGTTACGCGAATCGCGGCACCTTCCTCGTCGATCGAGACGGCGTGATCGTCTTCGCCGACATGGTCGGTCCCGGCGAGGTACGCGAGAACTCAGTATGGGACAAGGCGCTCGGCGTCATCGGCTGAATCGGATCGCCGGTCATCGAGTTCAATCGTTGCCAGACGCTGCCCATGTCCGGTCGCCGGTCGGGCTCGAGGTCGAGCATCTGATCGACCAGTGTGATCAGGTCGCCGGGTAGGTCACTGTGCGCGGGGAAACCGTGCCGACGTGGCGTGCGGGAGGCGGCACCGAAACGGTGACGGACGCGTCGGATTCCTCGTTCGGACCATGGTGGGATGACGCCGTACGGTCGCCGAGACGTCAACGCCTCGTAGAGCGTGACCCCGAGGGCGAAGACATCCGCTGCGGGAGTGAGAGCGACATCCGCAGCCTGCTCGGGCGGCAGGTATCCGCGCGTGCCGGAGCCGTCCCGTCGCTCGCCGGGACGGCCGAGCAGTCCGAGGTCGATGAGGATCGCCTGCCCACCGTGGATGATGACATTCGACGGTTTCACATCCAGGTGAATCCAGTTGTGGCAGTGCAGGTAGTGGAGTGCAGACGACAGCTGGACACCGAGCTGCATCGCATCGCCGACGGTCAGCGGGTCGTTCTCGATCACGGCGTCCAGGGTGGCGCCGGGGATCGTCTGCATCGTGAAGCCCACCAGACCCGACTCGTCCCGCGGCAGCATCCCGTACCCGCGAACGAGATGGGGATGGTCGAGGTCGGCAAGCGTATGTCCTTCCCGGCGGACGGATTCCGCGATCTCCTCGTCGTGACGTCGATGGTGACGGATGACCTTGAGGATGCACCGGGTCCGACGGTCGGTGTCGAAGGCGTCCCACGTCACGGTTCGCTTGCCGAACGCCAGCGGGGCGAGCGGTTCGACACCCGCGAAACACGGTGTCGGATCAGCGGTGTCGGTGCGTCGCAGGAGTGCTGGTGGTCGTCTCATCGGATTTCGCCCGCCGACGTCATCGGCCGGATACCGACGAGATCCGGGGTCGGCAGCTCGATCACCCGGTCGACGTGGTCGAGGACGACGGGGTCGTGGGTGAGGATCAGGACACTGCGATCCCGTTGCGCGGTCAACGAGCGCATGAGGCGGTCGGCGCCCGCCGGGTCGAGGCCCGTGGTCGGCTCGTCGAGGACAAGGAACCCGCCACCGTGGAGGAGTCCGCGCGCCACGTTGAGCCGTTGCCGTTGTCCTCCGGACAGGGTGCGGCCGCGCTGTCCGATCCGTGTGCCGTAGCCGTCGGGGAGCCGGCTGATGAAGTCGTGGGCGTCGGCGCGTCGGGCGGCCTCGGTGATCTCGGCCTCGGTGGCGTCGGGTTTGGCGAACGCGATGTTCTCGGCGACGGTCGCGTCGGCCAGCAGCATCTCCTGGGCGACCACGGCGACGGAGGCGCGGATGGAACGGCGCGTGGCCGCAGCAATGTCG
Organism: Gordonia sp. NPDC058843; assembly: GCF_042743165.1. Lineage (NCBI taxonomy): Bacteria > Bacillati > Actinomycetota > Actinomycetes > Mycobacteriales > Gordoniaceae > Gordonia > Gordonia sp. NPDC058843. Next base: position 55,134 of record NZ_JBHYNC010000027.1, read on the forward strand.
TTGTCGCCCAACAGGACGGTTCCCGAGTGCGGTTGCAGTGAACCGTCCAGCAGACGTGTGAGCGTCGTCTTGCCTGCGCCGCTGCCGCCGATCACCGCGACGCGTTCGCCGGGTGCGATCGTCAGGTCGAGATCGCGCAGGGCGTCGGTGTCGCGGCCGGGATAGCGCGCGAGGACGTGACGGAAGGAGGCGCCCCCGGCCTGGGCCGGGATGTCGAGCGCATGCGGCGGATCGGTCATGGTGGGTTCGTCGAGCAGTTCCTGCACCCGCTCGATGCCTCCGGTGGCGGCGAACAACGAGGGCAGCAGATTGCCGAGGTCGCGCACCGGTCGATAGCAACTACCCAGGAGGGCGAGGAACGCCAGCACCTCACCCAGGGACATGCGCTGCGTGGCGAGCGCCCACACGCCCAGGCCGATGACCACGAGCACTCCGACGAGTTCGAACAGGCCCACCAGCGGCAGGAACACCGCGCGGACCCGGCTGGCGACCAGTTCGGCGTCCATGATCGCGGCATTCTGCTGTTCGTACCGCTCGATCGCGGTGGACTCCTGGTTGTATCCCTGAACGAGGGCGGCATTGGCGAGGTGCTCCTCGGTGATGGCACCGAGCGACCCGGCCCGCCGCCGTCGTTCGCGCGACGCGGACTTGGTGTAGTCGGCGAATCGGGTTGCTGCCCAGAAGAACAGCGGTACGACGACCATCGAGGCGAGGGCGAGCCACAGATCCATCCACAGCAGGGCGACGACATAGACGATGAGGGTCGCCAGCTGTCGGAAACCCCAGGTCAGGTGGCGGACCATGAACGACTCGACCGTGCCGATGTCGGAGGTGAGGCGACTCATCACGTCGCCGAGTCGCAGATGGTCGAGGCGGTGGGCGGGCAGCGCCAGCACGTGCGCGAACGCGTCGCGCCGTAACGCGGTGAGGAATCGCTGGGAGATCCAGGTGCCCAGGTAGTCGTCGGCCCCGTCGATCGCCGCGGCCAGGAGGTTGAGCGCGAGGTAGATCGCGGCGATGTGAGCGAAGGGGCCGAGGTCGGCCGGCACCAGCACGTCGTCGACGAGACGCTCGAAGAGGGCGATCTCGGCGACGGCGATCAGCGCGGGGATCACCGAGAGCGTCAGGCTGAGCAGAAGCCACCACCGGAGGGTGCGGAGCCGCGGCCAGAAGATGCGAAAGATCTGCAGGACAGTCAACCTCGCGGAGTGTTCCACGAGCGGTCGGTCATCGGTGCGGGGGCGCAGCAGAGCGGAGAGCGATGGTGGCGAGGCCATGACGGGTGACGTCCATCCGGGTGGTGGTGGGTGGTTGCCGACGAGGGGCGGGTGGCCCGATCTGCGTCGGGGGAGCAGATCGGGCCGCGCCGCCTAATCAGTGGTGGTGACCGGCGGACGACGACGCGGACGACGCGGCGCGCGGCGACGATTGTCCGTGGACGTGTTGTGGGGACGGCACGCACCGGGAACCGCCGGGGCGAGTGCGCAGAGGATGTTGGAGTGAGCCATGAGAGGACCTTTCGTCGTGTGTCGTGATCGATCCGCCGGTGGTCCCGAGCGGAACGGTTCTCACTGTCACGGACGCCGATGAGGTGTCCGTGAGCCGCACATGAGAGATGTTTCATCGATGCCGGCGGGGGTCGGCCGGCTGCGTCGAGTGGCATCGTGGGAGTGGAAATCCGGTTGCCGCCGCGACCATTCGACGGTGTGATGTGAGGGCCCGTGACCCGGGCGCTCACGAAAGGAACCCCCATGCCGACCATGGCGTCGCCCAAGGTGCTGAACTATGCATCGCACGTGGACGACAACACCCTGACCCAAGCGGCCGAAACCGCCCGGATGCCGTTCGTGCACCCGCATATCGCCCTCATGCCCGACGCACACTTCGGGAAGGGCTCTGCGGTGGGCACGGTCATCCCGACGACCGGCGCGGTGATCCCCGCGGCCGTCGGCGTCGACATCGGTTGCGGAATGATCGCGGTGCAGACGCGACTGCGCGCCGAGGACATCGACGGGATGGGCCTCGGGCGACTGCGGACGTCGATCGAGAATGCGATCCCGCTGTCGCCCGGAAACTACAACCGCGGGCTCGACAGCTTCGAGTTCACGCGGGCACGGATCGACTCGCTCGCCGAACAGGCCGCGAATGACGGTGTGGACCTGTCACACTCCCCGAAATGGCGGGAGCAGTTGGGCTCGCTCGGTGGTGGCAACCACTTCATCGAGCTGTGCCTCGACGAGCGCGACGTGGTGTGGCTCTTCCTGCATTCGGGTTCGCGGGGTGTCGGCAACAAGATCGCGCAGAAGCACATCAAGATCGCTCAGCGGCTGTGCCGCCAGTGGTGGATCAAGCTGCCGAACGCCGACCTCGCCTACCTGCCGCAAGGGGCGCCGGAGCTGACGGCGTACCTGCGGGAGCTGTCCTGGGCTCAGCGGTTCGCCTTCGAGAACCGCGCGGAGATGATGGACCGCTTCGTCGCGGTGTTCGCGGAGTGGTTCGGCGAGAATGTATCTGGTGGCGTCGACGCCTCGGCGGAGTCGCTGGAGGTGGACCGGATCAACTGCCACCACAACTACACCGTGCGGGAAACACATGCGGGCAAGGACGTCTGGCTGACCAGGAAGGGTGCGATCGACGCTCACGAGGGCGTTCGGGGTGTCATCCCGGGCTCGATGGGTACGCGGTCGTATGTCGTGCGCGGTAAGGGAAACCCGGCGGGCCTGTGCTCGGCGCCGCATGGCGCCGGCCGGCGGTACTCCCGGAGTGAGGCGCGTAGGCGGTTCACCGCCGACGATCTCGCCGCCCGGATGGCGGGTATCGAGTATCGGCACGGTGACCAGTGGGTCGACGAGATCCCCGACGCGTACAAGGACATCGATCAGGTGATGGCCGACGCGGTGGATCTCGTCGACATCGAACACACCCTGCGGCAGATCCTCAACGTCAAGGGGACGTGATCGGCCGCGTTCGTCCCCCGGAGGAGACGAATCCCGAAGGTGCCGGGCACCTTCGGGATTCGTCGTTCACCCGGGCGGGTGGGTTCAGTTGCCGGACAGCTTGTCCTTGATGTTGGACGCGGCGTCCTTCACGCTCTCCACGCCGTCCTTGACGGCCGCAGAGAGCTGATCGCCCTTGCCCTCGCTCTTGAGCTGGTCGTCGCCGGTGACATCGCCGGCGGTCTCCTTGGCCTTGCCCGAGAGATCTTCGGCCTTGTTGCTGACCTTGTCGCTGAATCCCATTTCCTTCTCCTTCATTTCATTTGTTCGACGACGACCCCGGATGAGGTCGTCTGTCGAGGTCATCGGTCGAGATGGACGAAAGCCTGGACGTGTACTCCGGACTCGCCGAGCGCCGTACGGATCGCGGTGACGGTCTCGGTGACCGGTGCGGTGACCTCGTCGAAGCTGCGGTTCGGCGTCGCCGAGACCTCGAGCCGGATGATGCTGCGCGACCGGTCGTCGATCGCCTTCGCGGTCACCTTCTGGAACAGCGGGTTCCCGGCGAGTTCCGCAGCGGCGGCATTCGCGATTAGTTTCGGTGCGACGGTGAGTGTTCCGGTCGCATCGGAACCGTCGAGCAGGGCGTCGTCGACTGCTCGGGGCCGGATGTTGGTGGCCAACAAGAGCAGGCCCCAACCGACCGCGATCACGGTGACGCCGGCCAGCACCCAGACCCACCAGGACGCCTGTGCCGCATCGAGTGCGGCACGCTCGTCGAGGCGTTCGATCCACCCGGCCACCGGTTCGGCGTCGATCCGCCAGGCCACGGCCGCGGCGCCGATGGCGATGAGCAGCAACGCCATGAGTCCGACCGTCAGTCGATGTGCCGTTGCGGGAAGACGATTCATCGGATGCTCCTGGTTCCGCGCTCGCGCAGACGCACAACGACTTTCGGCGACGAGCGCAGGTCGGCGGCCACGGTGGCGACTGCGGTGTCGATGAGTGCGCGGTCGGCGACCTGGGCCCGCACGCCCACGGTGCAGGTGATCTTGCGTCGGGTGACCACCGTGTCGGCGTCGAGTACACCCGGCAGGTCGGAGACGGCAGCGCTGCACCGTCTCGCGACGTCACCGGGGCGGGTCCACATCCCGTCGCCGCCGGCGAGCTCGAGATGCGTCCGGCGTCGTGGCTTGATCGCGATCCACAAGAGGAGCAGACCCAGGATGATCGCTCCGATGGCGGCGGGCCACATCCAGTTCTGCCACTGCAGGTCCGCGATCCATTCGGCGGCGGTGACCGACCATGCCCGGCCGTCGAGCCAGTTCGCGTTGACGGCGATGTCGCGCACGGCCACCGCGCCGAGTGCGATGAATGCGAGCCCCAGCACGCCGCCTGCGATCGCGGCGCCGGGAAGTGCCGCGGGCGCGAAGACGTGTCCGTGATCGGTCTTCGGTTCGTTCTCGGTCGTCGCTTCGTTATCGAGAGGTGCGAGATCCGGTTCGAATGCGGTCTGCGTCATCGTCGTACCCCCGTGTCGGTGCTGATGGTCGGAGCGAGCGCCGCGGCGTCGTCGTCGTCGTGTGTGTCCTCGCGGACCGGTGGCAGATCGACGTAACCTCGCTGGAGTCGTCGGATTGCTTGTCGCGGCTCGAATCTGGACACCGTGACGTCGACACGAAGCGGGACGACCCCGGCGAGGCGCTCGACCTCGGCGGCGACGTGATCCCGCGTGCGCCGGGACACCTCGGCGACTGCACACGGCCACTCGAGAGCGAGTGACAGCGAGATCCGGGCACCGCCCGCAAGGACGGTCGCGTTGGGCAGTGTCGACCGCTCACCGACCGGCCCCAAGACCGAGCCGACGCCGCCGCGGTGTCGGACGACACCCGGGATGTCGAGCGCCGCTCGGGCCGCGATCTTCTCGAGGACGCGGTCGGCGACGGTGAGAGTCCCCGGCGGCGAGTCGTCCCCGGACGGATCGCCACCGTGCTCGGGCCCGCCGGGCTCGTGCTCAGCCACGACCCCGGCTCCGCAGGAGTGCGCCCAGGTCGATGGTGCCGTCCCGGTTGAGACCCAGCACCAGACCCGCGGCACCGAGCACGACGGCCAGCAGGAAACCCGCGAGCCCGCCGGCAACGGCGGCCAGAGCCAGGAGCAGGCCCACGAACAGGCCCACGACTGCGTTGTTCATTTCGCTTCCCCTTCGTTCGGGTTCGAGCTGACGCTGATGTCTGCCACGGTCACCGCGATGGGTCGCGCGGCGATCGCCTCGGCGATGTCGCGGACCTCTGCGGCGACGCCCTGGAGGTCGTGCGAGGCGTCGACGACGATGTGGACCTCCCCGCCGTCGTCGGTGAGGGACACGCCCGGGACCCGATGCCCGGGAAGGTATGTGGCGACTTCCCCGAACAGACCGCTGTGTAGGTCGCGTACGCCCGGCACGGCGAGGACGGCGGCGGCGAGGCGATCCGCCGGCGAACCCTCCTCATCCGTCCGTGCGGCCGGGAGGTCCGACGTCATCACTGGACCCGCGGGGTGGTGTTCGATTCCTGCTCGTCGTCACCGAACGCGATGTCGTGCACGGTGACGTTGACCTCGGTGACCTCGAGTCCGGTCATCTGCTCGATCGCGGTGATCACGTTGCGGCGGATGGCCGCTGCGAGCTGATGGATCGCGACACCGTATTCGGCGACGATGGAGACATCGACGGCGGCCTGGCGCTCGCCGACCTCGACCTCGATGCCCTGGGTCGTGCTCACCGTCGCGCCGGGCAGGACGTCGCGAACCCGGCCGACCACGCGCTCGGTGGTGCCGCCCAGGTCGTGAACGCCGTCGATCTCCCGTGCGGCGATCCCGGCGACCTTGGCGACCACGATGTCGGCGATGGAGGTGCGTCCCCGATCGCCCGACGAGTCACGGCGTGCAAGAGCACGGCCCGCGCCTGCATCGTCGCGCGTTGCGTCGACGGTGGTGGCGTCGTTCTTCGTGGCGTCCTTGGTGGTGGTGGCGCTTGCGGACATGGTGAACTCCTTCGGTCGTCGTGTCTTCTTCGTAGACGGACCGTGTTCGGATGATGCGCTATCGCAAAGGCTGTTCACGATCCGTCTGTAAGGTCAGTCGGGACGGACGGGGGGAGTTGCACGCATGGGACCCAGTGATTCGGCTCACAGACAGTCGCTCGACCTGTCCGAGCTCGGCGATGACGAACTCGCGGGCGCGGCTGCGGTCGGCGACACCGAGGCGTTCGACGTGCTCGTCCGGCGTGTGACGCCAGGTCTGTTGCGGTACATGCTGCGGATGGTCGATGGTCAGCAGACCGCCGAGGACCTCACGCAGGAGACCCTGCTGGACGCGTGGAAAGGTCTGCCCGACTTCGCCTTTCGGAGCAGCTTCCGTACCTGGATGTTCACCATCGCACACCGGAAGGCCGCCGACCACCACCGGCGCAGACGCGACGTCCCCTTCGACGACGAGCGGTTCGCCGAGCTGGAGGCCGCCGGGCCGCTGCCCTCCGACATGGCCGAGCGGAGTCTGCTCATGGATGCTCTTCGAGCCGAACTGGACAATCTTCCGGCCAATTCGCGCGCAGCGTGGTGGCTCAAGGAAGTCGAGGGGCTTACCCTCGAGGAAATCGGACAGGTGTTGCGGATCACCACCGGGTCGGTGCGCGGCCACCTCCAACGCAGCCGGAAGTTCCTGTTGACCCGTTTGGAGCCGTGGAACCCTGGTAAACCGAGAACCACATCGACGGCCACGACGATCGTCGACGACGCGGAGGGAGGCGAGGTCGGTGCCTGACAATCACGCACGCGACTCCGACGCCACCGATGTCGCCGACGCCTGGCTGGTCGAGGCCACGCAGCAGATCGCCGACGAACCCGCCAGCGACGTCGATCGGTTGATCTCTTCGATTTCCGGCAGCCTGCAGCGCATCCGGCGGCCCGCGCGAACCCTGGCCACCGATGGTGTCCGCATCACCACGACCGACCGTGTCGTCAAGCAGCTGATCGCCATCCGGACCCGCCGCGAACTCGGACGGCTCACCGTCTTCGCATCTGTCGACGGCGCCGGCGACACCGTCGACGGGGTGCGGATCGGTCTCATCGCCCGCTATGCCGACGACCTGCCCGCGCTGTCCGACGAGGTACGCGACATCGTCGACGAAGTTCTGATCGAGACGCTCGGGGTCGAGAGCAGCGCCGCCGCCCGACGCAACATCTCTATCCGCTGGCAGGACGTGTACACCCGAGAGTGGCTCAGCCGCTAGCTATTTCATAGCTCCGAGTCGCGCTGGTCGCGGGGGAATCGGGATGGTGCGCGCAAAGGGATTCGAACCCCTGACCGCTGGTGCGTAAGTTCCGCCATCTGCGAAAACGTGCGTTACCGAGCGTTCCCGTCGATTCTTGGCGCTTCCTGGTAAACCCATGTCAGGGAGCTGATTCGCGCTGGTTCGTTACCGGTCGTTACCGAGGTTTGTGTCGCACTCTGCGGACTGGTTGCGGACTGGTGCGGACAGGCGTCAACCCGTGAACTCCGGCCCGCTCGTGCCACCGGAGGCAATGCTCGGCGACGCGGCAGTCTATTGAGTCCGGCTCAGCTGTCCGGCCAGTCATCCATCCACGGTGCCGTTGCCGTGGTGGGCAGGCCGGGTAGTCGGTCAGAGTCGATTCCGTCTCTGTCGACCTTCTTCCAGCGTCCAGCGCGTCGCGCCTTCCCCGTAAACGGGAACCACCACCCGCGCCGGACGTACCACTGTGGGATCCGATACCACCGGAACTCTTCGATCGGTGCGTCTCGGACAAGACGGCGGCGAATGCCCATCAGTCGAACTCCCGTGCCCGACGGCTGGTGCCAGCAGATCACGAGGTATTGATCGTCGAACGGTGGCGAGAGATACGAGACATCGGCTTGGATGTGGCCGTCCTCAACATCGAACCGGGGTCGGTGCCATAGGCGCGCCAGAACTTCGCCGTCGCCGTCTGCGACCACTCCCGTGAAGTCAACCCACACACCAGGCCCAGCGGCTCCCACACCCAACCGTACGGGGGAGTCGCCGTTGAACGCCGAAGTCGGCGAGAGCGTTCTACCGCGGGCCGACTCTCGCGCCACCGCAAACTGCCGCCACATGATGATGACCCCGGCCACAGCGAAGACAGCCGCAGTGATCGAAGTGAACAATGTCCAGAACGCCATGCGGTGACGGTAGTCGTCGGACGCGGAGCGGGGCTGGGGTCGCGTGCTGCGTGGCGCGTTGACTCGGGCAAACGCCATCCAACGTCGCATACTTGCTCGGTGATGGAACTCCTGGGAGCCGCTGGCGCTGTCGGTTCGGTTATTGCTGCGATCGGAACCATCGCCTTGCTGTGGATCAATCGAAAGCGCGAGCCGTTCGAGCTGACCCGGGTGAACGAGACCACGATGCAGCTGCGACGGGTGCGCCACCCCGCGGTTGTGATCCTTGAAGACCCGTACGTGCTCTGCCACGGTCCAGTGGCGACTCTCCACCGTGCTGGAACGCTGCAGAACCACTTGTTGAAATTCGGCGACTCGCGGCTACTCGATGTCACCGGAGTGCCGCTAGGGGAAAGTATCGCGTTCCGCTACGTGAGGGTGTGGTCCCTTCGGCCGTCACAACAGCGAGTGGTGAGCGATCGGGCCCGCGACCGGTGGGCGCGAAAGTTGGAGGACGGCAAGGCTCCGGGGTGGGGCGGTGACCGCGTCTAGTGCAGGTCCTGGTTCGATAAGCGTTGCGCGGCAACGTGTTCGAGCCACTTCTTGACCTGCCCGGGTCGGTTCTAACCCGCTCACGGGCCCGTCATGGGCCTATTTGCCCTGGTCAGGCGCGGTTAGGGCGTTTCTATGAGACCCGTACGCATTCGGGGGGACAGTACGCGGCGGGGTCCTGCCGATCGGACGGGGTGGGGGTGACACCCCATATGCCTGGCAGCATCTCGACACCACCACCGGCTCACCGACGACCACACGCACTATCAGCACACGAGCCAGTCCCGGAGCGCACAAGGGCTGCACTGCCCGGGCTGAGTCGGACGCTGACGGCCTATCGGTCAAGTTGTCAGAACTGGGACCCACCGCGAACCTTCGGAGGACGTACGGCAGCGGCCCCCGCGGTGCGGACGTAGTCCACGGACGGCTCGAATAGATCCTGGTCGGCTCTTGCGCTGGCCGGGAGCGTGTTCGCCGTCAGATACGTCGGCATCGTCTTGCGGCCCTGTCCGGTTTGGTGGGCGTCGATCGCCCACCGTTTCCTAGTCTCTTATTTCACGTCGTCCTCGAAGGAAGTCCCCTCGGGTCAGATAAGCATCACTGGGGGAGTTCCAATGAATGCCGTCAAAGTCGGTCTTGCCTTGTGCTGCCAACTGGTTGGTCCGGCACAGATTGCGCGATGTCTTCCGCCGAGTGACGCTTGTTCTGCATCTGATCCCTATCGTCCCTCGTGCCCCCATCAGGCAATCTGGACTCAAAACCAACCGGACCGTTCGCGGGGGAACGCGTAACTGGGACGTCGTCGGCAGCAACTGAGCCGTTGCCCCCTCATGCCGCAGGATTTCGATGCGGCGATGTCTCTCTCCGGTGCCCGGCCTAATCAGCCAGGTCGGCGACTCGACTGTCACCGGCGACCACCAGAAGATCGACCACCCGTTGCCAGCGCGCGAGGTGCTCGTTGGTGGCCTGCTCGTTGGTGGCCTGCTCATTGGTGGCCTGCTCATTGGTGGCGAGTTCGGCCCGCAGTTCGTGCAACCATTCGGGCAATGTAAATGTTCTGGCGCAGTTTTTTGCGCTTCGCTCGACGACCCGCTCGACCCACTTGAGCCCTGGGTCTAGCTGGTGAGCCATGTCGAGTTCACGGACGGCTACGACCAGATGATCGATGCTCTTGGTATCCCCGTCTATCGACCCGAGCCATCGCTCAACCTGTGGTATCCAAGCGAGCATGTTTCGCCATGGATACGGCTGGCTCGCCAACTCACTCGTGAGATAATGCCATGCTTCCGATGGGTTCGGAATGAGATCTGCTTCAGCGTAACCGCCCCACGTGGGCGCACGGGACGCCGAGGGGTGCGTCTCCGCATAGTCGAGGACGCGGTCCATGACCTGTGGCCAGAGTCGACGGGCCTGCTCGCCCGCGTCAGCTCTTTCATCACCGGCCGCGGCGACGGCTCGCAGGCTTTCGGCCAAGAGTTGAGAGTCGCCGAGGTATTCGTCAATGAAGCCGAGAATAACGTCATCCCGTCCGACAGTCGCCTGCCAAAGGGCAGCTCGGACCGCGACCAGCGTGTCGCTGCGCCTGTGGTGATAGCCGTTCTCATACGCCAGCATCGCGCGCTGATGCGCTGAAAGAAGCGACTCGAGGCTTTGTCGGGCCTCGGATGAACAGCAGGCCACGCTTACTGCTGCAGAACCCATGGCACGGATCGTCGGGGTGAGCCCTCGGACGTAGATTTCGTCGCCCATCAATTCGTCTAACGAGGACGCGTGAGGAGGCTCGATTCTGACCATGGGGCGTCGTTGAGTTTCGAAATCCCACGGCCCGAAAGCAGAGTCAAGGAAACTCTCATTCACAAGGTCGAAAGCGATTCGGTGGTGGCAGCGTCCGAATAGGTGATTGAAGTCACACGGAGCTGCCCAGATGGCGTCGAGGCCTCTCGCGTAGGCGAGGCGGACTTCATTTGCGGCGCGTGCGGCAACCACGCAGCAGAGCGCGACGAGCTCCTGGAGGTCGTCTTCTTTACTGACTCCCAAACTTTGCCGGAGCCCGATTGCCCTGGGCAGCAGTAGAAACGGGAGTGCACGGCCCGCCGACCTGTCGGCGCCGTGGTCGAAAACAGAGTCGTCGAAAACTCTATCGGGGTGTGCTGCAACATCTTCTGCCACCTGCAGTAGTACGGACGCGCTCCAGAGGACATCGACCTCCGGTAACGTCGTCCTGTCTGTTAGGTGCAGTTCCACAGCAGACGCGGCAACCGCGACAGGTCCGTCTGGCGACACTCCGAGACCGGTTTGTGGTGGGTGCTCCAACAGCTCTCTCGCCGTGGCGAGATCGGCGGACATTGTCTCAGCTGTGATGTCGGGCGCCCGACCACCTTTGTCGCGTACATGAGCGTGTCGAACAACTAGCGCCGTGGCGTCGCTGGCCCGGCGAAGATCTGCGTTGGTTTCTGCTAGCACCTGCTCGGCCTCGGGGTCGGCAGCCTGCTTGATCAGGATTTTGTCACCCTCCTGATGCAACTCGTACGTACCCCGATCGAGTGCAGCGGCCCAATTACGAACGGCCGCGAGATGTTCGCGCGCGCCTTGGGTAGACGAGTCTTCGATCTGGGCGGCAGCGTTGGCCTGCAGTTGTAGGCCGAGAGATCTTAGCTGTTCGACGCGGCCGCCTTCTGCCCTTAAGGCCAGCATCGTACTGACTTCACGAAGACTCCAGTTACGTCTTTCGTTGTTCGCAAAATTTGGTGTCCGCGCTGCTAAGCCGCTCGATTGATCGCTGACTGCGCGACCGAACTCGAAACTCCAGACTTCAGGTTCAACAAGAAAAGGGTCCAGTGCCTCGCCGACCTTTTCAAGGTGGCGGACGAGGATTCCGAGTACAAGCGCTGGCATCGCCAGACTCTCGGCGCCGTCCATTAGAATTGCGGTCAGGGATTCTGGCGGCACTTCTGCTAATCGTATGAATTCCTCTGTTACGAACTCCAGTGCTTGAAGAGCGCTTATACACGGATACGGTCCGACTCCAGTGCCGCGGTACCACAGCCACACCTGGCCGTCGCCGATGTAGTCGATCTGCCTCCCGGTGATTGATAAAGAGTGTCGGTACTGATCTGAGCCCGTTTCGCTGAGAGGTTCGTAACGACGGTCGGAAAGGGTTCGGACGCGACATCGAGCAGCGTGATTCAGCATCCGATTCAGCAGAGCGACACCACCGCGAAAGTCGCTGCGTAACAGAGCAATGAATGGGCCGTACGTGAACGACGACAACGGATCGCCGAGGCCGCCGAATCGATGGCCACGGATACCATCGTCTAGTAGTCCCCCCGAACTACCAAAACCGTAGTCGTCGTCCTCCTCCTCCTCGATGTAGTACGCGCCCGCCAGGTCGATGAGGAGGCGTGGGTCGTAAGCAGCGAGACTGTTTCCGGCGAAGTACGGCTCGACTGCATGATCGAGTGAATGAGGCGCGTCCTCGGCGATCCGGCGCAGCACTGCTTCGCCACCCTTACCGAGATCGGGGCCGAGTAACGCAAGGTGTTCAATTTGAGTGTCGCTAATCCACAGGTAGGGTAGATGTCGAGTGCTGGATCGTCGTCGCCGACGCCCTAGGCCAGACGAATAGCTCGAAATCGCGGCATACCTTTTCTGGCGTTCCTCATCCTCCGCAATTTTTTCAGGACTGCGTGCCGCCAATTCGGCCTTACGATCGGCGGCTTTTTTATCCTCGTTTCTTTCTTCCGCTGCGCATTGCCGCAGGATCGACTCCCGTAGGGCTACTCGCGTCGGGTGACCCTGAGGGGTATCGCGAATTACATGAGTCTGGAGCCAGTCACGCATCAACCGAGCAACTGCGTCGCTGAGGCCGCGTGGAACCTCCTCATCGATGAGGCGCGCGACAACCGGTTCCGCGACGATCGTGTCGAGGGTGATGCCGTTTTTGTGGCGCACGTCGAGGACTCGAAGCAACCCAGCTAGCCGGTGAGCATCGTTACTCAGAAAAGTCGGCCAGGCTTCACTTAGCAGGGTCGTCACGCTTCTTACGACGAGAAGTGCTTCGGTTGGCACATCACGCCAGCGTTCACCCCCACCGGCGACTGTGATCGAATCGAAGCCGGCTTGTAGTTGAGCGAATCGGCCTTGTAGAGGATACGTAGGTGTGTCCGGCGCCGACAGCAGCATTTCACACGCAAGACGCGCCGACGGCAGCGCCCACCTAGGTGCTCCGACCTCCTTCAATGCTTTCACCGGGTCACGCTCGCGGAGGAAGTAGCGCGCGACGGAGTAGACGCGAATGAGATCGTGCTTGAACTGAGGTAGCCGCTCCCACGGAAGGCTGCTAGCCGGAAGGAGCACGCCGCTCTGTCGAAGGCCAGCCACCGCCGCATCGTCAATGTGGTCGAGGAGATCATCGATATCGCCACCGGTTACAGCATGTCTGGCCAGTCGCAACATGACACGCTCTCTGGCATCCGGCGCTCCCGCATCCGTTCGGCCGCCGTTACGCACGAGATCTTGCCAGATGTGATCGAGCGCTTCCGATTCACTCAGAGGCACCCCGGGGTCGCTTGCTCGACTCAGGAGATCGATGACGATTGGCCGTCGCAGCAGCTCGCGTGCCCGGGGTTCGTCGATCAAGCGTTGTAACTGTGTGAAATGCGCGGCGGCTGCTGCGATGTCCTGATCGTTAAGGCTTGGTACCACGTACTCGCGCGGAATGCCGACAGCGGACTTCATCAACTCGGTGGCCGCTCCGGCTCCCTCCGTTGCAGCGACGGCAACAACCTTGAGGCCCTCGGCGTGCGCGGAACGGAGTAACTCGGAAAACACTTGGCCGTGCTGTTCACTGGCGGCCTCCGCTCCATCGATCACCAGAATTCGATCGGGCGCAGTCAACTCCGAGAACAGATCATCAAGGGGGCTTACCAATGCCGTCAGCAGGTCCAGATGTCCACTTGGGAGATGCCGAAGATTGACAGCAACGGCTTGCCGAGAACTCCCAAGCTCCGTCGACTCAATGGCATCCATTACGAGAGCGCTCTTGCCTACGCCGGAGTCTCCCCTGACCAGCAGGTCTCCGGGCGACGCGATCGCGTTTCGCAACTCATTGCGCACGTCTTGACGCGGTAGTGTCAGTAACGAGCCGGATTCGGCGTCGCCCAGCGCGCGACCAACCGCCGATCGTGCTTCTTTATCAAGCCTAAGCAGGCGATTCCATCCGACCGGCGGCGCATGGGCATCGGGATTGATCTCACCGTGCAGCCGTCGGCGCAGTGCCACCGCATCTACTGCGCCGGAAACGCTAGCCAACTCGCCAGATAACTGTTCCATCCTTTCGCGAAGTGCGACAGCGGCCTGATGCGAACCCCCGATTGCGACCGGGGTGAGGTCATCGATGAGGCTTGACCAATCGGATTCTTCGCCTGGTTCTAGATCGAGCTGCATCATCCACAGCCTTGTGAGAAGACTCCAGCACCGGTGTTCTGCGGAGCCGGCATCCCCTTCGTTCACCATTGTGAGTGCTGCGGCAACCATGTCACGCAGATGTATGAGTCGTGGTCGCGACGCGAATTTTCCGGGGGTTGTCACTAGCTCGAAGAACTCATTCGCGTTGGACTGACCACGAGCCAGAACGGAGAGTTGAGTGACCTCTTGCACGTGATTCGAGTGACCCGAGACCACAACAGCCAGTCGACGCTCGACAAGCGGGTCAGACGCACGTTCGGCGGCGAGATCCGCACGCACCAGGGCACGAACTAGGTCCTTGGTTTTGACGTCACTCCTGACAAATCGCGGCGCTCGGCGCACCGCGATGTCTAAACGAACCGTTGATACCCCGTCCGCCGCGGGAGCCGAAATTACCAGGTCATCAACGGTGCTCACTGCAGACTGCTGAAAAGCAACGCGATCTGGCACTCTCTCTGCCAACTCCGAGACGGAACCACCGGTGAGCAACCGCGTCAGAAAGACCGCCCCTACTCGGTGCTCAAAGCGTGTGCCGCCTCCTCCTGTTGAATACGGGCTGGCGGACGGCCGCTGCCTAGCAGTCTCGTCTGGCAAGTTACTACTCTCTCCTCGCGAGCCACTCAAGCTGGATAGACGGTGGGCCCAGTGTAATCGGGCACAGCCTCTGGTTCGGGCGGCGGCGGTGCAAGTCGCCCGGAGATTCGGATTGAACCGTTTGTAAGTCTTGGGTTGGCTGGCATGATCGGTGCGGACTCCTTGGCTGACTGTGCTAGCCGTTTGACTAGCCCTGGTGACGAGTGTCCTGCTCGGGGACTGTCCAATTGGCCGAAGGCGGCAACACCGACCCAGTCTTGCTTGCAGCCATCAACCAGGTCGGACAATTACGCTCCGCTGCTCGCCCGACAATCTTGGCAACGAATCGATCCCTGAAGCTTGGTTTGATTTCATCTGTTGCGCGACAACGTATTTCGATGTCGATGACCGCTCAGATAGGCCCGACGTGTGGCCGCCAGGGGAAATAATGTCAGGTCAGGGCGATTTCGGCGTCATCCTGGGGCCTTCGCAGGTCTTCGCCGACAGCACGCGCAGCGGGGCCCTGCCGATCGACCGGCGCGGGTCCCCCTGTACCTCAGTGGACGCGCTCACCGGTCCGCATCACACGCGACGAAGCCCCGACACCGCGCACGAGCGCAGTATCGGGGCCTCAGTTCGACGCTTAGCCGCCTAACGGCCTGTCCCGGTCGAGGTACCGGCCGAACCCCTTGTTGGCCACGTCACGCGGGGGACGCTTCCCACGCGTCTCACGCTCACGCACGGCGTCCGCAGCGGTGTGTGGCTGCTCGTGCACGGCCTTGTCGAGGTAGCGAGCGAAACCGCGCCTGTAACCCAACTCTTCGTCGTACATGCTCACTTCCCCTTCCTCACAGTCCGATCGAGGTCCGCGACTCCCAGCGGCCGCGGACGCTGTCCCTCACTGAGGCCAACCCACCACCGCAGCACCTCGTGAGACCCCGTGTCTGACAGACATCCTGGCGCAGTGGACGCCTCCCACTGCGACCCCTGGGTACGAGCCTCGGCCTGCGGGCTGTTGGCCTTACGCGCTTCCTCGTCGGTGAGGAACGACCCCGACCGAACCCGGGGCGGCGGCACCACACGAAGCACACCGTCACGGATCTCAAACCCGCGATCGAGCACAGAGGCGACCCACTGGCGAACGGCCTGCACGTTCTCCCAGCGCGACACCGACGACCGCCACAAGCGCACTGCGGACAGTGCGCCGTCGTCGCCGTTGTCGATCACCTCCTCGGGGGTTGCGCCGACCGACAGCCCAGCCAGCTTTAAGCGCTCGTGGGCCTGGGAAACGCCGGCCAGCACGCGGTCGGCCTCGGCGAGGACCGCGGCGTCGATCTCGTCGAGCACGCCGTGCACCGCCGCGAGGGCACGATTGCAGACGCCGTTGTCGATGGTCGTCCGAAGTCCCTTCTCAATGACCACCGGCGTGTGGTCAATCCGATCGCGGTCCCACTGAAGGATCGGCAGCAGAGTTGGCGGGGCCTTCTCCTTGCGCTCGGCGGCGTCGAGGGCGGCGTCGGCCGCTTCGGCGATCCGGGCCCGAAGGTTGTCGCGCTCGGCGGCCGCGGTGATCTCGCGCGCCTCCTCGTCGATCCGCGCAGTCGCACGGGACAACGCGCCTGCGACGCGGTCGAGCCTTACCAGCTCGGCGACCTGCTGCCCGATGTCACCGGCGTCGGCGAGCTTCGGCGTCGGCGGGTGCGGCGGCACACTACGCGGAGTTGGCGGCACGAAGGCCCGCGCGCTCGCGGTCTCGCGTGCCATACGTGCATCGGAGTTCCGTGCGGCGGTGGCCTCGTTCATCCGCTTCATTGCTGCGCGGTCGGGCATCGCGGTCCCGGCGTCGTCGTGGCCGCGCTTGCGAGTGAACGCTGCCTCCGGCGGCGGCACAGCGGGGTCGAAACTCGTGGACATGTCTTCTCCTATCCGGCCCGGTGGGCCTTGTTGGTGTTGTTGATCTCCCCGGTGGTCTGTTGGGTCCGCTCGTACTCGGCGACTCGTGCCGCGTACTCGGCGTCGGTCTCCGACGGCCAGCGGTAGAGCGGGTGCCAGGTGGTGCCCGGAATCGGGTTCCTCATCTGCCGATCGCAATAGCGGTCGAACTGTGCGCGCCGGGCTATCTGCTGCTCGACGTCCTTGGCCCGACGAGGGCCGGTGCCTCCGGTGCTCGCGGTCATATGTCCTCGTCTCTCGGGTCTTGACCCATCCACACGGCTCCCTGCCCCCTATAGGGGGCAGGGAAACCGTGAATGGCCGCCGTTAATGGGTCCGTGAATGCCCTACCTGCGCAAATACCCCAAACGTGAATGGCATGAATGGTTGCTTTCACGAAAGGGCCGTGAATGGTTTCGTGAATGGTCTGGACGTCCCGAGTTGTCACGGTTGACTCAACTCTCGCCGTCAGCTCTGGCGGCAAGAAACCACCGCGACGGCGTCGGTGTCGAGCCGCCCGGTCGGCCCTTCTGCTCGACAAGCTGACCCCGCTTCACCGCTCCGCTGAGGCGTCGCTTCGCCTTCTCCCGGTCAGCGTTCGACGGCCGTGCCTTATCGAGCAGGACCACCGCAACGTCGTCGGCTGTGGCACCCTTCGCACCGCACCGCCGCACAATCTCGACTACGTCGGTCGCCTTGTCGTTCACGACGCTGTCACCGCGCTCGGTGTGCGTTACCACGAGCGGGCCGACGTCTTCGTCGGGCTGCTTCAGGTGCAACATGGTCACCACCGGATCTCCCGGCTGACCGTGAATCAGCAGGACCGAGCCCGCGCCGTTGGTCAAGTGGTTTGACCCGTATACATCGGCGATCGACTTCGGCGGGCCGTCGCCGGACTTCTTGACCATGTGATGCAGTTCGAGCACGTCGATGCCCTCGGCTAACACCAACTGACGCGCACGGTTGTATCCAGCGCCGACACGGTCCTCAGACAGCCCCATCGCGGCATCCTTGATCGAGTCCACGATGACGCGGTCACCAGGTTTAAGGCCCGCTGCGCAGCACGTTTCGAGGAACACCTGCGGACTCACCGCGAAGTCTTCCCACGGCGGACCCTGCCACACCGACCACCGACCGCTAGTGCGAGTGGCCTCGTCATTGGTGAAGAACCGTCGGAGATTGCGGCGCGCCTGCTTCGGACGGTCTATCGCCAGATAGAGCACACGCTCGCACTCGGTGACCGGAAATCCCAACACCGACGAGCGCAGCCCGACCGACGCCGTAAGCAACTGCGCGGCAATCGAAGTCTTCCCCACACCAGATATGCCCGTGACCATCAGAGCCTCACCGCTGGACCACAACACCCGGCGAGCGGAGCCCCACACCGCGGAAACCTCTTCGGCGTCTTCGAGCAGCCACGCAGCGCCGTCGAGAATGCGCGTGGCCGGGACACTCCCGTCGTCGTCCTCGTCGGATCCAAAAACTGCACTGACCTGCTCACGAATCGCGCGCACCGCAGCCAACGGAGCGGCATCACCGGCCTTGTCGGCCGTGGTGCGATTAGTGGCGTGAACCTCGTCAGCAGAATCAGGCGGCACGTACTCGCCGTCACGAGTGAAATGACCACCGCAAGCGGGAATGTCCGCGGCACCGCTGAGACCTTTGAACGACTTCACTCCGCGGCCACCTTGACTACCGGGCAGGTTCAAGTGGTCAGCGCAACAGCCTGACTGTTGAGGCTGGTGTGGCGTGGAGGTTTGTGGAGGGTTTTGGGAGGCGATTGATGCTGGTGG